>CAYUZF010000043.1:7443-28815 GCA_964449615.1 uncultured Aureispira sp.
CATAGAAACAGCTTTGTCAGGCGTCAAAAACTCTACAGATGTCAAACGCCCTTGTACATTGCGGTCGTAACGAATGCTGCGGATGGGTTCCCCTGAACTGGCGTATTGGTTGTATTCTCTAGGCAGTTGGTTTTCGTCCAACACCGTAGCGCCTAGTTGTGATTCTTGGTCTCGGTAGTTGATGTAGCTTTCGCGAATCGCATTGTGCGTGTAGTCGTATTGAATGGCGTATACCCGTTCTAACACCTCCTCGTTTGCCACGAAATATTCTTCTCTTGTCTTCTTTCCTGCACGGTCGTACTGGGTTACTTTTTTGTCCTCTACACTGCCGACGGCGGTATATCGAACATGTTCTGTAACGTTGCCGCGGCTGTCGTAACGCTCTGTATTGGTAATTCTTTTACTACCATCGGCTAGTATTTGATAGGTTTCGCATTGGCCTGCCGAATACGCGTAAAGATACTCTTTGGTGACTTGTCCTGTTGCATCGTAAAGTGTCATTTTGGATTTGCTTCCATCCCGCTTGTACTGTATGCGCGCGGAGCAATAAGGTTTTTTGGCAGCAACGCCATTAATAATAGGATACGTCCAACAGGTTTCGGTGCGGACAGTTTTTTGGTTGTTGGTAGGTGCGGGTTGTGCCTCCGTTTTGCCTGCCAAAAGCAATAGACAAAGGCTCATTGTAACTAGGAAATATTGGTGTGACATAAACATAAGAATTTAAACATAAAACTAAGGCTTCTTGCGCTTGGCGCTAACCTTGCTTGGGGTTTGGTTATAGAAGTCTTCGAAAAATAACTTCTTGTATAAATATAGAGGTTTAAAAATTAATAATTCATTTTTTTTCTAAAGCTGCTTCTTTCAAATGGGCGTAGCGCAAAAAAACTGCCCAGCTAGACACCGCACAAAAAACCAAGCCAGCTTGCCCATCCAGAAACCCACGTTTCAAAATATATTGTGTCAAAAAACGGCCAACTGGTTTGACCAACAAGTGGTAATAGCCTATTTTTTTGACCTTTTTCTGGTGGTCTTGTGCCGACCAGCGCGCATAAAGTTCGTTTTTTTGCACAAAATGCTGCAAGTTTTTGTAGGTATAATGCAACAGTTTGTGCTGCAACTGCCCTACTTTCTCTTCGGTACGGATAGCTTCGTGTACTTGTTTGTGGTCGTAGGCACAGCGATCCCGCTGTATCAACCGAATCACCTTATCGCGCTGCAACCCACCATAGGACAACGGCTGCCCCATGAAGTAATTCTGGCGATACACTTCGTATCCCACATAAGAGCGATCATTCTTTTGTACCAGTGTTTTAATTTCATCTATCAGTGCAGGTGTTAGGCGCTCATCGGCATCTAAAATCAACACCCAAGGGTGTTTGGCCTGTTTTATGGCCCAATTTTTCTGTTTTCCGATGGTATCACAGGCGCGCTCCAATAAAGTAGCTCCTGCCTGTTGCACCAGTTCTGGGGTTTCATCTGTACTCAAAGAGTCCACTACCAATACCTCTGCCGCCCAGGTTAATTGCTCTAGCAAAACGGGTATATTTTCAGCCTCGTTGTAGGTAGGAATAACTACCGATAAAGCGACAACAGTAGTGGGTTTCATACTTGAAATACTTCTTTATCAAAAGAATAGTAACACAAAGATAAAAAAAAAATTGAGCTGCCAAGTGCAGTTTCTTTGTGGCTTTTGCCAAATCAATTCCCATAGGATAAGGCGCAAAACTATATTTATTGTTACCTTGTTCTATAGATACTCTATTTTTTAAAGTCACAAGGGATATAGAACTGCTTTTTGCTGGCTTCAATTTATACGTTCTTACTAAAGAAAAAAGGCAACTTTCCAAGCGTTGCTCCCCTCCTATGTGGATACTTGATCTTGTCGTCATTCTCATTTTTCTGATTTCTTCGGGCTTTTTCTCTGGTATTGAGATTGCCTTTATTTCTGCCGACCGTCTGCGCGTAGAAGTAGAGCGCCAAAAAGGCAATAAGCGCAGCCATATTTTAGCCGATTTTCTAGAAAAGCCTTCTGAATTTTTAGGTACTACGCTAGTTGGTAACAACATCGTTCTGGTATTCCTCAGTATCTTGGCAGGCCAGTTTTTACTAACTTATTTTGGCATTGACAGCGATACACTGATTGGCACCATTCAGGCGACCTTAATTACAACGTTGGTGGTGCTTATTTTTGGCGAATTTTTGCCCAAAGTATCCTTTCAGATTAACCCAACGGGTATTTTATTCTTCTTTGCTTATCCGCTGCGTTTTATCAGTGTCTTTTTGAAGCCTTTGGTTTTGATTATGATAAAGACGTCCAATGCCATCATTTCGGTTGTATTTAGAATTTCTACAGAATCCACCGAGCAAGTATTCACGCGCAATGATTTGGACCACTTTATTACCAGTATCAGTTCAGAAGACGAAGATATTGATACTACCTTATTTCAGAATGCCCTCTACATGCACACCATTAAGGTGCGCGATTGTATGATTCCTCGCAACGAAATTAAAGGTATTGAAATCAACCAGAGTTTGGAGGAATTGCGCACGATGTTCACAGAGACCAGCCTGTCTCGGCTTTTGGTTTACAACGATAGTATTGATTATATAGAAGGTTACATCCACCACCAAAGTCTATTTGAAGAAGCCTCTTCGATCAAAGAAATGCTTTGGCAAATTCCAATGGTGCATGAATTTATGCCTGCTCAAGATGTTATGAATCGCCTAATTAAAGAAAAACTGAACATTGCTTGGGTAGTAGACGAGCGGGGAGGCACTGCGGGCATTATTGCTTTAGAAGATATTTTAGAAGAAATTTTTGGAGAAATCGCCGACGAACACGATACCGAAGAAAATGATATTAAAATAAATGACAACGAATTCCTTTTCTCTGGGCGCAGTGAGATTGGAGTTATCAACGATGAACATGGTTTGGATATTCCCGACAACGACGATTATCATACCCTATCAGGTTTAATTGTATTTACCAAAGAGTCCATTCCTGAGAAAGGAGAAATTGTCATTTTAAATCACTATAAGTTGATTGTGGAAGAGGTGAGCAGCACCCGTGTGGAAAAAGTGCGGGTAATTCGACAGTTGGAAGAAGGAGAATCATAAATAAAGCATCTTTTAGGTGCAGCAGGCACCTGTATCACACTAAAAAGAGACACCCAGTATGAGCTATTTTCAAAACGTCCGCCATCTTTTGTTAGACCTCGGTTGCGACATTATCTTGGAAGAACCCAACGCCCAAATTTTTATCGTCTCTGACGAAACACGCGGCATGAGCAACATGCTGCTCAGTTGCGAAGGCGACATTTTGACCATAGAGCAAATTATTGTCGCCATTCGCCAAGAAGACCCCGAGCATTTTAAGCGTTTATTGCAAATGAACCGCTCTCTAGTACATGGCGCTTTTGTACTCAACAGTTCTCAAGAGGATTTTGAAATTGTCGCTTTCCGCGATACTTTGCAGTTGCCCAACCTTGACCCCAACGAATTGGAAGCTTCTCTCAACGCCTTAACGCTGGCTTTGATGGAAAACTTAGACGAGTTGTTGGTCATTGGTGGTGAAAACGGCGGTGTAGAAGTAGGCCACCAGCGCCCTGTTGGGTAGTGCTTTTATTGCTTGTTTCGACTGCTTGCACGTTTCGACTGCGCTCAATGTGCAAGCAGTTGAAACAAATAGTAGCTATTTCTTAAGCTGTCTTACTCGCTTAGTAAGCGCTGTCGCTTGCTTTCGTATAAAATAATACCTGCGGCTACTGATACATTGAACGAATCGGTGCTTCCCGACATGGGGATCATAAACGCAGTAGATTTGCGCAACAAATGTGGACGCACACCTTCATCCTCAGCACCCATAATGATAGCGGTGGGCAAGGTCAAATCCAATTGGTGCAATGCTTGGTTGCCCTTTAAATCTGCTGCGACGACCTGCACCCCGTTCATCAGTAAATAATCTACCGCGTTGCCCAAGCTGGCCGTACGACAAACAGGCAAAGTAGTCAAAGCGCCTGCAGAAGTTTTGAGCGCTTCGGCATTGATTTGTGCAGTTTTCTTTTGAGGCACAATTAAAGCATGTGCTCCCAACGCCTCCGCCGAGCGGGCAATCGCGCCCATGTTGCGCACATCCGTTACCCCGTCTAAGATCACCAAAAGCGGTACTTCTCCCCTGTCGTAAATGATGGGAAATACATCTTCAATTTGTTGGTATTGTACGTGCGAAAGTAAACCCAATACACCCTGGTGGTTTTTTCTTGTAATGTAGTCTATCCGGTCTTTTGGAACAATGTGTAGCGGAACATGGTGCTGCTTACAAAGCTGGCGCAGCGTCTTTTCATAAGGCCCTTTCACCGATTGTGCCAACATGATTTTATCAATAGAAAGACCGTTCTCCAACGCGTCCTGTACAGGGTGCCGTCCATAAATTAATTTATCGGTATCTATGCGCGGTTTCTTTTCTTGGTACTTCATAACTACTCCTCTTCGGGGCTTGTCCAACGGATGGTATTAATAATATGCTCTAAATCTTTTTGCACAAATGCTGCAATGGGCGCAATAGAGTCCGCGTCGGGCAGGCTGTTGAAATACAGCGATGCCCAAACTGCGTGTTGAATGCTGTCTGTCACTACAAAATGATAAGGTGAGGCGACATCTCCATCCACTTGGTAAGTAATGCCAAACAAATCGCGCCCAGAATCTGTAAAAGGGGTTTCCGTACGTCCCGTCGCTTTTATGTTGTGTTTTTCGGTTAGGGTATACGAATCTTGAATCACTTTGAGCAAGTTTTCCGTCTGGTTGGCGCCCCCAATATCGGTGTACGTGAAATGTACACTGCCGTTGAGGCTAGGCACCTGTAAAACAAACCAGCAAGGATGTTTGGCTCTTTGGTTAACCAATAAGCTATCGCGTTCAAATTTCATATAATCGGGGTATTCAAAACTAAACGCGCAGTAATCGCGGTCGAATGCAACGTAATTTCTAGCGGGATAATCTACTTTGGGATACGTTCTTGGTTTGGGAAACGGAAGGCGCTCATTCTCGCAACTTACCAAAAAAAGAAGCAGTCCTAATAACCCTATCGTCCATTTTTCTGCGCGCATAAACCGAGTTGTTTTTTTAGAGTACACCAATATGCTGTATCGTGTACCAAACGTTTTTAGACGCTTTCTATTGTTTCTGAATAAATACTGTCGTCGATTTGTGGCAGAATTACCCGCACTTTTTCGATGCGCCGTTTAGACGCTGCCAAAGTGATCAATTCGCAATCCTTGCATTCTACTCGTGCATTTACTTTGGGCAAAGTTCCGTGCAAAACCAACATCAACCCCGCGATTGTTTCTGCGCCTTCGCGCTCTGCTTCAAAGTAATCCGTCCGCAAATCCAGAATTCTACAAATTTCGCTGATGGGGGCACTGCCGTTGAAATCGTACGTATAGTCGTCGATTTGCTCATAAATCTTTTGCTCCTCCTTATCAAATTCGTCTAAAATTTCCCCTACAATTTCCTCCAAAATATCTTCCATCGTTACAATCCCTTTAGTACCGCCGTATTCATCAACAACAATAGCCATGTGGGTGCGTTTTTCCTGGAAGGTACTAAACAATACGTCTATTTTTTTATTTTCTGGGGCAATTACTGGGGGACGCATCAACTCGTGCCAGTTCTCAAATTTGTCTTTGTGTAAGTGTTCCAACAAATCTTTGGCGTGGATAATCCCTTTTATTTGATCTAAATCGTCTTCATAAATTGGAATGCGGGAATACGGCTTCTCCCGAAAAGCTTGCAGCACTTCTTGAAACGTAGATTGTATGTCTAACGCCACTACTTTCATGCGGGGTTTCATGATTTCGGCTGCCGAGGTATTGCCAAAGCGAATGATACCTTTGAGCATATCCACGTCTTGTTCGGCATATTTGTCATCGCGTACCGTCAGTTCAATGGCACTAGCAATGTCTTCTTGTGTGATGGAATTTTGGCTCATGCGGTCGCGCAAGCGAGTTTCTACCGATTCAGTACTGTTGACAAGCAGCCAACTGATTGGAGAAAACATTTTTTTGAACAGCAGTAGCGGCGCGCTCATAATGCGCGCAATACGCATGTTGTTTTGATTGGCGTATACTTTGGGAGCCACCTCTCCAAACAAAACCAGTAGGAACGTAACCACCCCAACCGTAATAAACAAATTGAGGTAGTAATTGAGGGTGCTGGGCAACAGTGCTTGCAGCAGCGAATTGGAAACCAAAATAATGGCGATGTTCACCACATTGTTGGCAATGAGAATGGTGGAAAGCAGATAGCGCGGTTCTTCTAATAGGTTCAGAATGCGGTTGGCAGCTATACTTTGTTCTTCAATCAAAACGCCTTTGTCGCGGTGGTTGAGGGAAAAAAAGGCCACCTCGGAGCCCGATAACAACCCCGAACAAACCAATAAAAAAAGAATTGCAAGGCTGTTGAATGCTAGTACAGAGGTCGAACCGCTGAACAGTAGAGGAGCAAATTGGTACCAATCAAGTATATGACTAGGCTCGGTTTCCAAAGGATTGAATGTTAGTTAAAAAAAACCAAGTATCTCGAACGAGGTTCGAAATACTTGGCAGTTGTTTGTTGCTTCTAATTAAAAGGGCAAATCATCCCCTCCTGTATCGGCTGCTGCGGGAGCCGTCGTGGTGGTTGGCGCAGCCGTATTTTGTTGCGCTCGGTTTCCGTTGCTTTCTTTTTGAATCACCCTAAAGTAATTGCCGCGTACCTCCGTAATGTAGTTGGTATTGCCCTGCTCATCTTGCCAAGAACGGCTGGTTAATTTTCCTTCAATGTATACCAAAGAGCCTTTTTTGAGGCTCTGCTCGGCGCGCTCCGCCAAACCGCGCCAAAGAATAACGTTGTGCCATTCGGTTTGTGTCTGCCATTCTCCATTCTTGTCCTTATAAGATTCGTCTGTTGCTACAGAAAATTTAGCGATGTTGGTTCCGCTGTCTAATGTACGCACCTCTGGATCTTTTCCCAATCGACCGATTAAAGTAACCTTGTTTACCATTGTAATGTAATGCTGTTAAAATGTAAATGTTCACCTTACTTGGAACACATTTACGAAAGTGATGAACTTGTTTAAATATAGTAAATACCAAGCAGCCAACCAATCTATTCCAGTAAAAACTTAGAGCAATTAACGACGGCTTGTTGTTCTCCCTTCAACGGGGGATCGATTTTTTTTGTTGCCTTTTTGGAAGAAAAAAAAAGACTGCAAGCATAAGCCAAGCGGTCTATTAGATTACATCTAATAAAAAGGAAATCTTTTTTTACCCTTTTTCTTTCCATTAGCAGAAAAGCAGCAAAAACACCTATTGTTGATCGAGGTAACGGCCAATTAATTTAGGAAAAGCAAAGTTCTTAATTTTTTTCCGTTCTATTGCTACAAAGTCAGGGTTTTCCATAAAAAAAGCGGGTGCCGCTTTCATTTCTATAAATATTGCGTGAATGTGTTGGTGGCTCAAAGTCTGCTTGTATACAGGCGAGAACCCTTGAATTTGCAGCGGGCGCTGCGCAATGTTGACTTCCGAAAAAGCACTTTGCTGTAAGCGTTCTAACAAAAACAAACCTTCCACCAATTCGTCCAACTCAATGAGTGGAAAATCGTACAGCCCTGTCCAAACATCGCCCTCTGGGCGCTTGCGGATATAAACCTGCTCTTGGTGGTTGATGACTAAGTAGTAAAAATAACGCGGGCGCTTTTTTATTTTTTTGGCTTTGACGGGCAGGCTGCCGATGGTTTTGGTGTGCCAAGCGTGGCAGCGCGGTTGGTGGCGGCAGACGTTGCACAAGGGGTTCTTAGGCGTGCAGACCGTAGCGCCAAAATCCATGATGGCTTGGTTGTAACGGGCGGGATCGCCTTTGTGAAGAAGCGCATCGGCCAGTTGCCGAAATTCTTTTTTGCCTGCGGTGGTGTCAATGGGGGTTGCAATGCCAAAAAAGCGCGCCAATACTCGGTAGACGTTGCCATCCACAACCGCGTAAGGCAAAGCATAAGCAAAAGAAGCAATGGCTGCGGCGGTGTATTCTCCTACGCCTTTGAGGGCGCGAATATCTTTGTAAGTAGTTGGGAACACGCCGTTGTGCGCCGTTACAACGTGCTTGGCTGCCGCGTGCAGATTGCGCGCTCGCGAATAGTAGCCCAGCCCTTCCCAGAGTTTCAACACGGCATCTTCAGGCGCGTTGGCTAGATCCGTTACGGTGGGATATTGTTTTACAAATCGCAAATAATAAGGTAAGCCCTGTTCTACACGGGTTTGCTGTAGAATAATTTCGGACAACCAAATGTGGTACGGATTCTTGATGGCTTTCCAGGGCAGGGGGCGATCGCTGGGTTGGTACCAAGCCAACAACTGCCGCGTAAAGAACAATTGTTCTGCCGTTGGAATTTCTTTCATAAAAATAGCCTTTTGAGCGGCAGCGGGTTTATTCTTGAACGCGTATCATGGTGTGTAGTTTTTCTCCTATGGCACGGTGGCCAAGCATTTCGCGCGTTTCGATGACCATCGTGTCTTGGCTTACGCTCTTAACGGTTAGGTTGGACATAATCACTTCGCCACCAGCTGTAATTTCTAAGGTGTTGCCCATCGCATCGCGCCAACCGATGTTGCGAGATCCGCCGGTCATACGTAGTTCTCCTGTTCCGTCCTCGTTGAATGTAAAGCCAATATCCTTGCCTTGCCAATTCCCGTAGAGTTGTTCGGTTTCGTAATTACTGCTACAACCAATTATACCAAAACACAAAAAAGCAACCAATAAAACAACGCGCATAGCATCAAAATCTTTGTATAAAAGCCGCCTAAACAACTTTCTAAAATAGAGAAATAAAATGAAGCCTTCTGTTGGATGGGTACAATACCTAATATCCAACAGAAGAGCTGTTACAAAATACAAGAATTTGCTAGAATATGCTATAAAAGTGCGCGACTTTATTGCAGGTTGGTCTAAGCTTCTGCTAGATCTTTTAATAAGAGGCCGAGGTTCGCAATACGCTTTTTTGTCCGAATGGCAGAAAACTTCATGCTGGTAATCTTATCGTTGGTTCGGCAAAGCCTCAACATAATACTACTATAATCGACTAGTTCTTCGACGGAATCCAAGCGGTATCGTTCTACCGATTCATAGCGATCGTTGTACTTGTGATCTTCGATTATTGCTATTTCCTGCTCGTAGGCGAATTCTTCTTCCAAAACATGGGACAAATATTCGAATAGGAAGCGCATGTCGTCTTGTGACCAGCGACAGTCTTCTTCGTGAAGGGTAAATCCATGTATGGTGGGAATCATTAGAAAAGTGATGCAGGGATCCCGTCGGTCGATAGGTTTTCCAGCATTCTGAAAAGCTCTGTAAATGTCTTGCAACATAGATTGATATTTATTGGTCATTAGCCAATCTATATAATCCATATTGTACTCTTCCGAGCGTTCTATAGGCTTTTCGGATAATAGTTTCCCTTCGTCTCTGGCATAATCAGAAGAGAAGGCATTACGCATATAATTGATAAACTCCATAGTTAATTATTTACGCACTGGTAATTGTACATTACCACCACTAGACAAAATGAGGGACTACAACTTGTATAATTGTAATGCACTACCTGTTAAATATAACCAAGGAAGCTCTCAGACTCAAACATAGCTTTCTTGCCTATTAGGAAAGACAAGGACATTTTGGTACGTAGCAGGACAGGACAATAAAAAGACAAGTGTAGAGAAACAACGCGCAGTGGGTAAATCAGCAGCTGTAATATAAGAAACTACTTTACTATTTACAAGTGAAGACCTAGAAAAATTTATTTCAAAATCTGAGGAACACTTTACTACGAAACAATTCTTTTTTTGTTTGGCCGTTTTCCTACTGACTAGACAAATTATTCTGTATTTTTGTTGCAGTTTTTAAGGAAAACTCTCTCTCTTTTATACAAAATGTTCTTTCGCCCAGGCAATTTTACTATGAGTTATTTAGACGAGCTTAATGCAACACAAAGGAAAGCAGTGGTACACCAAACAGGGCCTGCGTTGATTATTGCGGGGCCTGGCTCTGGCAAGACACGGGTACTCACTTACCGCATTGCCCACCTGCTCAACACTGGTATTCCACCCTGGCAAATTCTCACCCTTACTTTTACCAATAAGGCCGCCAAAGAGATGAAAGAGCGGATTGCAAAAGTAGCAGGAAAAAATAGCACCCAGATTTGGGCAGGCACCTTTCACTCTATCTTTGCGCGCATCCTGCGGGCAGAAGCTTCTAAAATCGGCTATCCTTCTGATTTCTCTATCTACGACAGCCAAGACGCCAAAAGCGCCCTTACAGAAATCATCAAAAAAAATGGCCTAGATCCTAAGGTATACTCCGCAGGGGCCGTTTATAGCCGTATTTCGTTGGCCAAGAACAACTTAGTTTCGCCCGAAGCCTACGCGCTGGACATAGAGCGCAGAAAGGAAGACAAGCAGCGCAAAATGCCTTACCTTCATAAAATTTACGAGCTGTACGTACGCAAGTGTATGCGCTCTGGGGCGATGGACTTTGACGATCTGTTGTACCAAATGCACCGCCTATTGGACGAGAACCCCGAAGGTGTTTTGGAGAAATACAGAGAGCGGTTTAGATACATTCTGGTAGACGAGTTTCAAGATACCAATCAGCTGCAATATGCCATCATTCACAAATTGGTAGTGTACCCAGGAAGCGAACGCAACATTTGTGTGGTGGGAGACGATGCACAGAGTATTTACGCGTTTCGGGGAGCGACGATTCAAAATATTTTAGACTTTGAAAAGGAATTTCCTGACATAGCAGTTTTCAAATTAGAGCAAAATTATCGTTCAACCAATTACATCGTACAGGCCGCCAACGATATTATTGCTAGAAATAGCAAACAGATTAAAAAAACTATTTTTACCGACAAAGGGATTGGCGAACGCATCCGTGTTTTGCGCGCTGCAACGGATACCAACGAAGCCAAACAAGTCGTGGATGTATTGCTGGAACAAAAAAATCGCTTTCGTTTGGGCAACGATGATTTTGCCATTTTGTACAGAACCAATGCACAATCTAGGGTTTTTGAGGAAGCCCTAAAGGGGCAGCGCATCCCTTACAAAATTTACGGCGGCACTTCTTTCTACGATAGAAAAGAAGTAAAAGATGTTTTGGGTTATCTGCGCGTTATTGTAAATCCCAAAGACGAGGAAGGCCTTAAACGCATCATCAATTATCCTACGCGGGGCATCGGTGCCAAATCCATCCTCAAATTGACCACCATTGCAGAGCGCGAAAATTTATCACTTTGGACAATTTTGCAAAATGTACAACACGCAGAATTGCCCAAACGCACCGAAAACTCGATTAAGCAGTTTGTGGGCATGATTGAGCTGTTCCAAGCTAAAATGGAACAAAGTTCAGCGTATGATTTGGCCAAGTACGTGGTCAAAATGACGGGCGTGGTACAAGACATTCGTAAAGAAAAAACCATAGAAGCCCAGAACCGCGTGGAGAACGTCACGGAGTTGTTGGATGGAATCAAGGCTTTTGTAGAAGACGATGAAGTCGATGAGTTCAACACCAACATCGAAGACAAATCATTAGCGAGCTATTTGCAAAACGTGGTGTTGTTGACCGATATTGATAAAGATGAAGAAGAAGTCAAACGCGTGAAGTTGATGTCTGTACACTCTTCCAAAGGCTTGGAATTTAAATCGGTGTTCATTGTGGGTTTGGAGGAAAACCTGTTTCCTTCTATGATGTCGCTTAAAGCTAAAAATGTGCGGGCAGCCGTCGACGAAGAACGCCGTTTGTTTTACGTGGCTGTTACGCGTGCCGAGCAACTGTTGACCCTTTCTTATGCGTCTAGTCGCTACCGCTTTGGCAATATGGTCTATAATAATTCTAGCCGTTTCTTAGAAGAAATTTCGCCTGAATACCTCGACCTCTCTACCGCGACCAAACGCGCCAAAGTATCGACATTTCCCAGCAAACGCAAGGGTGCCAACCGTTTTAAACCCATGTCTAAAACCAACAACAAACAAGCAGAACGCATGGCGAATTTTAAAGCCAGTCCTGTATCCGATATTGTGCCTGGTGTAAAAATTTTGCACGAGCGCTTTGGAACAGGACAAGTCAAAAATGTAGATGGTGGCGCCAGTACCCGCGTGGCAACAATTGTTTTTGAAGAAGGGGTTGGTGAGAAGCGAATTATGCTGAAATTTGCTAGAATTCAAGTGTTGTCTTAAATCGTTTTGCGTTCAGGGGTAGGAGCCCCCCTCTACTCCCGAAACATAACCACACCCAGCGTGAGCATGACTTGACTGTTGACCATATTACCTGTTACGCGCTGTGCATTGATGGAAGTCGCATAGGGACTGTATTCAAATTCACGCAGAGTGTGTTGGTAAGCCGCATCTAGGTAGAAGTGTTTCCAACGCAAGCCTACACCCGCACTAATATCGTGTCGAAAATCAGATACCCCATCTACCGCCACTTCATAAGGAGAGCTTTGAAACTGGTACCCCAAACGCAACCGCGCAATTCCCACCGTTACTTCACCGCCTACTTTAGCGCGAAACACGCCCTGGTAATTGTCTTGTACTCCGTTGTTGACTGCATTGATGAATTGATTGTTGGCGGGAGAACGTTCGTCCTGCAACAGAGAAAACGAAGCCGTGCCGTAATCCAAATATTCTACTTCTACACCAATAAAACCACGTTTGGCAATTACAGCACCACCGCTCAACATAAACGCCCAAGGCGTAGATAAATTATGTTGCAGTACATTGGGTTCTTGGTCAATCATATCAAACGAGCTTTCGCGCAGCGTATCGTTGTAAATAATTCTAGCATACAAGCCTGTATTATAGCTATCGGTAAGTCGATAGGCAGTAGGCGTATGTACCGCCGCCCCTACTCGAAACGTCTTGTTGATGCGGTAAATGGCTCCTATTTTAAGATTAATTCCCGTTCCCTCAATGCTTCTAGTCTCTTCAAAATCCATGGAAATATAATTCAAATCAGGCGTAAATTCTGAATACAAACGATCGTCTCTATAATTTAAAAAGTTAATCCCCAAACTAGCCGCTAAATACAGTTTGTTGTTGTAATTACCTCCAAAAGTCAAGCCCAGCTCGTTGATACCTCCGCTGCGTGTCACGCTTTGGTCTTTGTCTACCAGTGCATCAGGATCTGCAGAGCCACCGTTACCGATATAAGCCCCATTTCCCAAAGGATCAATCAAAAAAGCTTCGTAAGCAGGCCCCACTTCATAAGGATCAGAATTGGGATCTGATAGCCCTTCTGCGCGTTCGGCAATCGCCTGCACCCGTGACCCTGTAGTTGTTCCCGAATATTCGAAATCTCGATCAAAGTTAGCGAGTCGATTAAACGTAATCCCAAAATTCACACTCTTCCAATCGCTGTTGCCACGTATGCGTGTAGGAATCACCAAGCCAGCACTACCATAAGCAATGCGGTTTTGGCGTATCCGTGACTCGTTTCCAAAAAAATCGGTTCTAATCGCTTGACCAAAGCCCCCCAGAGAAAAAGAAAATTCGGCTCTGCGATAAATTGAAATTCCCGCAGGGTTTCGACTAGCCGTAGAGAGATCACCCCCCAGGGCACCTAAGGCGTTTCCCACTCCCATAGAGCGCGCGGTAGTCACTGGATGCGTTTCGCTGAATAATAGAGCATCTGCTATATCTTGCGCCGATAGGTAGGTACTAATGCTCAAAAAAAAGAGCAGGAACGAAAAGATTTTCATGAATGTAAATTTTAATAATTGAGAGGGGGGGAATGGTTCTCCTAGCGCTATACTAAAGGCCAAACTTGGTAGTGTTTCCGTATAGGCTTAGATAGTGTTACACCTAGAAAAAAGCATTCCAATTCTCTATTTTTGTCGGTCAATTCGAGGACAGACTCTACTACAGACGTATTTTGTAGCCGAGTCCCTTTATTCTACACTTAAAACAAAAAAACCGCAGAACAGTTGCCTATTCTGCGGTTGGAGTTCAACTTGTCGGTCAGACAAACTCTAATTTTATTTTATCGGCGGCCACTGCGGCTACTTCTGCTTGAGCTGCGGCTGCTGGAGCTAGACGATCTCGAACTGCTCGCGCCACTGCTTCTGCTGGAGCTTCTTGAAGGCGAATAAGAGCCGCTGCTTCTACTAGGGCTACTGCTGCTGGGTGTGTACGAACCTCTGCTAGGAGTAGTACTGCGTGTACTCGGTGTTGTACTGCGCGTGCTCGGCGTATAACTGCCTCCACTGCGCGTATTGTTACTACGATTATAATTGCTGTTGTTGTTGCGCGTACTTGGTGTAGTGGCGCGTGTATTTGTATTAGAACGCGTATTGTTGTAAGTATTGGAACGTCCGTTGTTGCTGTTGTACCGATCTCTTACAATCGTCGTACGGTTGCCGTCGGTCGTAACACGGGTATTGCTGTTGCCGTTAGAGCTGCGCGCACCACTTCTCTCGGTGCGAACACTGTTGCTCGTTGTGCTACGGCCTCTGGGACTGCTGGCTACGTGCTGCCCGTTGACACGGGTAGAAGATGCCGTACGGGTACCGCGAATACTATTGGAAAAAGTTCCTGCGTTGGGTGTAGATGCTACGTAGTTATAACCTGTATTCCAGCCGTTGTTCCAGCCCATACCACCATTCCAGTTGTTTCTCCAACCCCAGCCGTTGTTCCAGCCGTTGTTCCAGCCGTTATTCCAGCCAAAACCACCATTGTAAGGGCAGAAAGGATCGTTCCAACCCCACGGGTCATTCCAACGGTTAAAACGATTAAACCCCCAGCCATTGTTCCAACGATTCCAGCGGCTCCAGCGATTCCAACCAATAGACGGTCCAATATAGATGCTCGTTCCGTAGAAAGCGGGGGCAAATGGATCGTACCAATAATTGTCTACATAGTAGTTGCTGTAATAAGAAAACCCAGGTGCTGGATTGTGAAAACGACGAATGCGAGAAGCGTACTGGTAATCGTAAGGATCAGCAGCGTTGTTTTGTCGAGCGAAATTTTCGTAATTGCGTAGTCGTCTGGGTGTTGCGTTGTGCGCGCTGCGAGTAGGAAGGCGCTTCCTCCACCCCATCGAAGTACAAATCGTCGTACTGTGCGTTATCCTGCCCAATAGCCAGCTGCGCCATAAAAACGGCAACAGTGGTCAAGAACAGCGTGAAAAATTGCTTAGTCATATTGTTGGATTTTATTGTGAACGAAATTTTGTCTCGGGGGAACTCTTTGCCTCATTAGAACATTATCTAGGTTCTAATTCCTTCATTTCAAACAAGAAGCTGTGTAAAAACGTGTTCAAACTTCATATTTTGCGGCGATGAATTCGCCTTATATTGGCTTAAAATTCTAAATTTACCAATTGAATGATGGCTCCCGCCGTACTAAATATACGTTTTTGGAGGACACTATGTTCCTGAGATAGCCACTATTTCAATACTTTAACACCTTCTTAGACGGTAGAAGTACTTTTTTAGCAGCCGTCTTTCTTTTTAAATTTATCAAAAAATATACCACAATAATGGCAAAGGAAATCACAGCACAAGAAACCGATTACTCGCAGTGGTACCTCGACATTGTCAACAAAGCAGGGTTGGCAAGTAATTCGAAGGTACGCGGTTGTATGGTCATCAAGCCCTACGGTTTTGCTATCTGGGAAAAAATTAAAGACGACCTCGATCGCCGTTTCAAAGCAACAGGCCACGTCAATGCTTATTTTCCTTTGCTCATCCCGAAAAGCTTTCTAAGCCGTGAAGCCGACCACGTGGAGGGCTTTGCAAAGGAATGCGCCGTTGTTACCCACCACCGCTTGATGAACAACCCCGATGGAGATGGTGTTGTCGTAGACCCCGATGCCAAATTAGAAGAGGAGCTGATTATTCGCCCTACTTCTGAAACGATTATTTGGGACACCTACAAAGATTGGATCCACTCCTACCGCGATTTGCCCTTATTGATTAATCAATGGGCCAATGTATTGCGCTGGGAATTGCGTACGCGTCCGTTTTTGCGCACCGCAGAATTTTTGTGGCAAGAAGGACACACCGCACACGCCACCGAAGAAGAAGCAGTGCAGGAAGCGCGCCAAATGCTGGACATCTACAGTTCCTTTGTCGAGGACATGATGGCCATTCCACTGTACAAAGGCGCTAAAACACCCCATGAGCGCTTTGCGGGTGCCGAAGATACCTACACCATTGAGGCGCTGATGCAAGATGGCAAAGCCTTACAGACAGGTACTTCCCACTTTTTGGGTCAGAACTTTGCGAAAGCTTTTGACGTGCAGTTTTTGAATGAGAACAACAAGCAAGAGTATGTTTGGGCGACCTCTTGGGGCGTTTCTACTCGTTTGATGGGTGCCTTAATTATGGTGCATTCAGACAACGAAGGTTTGGTTTTGCCTCCTCGCCTAGCGCCTATACAAGTCGTTATTGTGCCCGTGCCTAAGCCCAATGAGGAAATTGATGCAAAAGTAGCCGAGATTTCTGAATCCTTACGCGCCAAAGGCATTACCGTAAAATACGACACGGACAAGAAAAAACGTCCTGGGTTTAAATTTGCACAGTATGAAATGGAAGGCGTGCCTGTTCGTTTGGCATTGGGCAAGCGCGATCTACAAAACAATGTGATTGAAGTTGCTCGCCGCGATACTAAGGAAAAAGAAAGCGTGGCTTTGGACGGTATTGCAGAATACGTAGAACAATTGTTAGAAGACATTCAAAACAACCTCTTCGAGCGTGCCAAACAATACCGCGACAGCCATACAATGCCTGTAGATACTTGGGAAGAATTTGAGGCAGCAATAGAAAAAGGCGGTTTTGTATATGCCCACTGGGATGGTACAACCGAAACAGAGCTTAAAATTAAAGAACTGACCAAGGCAACCACCCGTTGTATTCCTTTGGAACCACTCCGCGGAGCCGATGGAGCTGGGCAGTGTATTTTAACTGGTAAGCCTTCTAAACAGCGTATTCTATTTGCAAAAGCTTACTAATATAGCCATTAGGAATTGAATACTAACAAGCCCTTCTTTTACTCTAAAGAGGGGCTTGGTTTGTTTTGTACTTACAGCTTTGTTTTATTTTTACAGTTTGTTGACCGAACGGTTTTTCACCGTTTTAGAGTCTTTACTGCTACTTTTATTGAGCCGTCTTTATCGCGTATCTAACTAGAAACACCCTTTGCATAATATTGAAATTCAACAATTTAACTGCACCCAACAAATGGTACAAATCTTCTTTTTTTAGCACAACCACAATGCGTAAGCCCTTTGTTGATAAGTCGGCAAGTTAATAGTTAAACAATAATTTAACATTATTCAAACCTTAAAAAAGCAGTTTTTAATAGAAAAATGTTTATCTTAGAGTTCAGTTGAAGACAAAAGACTCTTTTATCCTTAAATCTAAATAGGAAAGAAGTTTAACACTACATTTATTATGAAAACAACTATCACGATATTACTAGCTTTGGTAAGTAGTTTGCTTTGTGCGAATAATTACACGGATCAACTCCCTTTGGGAAAAGCGGTGCATCAAGCGGGGGTTCAACGCATGCTCACTCAACGATTGGCCAAATCGTACTTAGCAGTGCTGACACAAGTAGACATGCAGAGCCACTTGGAGCAGTTGGATACAGATCTCAAAGCCTTTGAAAGAAATTATCAGTCGATCAAGCAGGGACATTCCATAAGTAATAAAACGCTGCAAGCGATAAGAGCCGTAGAAAAAGAGTGGGTAGCCTACAAAAACTTATTGACTAAAACGCCTAATTCAGTAGACGCAGCATTCATCTTGACACAAAACACGGTATTGTTGGAAAAATGCAATGCGGTAGTTGTTTCTTTGGAGCGCCAAGCGCAAAAGATTGGGTTGCATTCTACGTATCACCAAACTTATGAGGAGCTGGTTCATTTAACCAATATTTCTAGTAGAGAACGCATGCTCTCTCAACGTATTTTGGTGTACTACTTGGCACACCGTTTACAACTCTCTACTCCTACTACTCAAATGGAACTTCAAAAAGCAGTAGAAGGTTATCGAGCTGCTTTGCAGGAACTCATGGGTTCTTTGGAGAATACTCCAGAAATTGATTTTAAGTTGTTGTGTTTAATGGATAGTTGGAAAAAATTGGAAGTGATTTGTACCGACTTAGAACATGCTTCAGCGCAAAATTTAGAACAGGTGATGGAGATGGCTGATTACATGCTATCGGAAATGAACACGGTAACGAACCTATACGAAGCGCTTGTGGATACGGATATTAGTTCTCTCCTACTCAGCAATGCCATTCACAAAGCTGGGCGACAACGCATGCTTTGCCAACAGATCACTAAAGCTTACTGGGCGCTCTTGTTAGACATCGAACCGTCTAAACACTTAGAAGAATTGCAGCAAGCGCGGGCATTATTTGTACAGTCCTTGGAGGAATTGAAAACGTATGCGCCTATCAGTGAAATTGAGCAAGCCCTAGCCTACACCAACTCCCTCTGGACGAGCTACGATGAATTATTAAAAGTTGTCGATGGAGCTGCCGTAGAAACCAACGCCCAACAATTGCTCCAACAAAATACGGCATTGTTGCAAGCCTGCCAAAATGTAGTTTTGATGCTAAAGGTATACGCTAAAACATTGAGTAAGAACAACCCGCATTTGAGTAGCAACATGGTTGATTTGTTGGATTTGTCTAGTCAACAACGCGCCCTTTCTCAACGGGTAGTCCTGTATTGCATGGCCTCTAATTTGTTGCCTGAAACTACCCCTGTGGCTCTAGAATTGGAGCAAACCATAGAAAAATACAACCACAATCTTGAGACGCTACTAACCAACAAAAGCAATACGGCAGCTATCAGAACGCGTTTGCAAGGCGTGATGAACCGCTGGAAGGTAATTTCTAGCCTTTGCGCCAACAACAGTACAGCTAGCCGCACACAACTGATCGCTACGAGCAATAGTTTACTGCTTGATATGGAGGAGGTGACGCAACTCTATGAACAAACCATACACCGTTTGTTGTACACAGAGGCGCTCAACAAAGCCAACCGCCAACAGATGCTCTCCCAACGTATTGCGCTAGACGCGGTGGCCATCAGCATGGATTTGGATGCTGCTACACGCCGCGAACAACTTAGCAAGGACATCACTCTATTCAGCCGCCAGCTAGACGAATTGAAAATTTATGCCAATACAAGAGCAACCAGCCAAGCCATTAGCCAGGTAGTCGCTCAATGGAAACTGTACAAACAACAAGCATTGGCAACCTCCGACGACGAAGCGCTCAATTATTTAGTAGAACACAGCAGCGAACTGTTGGAAGCTTGTCAACGTGTAGTAGATGAAATTACGACGGAACAACCCGTTACTTGTAAAGTTGCGGAGTTGCTGCATGGGGCAGGTAGTCAACGGATGCTTTCTCAACGCATTACTTTGTGTGCCCTTTCTTACCGCAAAGGCATCCACAAAGAACTTTGCCAAAGTATTCTAAAGGAATCCATCCAGCAATTTAAAGCCGTAGCTACCAAATTGAAACGCTCCAGCACCAATACCCCTGAAAGCTATGCCCTACTAGACAAACAAACACGCCTGATCGAACGTCTAGAGCGCTACACCAATGATTTGGAAAACGTCGATCTTTTCCAAATTTTAGTTACCAGTGATATTTTATTATCTGATACAGAAACATTGACCAGCACCTACGAACACCTGCATAAATACGTACCGCAATAGACCAACCAATTTTGACTTTCTATATTCAAAAAATAGAAACGCCTCTACCAGCACTGGGCTAGTAGAGGCGTTGTAGAATCCCCGTTGGCGTACAGGTCTACATTTTTTTCTTACCGTTCTTAGTCTTGATGGAACAACCGAAAGCTTTGGTATAAGGCTCTGCGGGCACCTCTCCTCTCACCAAAGCATCCAATGCGTCGGCCAAGTAGTTTTTGGTAACGTCTTCTGCGTCTTTGCTGTCGTCAATTGCGCCTATGTAAGCGATGCGGTTGCCCGATTCTGTTTTGTTGACCACATACACGTGGGGCGTTTTAAGCGCGCCGTACTGTGGATATACTTTCTGTCCTTCATCAAACAAATAAGGAAAAGTAAATCCTTTTTCCTTTGCTCGTACAACCATCTCGTCGTAGCCATCATCAGGCGCTACACTTGGATCATTAGGATTGATGGCAATCACAGGATAGCCCTTCTCTTTGTATTCTTTATCCAACTCAATTAAACGATCTTCGTAAGCAACCGAATAAGGGCAGTGGTTACAGGTAAACACCACCACATAGCCTTTGGCGTCGGGATAGTCGCCCATAGACACCATGGTTCCATCGACGTTTTTCAATTCAAAATCGGAGGTTACTTCATCCCCCACTTCGTAGCCCACCGTAGTAGCCAATTGATTTTTGGCTACGCCAGGCGCCACCATAGTGGGATGCTCTTCGTTGACGCGAGCAGCGCGGTTGACAGTTTCGTCGGTTTCGTTGCTGCCCCCACAGGCGATTACTAGCAAAAATGCGGAGAAGCAAGCAGCTTGTTTTAAGATAGTCATGTTGTTCTTGTTAATTTAAATGAAGTTGCGTTAGAGAACTTCTGGTCATAAGAATCGTATAAAATAAGGTTTTCCTCTGTAGTCTATGTGTTGGATTGCTTTTTTAAGAAAACCTTTATAACTTTTTGTAACCGCTTTGCGGGAGGTTGGTTGCGCTCGTGGAGTTGTTTTTTATAGAAAGGGTGTTGTATAACACTAACGGTTATCACAAATAGAGTTGTATAGGGACTTAAATTGAGAGATTTTTTTGTTTAGCGATGAACCCCGAAGGGCTAGCGAAGCAAAAGTACTCGCAAAGCGATCTGATCTAATTAATACAGTATATTAATTAATCAGTTCTCGTTCCGAACTTTGTTCGGAACGAGATTGAGCATTAGAAACTCGCGAGTAGACCCGTAGGGCAAATGTACGGCGTACATTTGACGGAGCGATCCGCTAGCGGGTTTTTAAGTAGTCACACAAAAGAAAGCGTGTAATAAAAAGTGAGGTATTTTTTTCTAGTTCGAGGCATGAACGAGTGCATCCGAAGGACAAATGTACCAAAGTACATTTGACGGAGTGAACCGCTAGCGGTCTTTTACACCGCTTTAGCGGGCTAACTTAGCGAAGCGGCCTCACGACCGTAGGGAGCTAAAGCGCGTATTTTCAACGCTGGAATAGGTAAAAATAGACGCTTTTTAATGCGAGAACTTTTAGTTCCCTTCGTTCATGAGCGCTACGCTTTAGTTGAGGGACTACTTAAAGGCGGAAAAAGATCCAATTTTACTCTGTGAGGGCTTCGCCGTTCACTACG
>CAYUZF010000044.1:0-2393 GCA_964449615.1 uncultured Aureispira sp.
AACCTAGATAAATCTAATACTGTTATATATCTAACTATGTCGTGAGAACCGCTGAAAGTTTAGTTGTTAAATATATTTTTCTGTGATAAAACAAACACAAACGCCCCGCTCACTTCTAGCAAGCTAGTAAGGAATACACAGGAGGTTATTCGATAAAAAATATCGTTCGGCAAATATAAAAATATACATGGAATATTGCAAAATTTAATAGGTATATAGGAATCTATTTTTAGAGAAAAAACAAGAATGCAAGCAGCAGCAAGCGCTACAAAAAAAGCACCATCAAAGCGACGCATTGCCTCCCATGCTTCCCCCCAGACGAATAGCTATTCGTCTCCCGCCTATACGCAACGAAAGAACTGGCCGCGAAGTATTGTTGGAGACCAACCGCAAAATCTACCTACAAAACAACCTTAGATCTCACCCACCACCGATTCGGTCACATTAATAATATGATCCCCCACCCGCTCCAACGAAGAAAATAAGTTGTTGTAAATCATGGCATTCTTTACCTTATAATCTTCTTGTCCTAGACGATCGAGGTTCTCTGAGCGAAGGCGATTGCGCAGGGTATTGATGCGTTGTTCAATTTGAATCGCTTGTTCTTTTTTAACCGTAGAATAATTGGGCGTATTGAGGTTTTTGTTCATTTCCAGAAAAGCCTCGTCGATCAACGCAATCATTCGGTTGATGTTGTTGCGCTGGATGGGCAGAAAATAAAGGCGCTCTTCCATTTTTTGCTCCAGCGAGCGAGAGATTTGAAAGTAAATGTCGCCAATGCGCTCCAAATCGTTGGCAATGTTCATGTAACTGCGCAACTTAGTAGACGTTTCAGGGGTGATTTCGGCATCCGCTAAACGGGTGATGTACTCCATGATTTCCACTTCCATCATATCCGCAATTTCTTCGTATTTGCTAATGCGTTGCAAGGCGTTGACCTTGTCCTTTCGTTCGATAGAATTGATGGAGGTATATAAAAATTTATTCATACGCCCCATCACAGTGCCAAAGTGCGCTGTTTCCTTCTGCACGGCATCAATGTTGAGTTCTGCGGTGAGGGTAGAGTTACTGATAAAGCGCAACTTAACATTGCTATTTTTGGCATCGTCCTTTTCTTTAACCGTATAAGTAGCCGCCTTAATCAACCACGGAATAAAAGGCAAGGTGATTAAGACATTCAGCACATTAAAACTAGTATGAAATGCCGCCAAAGCCAGCAAAATTGCCGTAGGTTCGGTATACGGATCACCGATGTTCAATAGGGGTTGTACCACGCTGGTCATCAACGGCAAAAACCAGGGCAGCGCCACCACCATCCAAATCACTCCAAAGATGTTGAACAAAGAGTGTATGCGCGCCGAGCGCCGTGCCGACGTATTGCCCACCAAAGCCGCCAATTCAGCCGTAACAGTGGTGCCAATATTTTCTCCCAACACCATCGCTGCCGCCACTTCAAAGGGCAACCAGCCGTTGTAACACATCGCTAAGGTAATGGTCGTCGCCGCGCTAGAAGACTGCACCACAATGGTCAAAGCCGTTCCTACAAATACAAAGAAAATTCTAGACGCAATGCCGCGCTCCGTAAAATCCTGCAACATCTGCAACACAGGCGCTTGCGCATCAATCACAGGAATGGCTTCCCGCAACGCATCTAAACCCAAAAACAACAAAGCAAAACCAATGATAAATTGCCCCCAGAATTTGAGTTTTCCACGCCCGACCCAAATCATTGGCACACCAATGGCAAAAGTAGGCAAGCAATAAGTCGCCAAATTTATCTCAAACCCCAACCCCGATACTAGCCAAGTCGTAATGGTCGTCCCTACGTTAGCGCCAATCATTACCCCCGCCGATTCGGTCAACGACAGCAAACCCGCATTGACAAAACTCACCGTCATCACCGTAGTAGCCGACGAGGATTGAATCAAGGCGGTTATGACAAATCCATTAAAAATACCCAGCAACGGATTTTTGGTTAGACGGCGCAAAATGGCGCGCAACTGCGAACCCGCAGCGCGTTGTATGCCGTCGCTCATCGTTTTCATTCCGTAGATGAAAAAACCCAAAGCTCCCAAAATTTGAATCACCGTTTCTAGGCTGTTCATAATTACTAATTCAACATGTAAAGGCTAAAGAAGACCCTGCTAAGAAGCGCCTGTAAGGCTATTAAAGAGGTCAGAAATCGTTTGGAGTACATCTTGTCCTTGCACCCATTGAATAAAGAACACCAATACGAGACTAATGACTAAGCCCAAGAATACTTTACCCAAATCACTCATCAAATCTTTGACTAGCGAAGGACGCCCTGTAGGTTGCCCCGAATCATCCAACAGTCTTTCGAAGTTTTGATCGCCGCTCTCGCGACCTAACATAAAGCGCATGGCAATTTCGCG
>CAYUZF010000044.1:2403-17081 GCA_964449615.1 uncultured Aureispira sp.
CAAACCAATAAAAACCCAAGTAGTACTCATGGGCACATTGTTCAACTCTTTAAAGAAGAACAAAATAATACCGTAAATAAAGTCAATGATGGTCGCTGAACGAATATCGCCTGTGTTGGACTTGGCGCGAACAATCTTTTGAATGGCACCGCCACGCTGCCAGAAAATATAGGCCAACAAACTTACCAAAATAAGCAGAGAAACAAACATAGAAACGGCATCCAAACGGCGTGGCAAATACACATAAATATTAGCAAAATCCTGCGCCAGCCACTGCGTCCAAAGAAAACCCGTCGAAAACCATTGCAAGACCGTCCAAACTTGTTGTTCGCGATCCTTAATAGGGCGTTCTACGAAACGCTTCTCCAAAGTTTTGGAAATAATAAAATAGATCACAAGAGCCGCAACGAAGGCCAATAAGTACCCACTCACCGATTTGACCAGCATAGAATCCAATCCCTTCGGTTTGAAAAAAGTCAGAATTAGAAAGGAAGTACTAACGGGAATTCCCAAACGGGTAACAAACATCAAGACCAGCGGAGGCAAAATATAGAACCAACTAAAAGGGTCGGGCAGCGGATATTTGGGGTTTTCCATCGTATAAGGCGCATCGCCAATCAAGCGCTGGTAAGAAACATCGCCATCAAAATTATACCAGCTGTAGAGCAGCGTTGCCGTCAAAATACTGGCAGCAAATATCCACAGCACCCACCACGGACGTTTTTCATTGGAACTCAAAAAGGTACCTAAGGTTTGGATAACATCGTTACCTACCACAGAGTAAGCGGCTAGAATAAATCCACCCCACATAATAAAAAAAGAAGCGTCCATGTATTTATTATTGATTGTATTTCAGAGATCATCTAAAAAAGAAAGCATACCAATCTGTTGTAAAGGCGCTTTCCAAAGGGCGAAAATAAACCTAATTCAAGGATTTTAAGCGCCAAGCTGTTTTACTTAATTGTTAAGTCCGTATTAATTGCATGTTGGTTGTAAAAACTCAACAAGAGTTTAAAAGGAAGTTAGGAAACTGGAATTTTCGAAAAGAGACAACAAGTAGTAGGGGGCGAAATCGCAGTATGTAGCTTTTTGATTTTTAATAAGGTTTCTACACACAAAGCTTACAGCAAACTGCTTATAGCCGCCAAATACAAAGCGTTTTTTTGGTAAACAAATGGATATATGTTGTAACAAAACTAGGGGGATGTACATAAGAAAAATGCCCCAACAAGCCTAGCCCTTATAGCCAATTTATAGTTGCCCTTATCAAAATCTTAATACAGTAATTGAAATAAAAGCAGTCAAAATCTAAACAAAATGCCCTGTCTATCTCTTATAATCAATAGAATATGCCTGCTCAACAATTACTCGATCATTTCAATCAACAATGCTTGCTACTCTATGGAAGACAGATCAAAACCGTCACATTCTAAAAAAGATACTCTTCTCAAAAAAGAAGCAACTCTTGCAGAGCAGCAACAAGCTAAGTTGGCAGCCTCAAACCAGACCCCAATACCCAATATTACAGAAGTAGAAGATATCCAGAAGATAGCGGTAGTAGAAGAACAATTACAGGTAACAAAAAAAATGGTGAAAACGGGAACGGTAACCGTTACCAAAGAAACAACCGAAAAGGAAGTAACCGTAGACACATCGTATACTACCCACGAAGTAGAAGTGAAACGCGTTGCAGTGGGGCGCAAGCTAGAAGAAGGAGCAGCCCTCCCTACCACACGTACAGAAGGCGATTTAACCATTATTCCTGTCATAAAAGAGGTAGAGGAGGTCATTATTCGCAAACGACATATTTTAGTAGAAGAAATTCATCTTCAACGCAAAACAATCGAACATCCTCAGGAGAAAACGGTCGTTCTAAAGCAACAGCAAGCACGCATAGAACGCCAATCTGAAGAAAATAGCTTGCCAACAGATACAAAACACACCACTTAAGTACTTGATCGTAGTCGGTACTCAAAAGACATAAGGTTTTGCACCATATTGCAAAAATCGACTTTTATTTAGAACGCTACAGTTCAACACTTGAGTTTTACGCATACATAAACATACTTTTAACTAATTAAAACACTTTAGAACATGTCTCAGACAGTAATTGGAATATTTGATACACAAGCACACGCAAAAAAAGCCGTTGAAACTTTAAAAGCTAGCGGGTACAACGACGCTTCCGTAGATTATTCCGTCGGTGGACAGACTGCTGTAAAACATGGCAGCGCTGACTATAAAGAGGAAAACGACAATACTCGCGGATTTTTTAGCCGCCTTTTTGATAACAACGACGACGTAGATGCCTACAGCTCTGTTGCTGGACACAGCACTACGATATGGCCCGCGCACAGAAAGCTGCTGCAATTTTGGACCAATGTGGGGCCATTGATGCAAAAGACCGCGTCAGTAAGTACCGCGCTGGTGAATACCGCGCAGAAGATTACCGCCAAGCAGCAGCAGCAGGTGACGATATTATCGAAGTGGTAGAAGAAAACCTAGAAGTAGGAAAACAAGTGGTGCAGACTGGTGGGGTAGAAATACGCAGCCACATTGTAGAGCGCCCTGTAGAAGAAACTGTACGCTTGCGCAAAGAACACGTATGGGTAGAACGTAGCCCCGTCAACCGTCCTGCTAGTGCAGCAGATCTAACAGGAGAGGTCATCAAAGCAGAAGAACACGCAGAAATGGCCGTTGTCAACAAAGACGCACGTGTCGTAGAAGAAATTGAATTGAAAAAAGAAGTGGAGCAAGAAGAGGAAGTTATTCGCGATACCGTACGCCACACCGAGGTAGAAGTCAAAGAGAAGAACCCAACAATGGATCCAAAATTGACCGACCGCCACAACAAAAATTTGAAGAAGTAATCACAATACGCAGCTCCGCAAGGTGCCGTATTGTACCACAGCCAAAAGTAGGATTGTCCTGCTTTTGGCTGTTTTTATTTTAAGTAGGCTTTTGTTCAAAAAGCTTATTGCAACCGCCCTGCCAAAAAACCAGTAGTCCAAGCCGCTTGAAAATTATACCCTCCTGTAATGCCATCAATATCCAGCACTTCGCCTGCAAAATAAATGCGCGGACAGACTTTGCTCTCCAACGTGGTCGGGTAAATGGCCGACAACGCCACTCCACCACACGTGACAAACTCCTCTTTGAACGTCGTTTTTCCCGAAATTTGATAAGTGTCGTTACAGAGCAATGTGCTGAGTTTGTTCAACCCCTTTTTGCCGAGTTCTGACCAGCGTTTGGTAGGCGGCAATTGGCTTTTTTGGACGAGGTACTGCCAAAGGCGATCGGGAAGGGCATAGGGACGGTAATTGGACAGTTGCTTTTGAGGATGCTCTTGAACAATGGCCGCCAGTGCCTCGTTGACCTGCTGTTGGTTGGGTTCGTCTACCCAATTGACTTGCAACACCGCTTGGTAGTTGCGCTCTTGCAACCAGCGTGCCCCAAAAGCCGACAATTTTAGAATGGCGGGGCCACTCATGCCCCAATGTGTAATCAGCAAGGGGCCATCTGATTTGAGTTTGCTGCCCTGTATGCTGCACCGCACGGACTCTACTACAATACCCATCAATTCCCGTACAGCGGTCTCGGCAGGCATGTTAAACGTGAACAACGACGGCACAGGCGTGGCAATAGGATGCCCCAAATCAGCCAGCCACTGCAATCCTTTAGGCGTGGGGCTACCACCCGTGGCCACAATTAGGTAATCAAAGACCTCAGAAGGAGCCGCTTCGCGCTGAAAATGTACCCGCCAAGCAGCGTCCTCCGCTTCCAAGCGCTGTACCCCACGCTGGGTCAGTACTGGTATGTCCAAGCGCCGCACCTCTCGCCAAAAACAATCGATCACCACTTGCGAATCTTGCGCAACGGGAAACACACATTGGTCTTCTTGAATGATAAGCGGCACCCCGCGCTGCTCAAACCAATCCATGGTATGTTGGGTATGAAAATGCCGAAAAGCTTTTTTAAGAACCTTCTCGCCGCGTGGGTAGGCTTTGACCAATTCGCGAATGACGGTGCAAGCATTGGTTACGTTGCAGCGCCCGCCACCCGAAATTTTAACTTTGGACAATACTTTTTTGGATTTCTCCAAAATGACCACTTCTGCGTCGGGGTAATTTTCTTTGGCGGCTATAGCCGAAAAAAAACCTGCGGCACCTCCTCCAATTACGGCAATTCTCATACTAAATAAACTTGCTCAATTATTTTACAATAGGCATAACAACACAAAACTCGCTAAAAAATCTCGCTTGTTGCATCTGTAAGTGGTCATTTTTTGATGTAGCGAACAGCCGCCCATTTATCCGTCCAACTACGGGCATAGGGATCTAAAAAAATAGACCCTAGATTGAGCAGCAGCGAAAGTATAGGCAAGGTAAGCACGTAAATCTCTGCCGATAGAATTTGTTCCATCACATGTGGAGTAATTGTTCTAGTCGCCAGAAATAAATTAAAGGCTCCTGCGACCAACGGCAACAGCAACAACAAACTGTTGCGCCGCACAACGGCCGAGAAAAAAACAGCTTGCCCCTCCTGCATCGACTGCAATTCCCAACCAAAATGCCCTTTGGCCCAGCTTTTTTGAAAAAAGAACTCTGTAAGGGTTTTGTATAAGAACGGAACCGCCGCAACCCCAACATCCAACACAAAACGCAACACTTGGCTGTCCGTTTGTTGTAGCACAGCCATGAGCAGCAACATAGCCAAGAAGGAGAGCGATGCACCATAAAGCAATTCTATAGGAGTCGTTAAGAGGCGTTGCCAGCGCAAGGCCAGCAGTTCTTTAGAACGATAAGGACTATTGGTAGCCGCCTCTTGGTCTAGTAGATCATCGGAAATGTTCATGATTGTTTCTTTTTAGGATAAAAAATCGCTGCGTATGCAAATCGTTTTTGCCCATTTATCCGTTAAGGTTTGTGCTTGCGCCGTAAAGAGTATAACAAAGGCATTGAGTGGAAGGCTGATCTGGGCTGCCAATACCGTATAATGCTCCAAAGCTACAAATAAGTTAAACGAACCAATAGTACGGTACAAGAAAGGAAAATGCCGCGCCGCCAATAAAATTAACCAAACATGAATTAAAAAAAAAAGAACATTGCGCTTTAAAACTTGTGCTACTGTAATCGCTTTTCCATTCTGCTGTTGCAAAATAGTAAGTCCCAAAAGCCATTTGCCAAGCGTCGTGCTTAGCGTACCTTCCGTTGCTAATTTATACAAAATTGGGACAGAACCAACGACAAAATTCAAAAGGAGCGTAGAAGGGTAAACCAATTCTATAGCGAACAGTAGTTTACTCAACAGCCACATGCTACCAAAAACCAAACCCGCATCTATAACCGCAGCCATCCAACGCCGCCCCCGAATGGAATCTACTTCTCTTCTTGGACGTCCCAGTAAAGCTATTTTATCCTGTTCGTTTGGTTGCTCGTCTAACAAAGGATCTTGCATAAAGGAATGTTTTTTCAAAGATAAAAAAATAGTACAACTCCCCACAAAATGAGCAGAGGGGGGAGTAAGAGCGTTTTATTTCGGGAAGGTTGCGCCGTTGCAGGCGCCCACCATCCCACCAACAAAAACACCCCATCCCACAACCCAACGCCCTCAACAGCGGTTTCTAAAAGAAAGCATCTCCAGCATCACACAACAATAAAACAAAGACATGGCAAGGAAAAAACGCTACGGCCAAACTTGGTGGGGCAAACGCTGGCTAAGCAATCTATTACAATTGGAATACGACCGCCGCCGCCACAAACGCGGACGCAGTTATGCCAGTAAAGGGTCGGTGTTGAAACTGGACATTCATTCTACGGGCATTACGGCACAGGTACAGGGCAGCGAAGGTGCTGTCTACGAGCAGTACATACAATTTGAGCGCTATTCGCCTGCTGCCCAGCAACATATTTTGAAAGCGTTGCAGGAAAATGGGTACAATTTAGCAGCGTTGAGCAATGGGCAATTTACCCGTGCTTTGGAGCGCGACTTGGAAACGGCAGGTGTGTTGGTTTTTCCGCGGGCACCCCTAGACATCCATTGCAGTTGTCCCGATGGCGCGATTGCTTGCAAACACTTGATGGCCGTATTTTACCGCGCTGCTAACCGCATCGACCGACAGCCCGACTTGTTGTTTTACAGCAGAGGACTGGATATAAAAACTGCCCTACTTCCACTGGCCTCGCCATTGGGACAAGCCCCTCCGCAATTGTTAGACCTACACGGCACTTTTGCGCAAGCGGAAAATACACCACAAGAATTGCCACAGTTGCTGCCGCCCAACAACTACGCTGCTTTGTTAAGTCTACTGCCTGATTCTAAATTGATTTATGTAGAAAGTGATTTTGAAGACATTTTAGAGGTCTTATACGAACGCCTGGAACAACATCTAGTTCAACAGCAGCAACAATTGTTGGGCGAGTATAAAGCGCCTGCACACGAACAATTGCAACGCAGCGAAGCCGTTGGGTTAGAAGTGGACGCAAAAGGACAATTGGCGCATATTTTTTTGCGCAAGCAAGGACATATTACGGTATTGCAGCACCCCGATCAAAAGCCTCTAGCAGCGCTATTAGCACTCTTAAAAACAACGGAAAACAGCAATTTGGCACAATACCCACCGACTTGGCAGCACTTGGTACACAGCTACCGCTTGGCACAACAACTGGCTTTGACGGGATATGTATGGCCGCAGTTGGTACAAGTAGGTACGCACCATACCATTGCTTGGCGTGCCCTCGAAGGCGTTGCGCTGGTGCGAGACACCCAGCAACGTTTATTGTCGGAGTGGCCTGAACATCTGTTGGCGTTGGAAAAGGAACCGCTGTCCAAAACCACACAGTTGCCGCTGTTTTGGCATTGGTGCTGGCAGCAATGGATAACCGATGCCGCCGAGCGCTGGCGACAACCCAAGCGCGAAGAAGATGCCGCAGTTTGGGCAACTTTTGTGCAGGCAACACCTGTTGATTTTAGCGGGCCTACTACACAGGGCTTGCCCGCTGCGCTGCAAAACTGGCTGGCGCCCTTAGCTTGTACACAAGCGCGGTATTGGCCGCTGTTGCAAACCGAGCAAGCAGGCAATGGTTATTTGCTTACGCTCAAATGGCGCGACCAACAAGACCGCAGCCAGCCGCCCATTTTATGGGAAGATTTTATAACCGCAAACAGCTACCAAACCCATTGGAGGGCTGCCAAACAAACTATTTATACCCTCTCTCAACAGCTGGCTTTATTGGAAGACTTGCTAAAAAACCCGCAGAGCAGTACGGTTTTTTGTGGTACGGCACTCTACGAAGCCTTACAGAGCAATCTCTGGCCAAAATGGCAACAATTGGGGATAGAAATCATAGAAACAATCCCCATGCAAAATAGCTAAGAAGAGAAAATAAATCTTTATGACGACTTTGTGACATCAAAATTTAAATAGGACTGTTTTCCTTTGGTGGTGTGCAACTTTGTCGCTACATTCGTTGTTATGAATATTACTTAATATATCGAAACAAGGCAGCGGTTACCACGGAACATAGACCATCAACAAACTGCTTTAAAACAAAAAAAAGATCAATAATGGCACTCGAATTCACAGATAGCAATTTTGAAGAAACCGTATTAAACTCTGGACAGGTTTCTGTCGTAGATTTTTGGGCACAGTGGTGTGGGCCTTGCCGCGCTATCGCTCCCATCATCGAAGAGTTGGCTGACGAATACGCAGGTACTGCACAAGTAGGCAAAGTAGATGTAGACAGCAACCAAGAGTTAGCGATGAATTACAGCATCCGTTCTATTCCTACTATTCTTATTATAAAAAATGGAGAAGTAGTAGAAAAGCACGTGGGCGCCATCACCAAAAACGCGTTGCAATCTAAAATTGATAAGCACATTTCTGTAGCATAAGCTACCCGCTTTCCTTTTGTAATTGCATGCTTTTTATAAGAAATGACGACTGCTCTAGTTTGGCATTGTGCTGGGCTAGAGCATTTTTTTGTAGCGGCTTTTGTCAAAATAGTGGCGCAGGGGTGGAACCAATTCGAAGGAATTCAGCGTTCGTTTAGCTGATGCCAAACTTGTGTGCTCAATTTTTTACAGCATGTAAGTTTGTTACTTGTAAGACTTTTATTCTGCTATAATGAAATCTGAAATTACTACTATTGCGTTGTTGTCCACGTTGTTACTCGCTTGTGAATCCTTGCCGAGTACCGAAGACTTGGCCGAAATGAATTTGGAAGAGCGCTGGAGCTATTTGGAAGAAGGGCAAGCCGTAGAAGACGTCCATTATCTATTGGGTACACCGATTCAAACCATAGAGCGGGGCAACATTCGGCTAGACCAATATGATTGCGCTTTATGCCTCACTAAAATCGATAAAAACAGAGGACTATTGGCTTGGAATCCACCTGTAAAGGGGTTTGAGGGAGAAGCGGATTTGTTGACCATTGGAGGAGGCTTAAATCAACTTCCAGCACAACTAATCGACGGCGTAACGTCTATAGTAGGAGAGGTGGCTTCCGAATTGTCGGAAGTGCCTGAAGCAAGCCAGCGCGCTATTGAAGAAACACTGGATGGTTTGTTTGAAGGCTTGGAGCGGTTGCAAGGGGACGAAGGGCAAGAATTGCGGACGCAGCTTTCGAGGAGCAGTGAAGAGCTGGCGCGCCTGTTGGGACAATTTTTAGAAGAGCATGCCGATGAAATTGGTGATGGGGTAGAGCAACTGATTCAGTTGCAGCAACAATTGTTGGAAGAGGGGATAGAGGAGCACGGAGAAACGCTAAAACAGTACTTAGAAGAGTTGAGTCGTGCGATCAAGGAGGCAGAGCGCAAAAAGGAAGCGGAAGAATTTGTGCCTATTTTTGAACCCAAAGAAAAGACAGCGCCCAACAGCGACCGTGCCAAACAATGGGCAGCCTTGCAAAAAGGTATGACGCAAAAAGAAGTAGTCGCTTTGCTTGGTCGACCAACAGAGCAAAATAGTTGGGCAGGGCAGATTACCTACACCTTTGAATGTCATAATTGTACGGTAACTTTTAACGAGCGCGGACGCGTATGGGCTTGGAACTCTCCTGGCTTTTAAGCTGCAAAGAGTAGCCTTTCTAAAACGGTAAAAACAACAAAAAAAGCAGCTCCGAAATACTCGAAGCTGCTTGTATATTTTATAACCGTACTACTGGTATTCTAGTAGCGGTAGTGTTCTGGTTTGAAAGGGCCTTCTGGAGTTACACCAATGTAATCCGCCTGATCTTTGCTCAAAGTTTCTAGCTCTACGCCGATTTTAGCCAAGTGCAAACGCGCCACTTCTTCGTCCAAGTGCTTAGGCAACATGTACACTTTGTTCTCGTATTTGTCGTTGTCGCGGTTTTGCCATATCTCCAACTGTGCCAATGTTTGGTTGGTGAACGAGTTAGACATTACAAAAGAAGGGTGGCCTGTAGCACAACCCAAGTTGACCAAACGACCTTCTGCCAAAACGATGATGTCTTTGCCCTCTATGTTGTACAAATCTACTTGAGGTTTGATTTCTACTTTAGAATCACCGTAGTTGTCGTTCAACCAAGCCATATCGATTTCGTTGTCAAAGTGGCCGATGTTACAAACGATAGTCTTGTCGTTCATCGCTTTGAAAAACTCTCCTGTGATGATGTCTTTGTTACCAGTAGCAGTGACAACAATGTTTGCTCTAGAAACTGCTTTTGACATTGGTTTTACTTCAAAACCGTCCATAGCTGCTTGCAAAGCACAGATGGGATCAATCTCTGTTACAATAACGCGGGCACCAGCACCTCTTAAAGAAGCAGCAGAACCTTTTCCTACGTCGCCGTAACCAGCTACAACAGCCACTTTACCAGCCATCATTGTATCGGTAGCGCGACGAATGGCATCTACTAGAGATTCTTTACAACCGTATTTGTTATCAAATTTAGATTTAGTAACCGAGTCGTTTACGTTGATGGCAGGCATTGTTAAGGTGCCGTTTTTCATACGCTCATACAAGCGGTGTACGCCTGTGGTAGTCTCTTCAGAAAGACCGTATACGCCTTTTGCAATCTCTGGGTATTTGTCTAGTACCATGTTGGTCAAATCACCGCCATCGTCTAAAATCATGTTCAAGGTCTTGCCATCTTTAAAAGCAAAGATAGTTTGCTCAATACACCAATCGAATTCTTCCTCGTTCATGCCTTTCCAAGCAAATACAGGTACCCCTGCTTCTGCAATAGCCGCAGCTGCGTGGTCTTGGGTAGAGAAAATATTACAAGAAGACCAAGTCACATCAGCACCCAACTCTACTAGGGTTTCAATTAATACCGCTGTTTGGATGGTCATGTGCAAACAACCAGCAATGCGAGCGCCTGCTAGAGGTTTGTCTGCACCATATTTTTCGCGCAAGGACATTAGACCAGGCATCTCCGCCTCAGCCAATTCGATTTCTTTGCGGCCCCAAGCAGCTAGGGAAATGTCTTTAACTTTGTACTGCACTTTGTTCGTCGTCTCCATGAGAAATTACGTCTTTTTATTGAATTAAAATCAGCGTTCAAAGAACGCTATAATGGCCATAAGGGGGCATAGGAAAACCCGCTTGGCCTTGAAAACTAGGGCAAAGGTAAGGTATTTGTAGGAAAAATACTAATGTGGTGCAAATTGTTGCTTTTTTTTGATGCGAACCATTCCAACTATTCCAAACGCAACGGAGCTGGTTCAAGTATTTAGCGCAGCCGTCACTTGGACTAAACGACGCTGCGTACCCCACACTCTAAAAGAGCCAAAAAACACCCCGAAAAACAAATCAAACCCCGCGTTCCAGCAGTTCCAAAACCACCCGCTGCATGGGCAACAGCCGCTTTTTGCGTTCTATTTGCTGCTCTTTAGACCAATAGTAGTCCAATAAAAAAGGATGCAACTGTCGTTGTAGTGCTTGATCCGCTACTACCAGCAGTTCCTGTTGCACATCCCCTTCCAAATACAGTTGGGCAAACGCTACGGCCAAAATACATTGATCCGTACCGATAAGAAAGCGCTCGTGCAAATCACTTGCTCGCAAATAAGCCTGTAAATTGCGGGCATCGGTTTCCGTCCAGTCGAAAGGCAGGTACTCCCAGTTGTGCAGTTGTTCCTTTAGGTAGTCAAGCGGCGATCCAGACGGATATTGTTCGCGCCACTGTATAAATCCCGCCGCCATATCCGAACCATCGTCGTTGCCGAAAGGCGCGTGGTAGTCGCTGACGTTAAAATAAAAGGCTTCCTGCATAAATGGTTGTGCAGCAAGATGCAAGTGGGGTCTGTGGGGAAATGAATGGAATTGCTCAGACATTTGTAATGCGTGTAATAATAGATAAACGTTCTGAAGTAAATTAAAGATATGAAATAAAGCTAGAATTACACAAGGAAAGTATGCCCTATTAAACACTATTTCTGCTCGCCTCGGCTTTGTTCGGTGAGTAGAAAAGGCTTTTTGCAGTGTACAAATATTGTTTGGTTCGGTGGGGGATGGCTTCGCTTTGCAATGCAAGTTGAATACAATAGGGCGGGGTTTAAGGAGTAGTTGTATAGTATGTGGGAAGTAGAATGCCAATAAAGAAGCAAGTATTTTTGTATATTGGGCGATCTATTAAAAACAAAGATTGGTGGTAGAAATGCCCTAAACGCAAATTCATTAATGTAAAGTAGAAAACAATGATCAACAAAGAAATAATCAAACTCTACCAACAGCTAGAGGATATGCCTCAAACAAAGGAAATTATCCAAATCAAAAGGCAAATAAAAGAGACTTTATATCAAAATTTAAGAACACACTTCCTAGAATTGACCAATATAGGCCGCGTAATTGGATACGACGAACTGCAAGAAGAATTAGTAAAAGCCATAGAACTGCTAGAACTGCAAAAGTAGGACTTTACTCCAAATCCTGCGCCTCCAAAAAATGCTTCTGGTTCAACAGCACATTCTCCACCGTCCAATCAATTTCCTGTTGCCAGGGCTGTTGCCGAACAGGGCAGTTTTCCACGCTGCAAATGGCACAAGAAGCGGGAATGCAAGGATCGACGTGGACAAAAAATTCAATGGGCTTTTCGGTGTGGCTGGCGAGCAATTCCTCTAGGGCGTCCACCTCATCATGGGCTTGACGGGTGTCGTAATACCAAGGAATGGTCATGTGGCAATCGAGGTGCAGCGCTGTACCGTATTTGATGACGCGCAGGTTGTGGATGTCGATGCAAGAAGGACGGCGTTCATTTTTTAGAATGAGGACGATCTCTTCGACGAGGTGGTAATCCACTTCGTCCATAATGCCCGCTAAAGAATCGCGCAGTACGATGATGCCCGCCCGCATGATGATAAGCCCAAACAACAAGGCCAGCGCAGGATCTACCCACCACCAATCTGTCACACGCAAGATGCCCAAACCCAGCAGCAAACCCAGCGTCGACCAGCCATCCGATTGGAGGTGTGCGCCGCTTGCCTGCAAAACCATTGACCCTGTAGCAGCACCTTTTTGGGCGACGTACCAACCCAGGCCGTAGTTAACGGCTCCTGCAATCGCCGTTAGTAAAATGCCCAAATCCAGCGCCGTGACCGCTGTGGGCGATAAAAAACCGTCAATAGATTTTATAATGATTACTACACCTGCTACCACAATCAGGCTGCCTTCAATAGCCGCCGAAATAAATTCTATTTTGCCATGTCCATACGGATGGTTTTCGTCTTTTGGCCGCAAGGCAATGGACAAACTAAACAACCCAAAACCGCCCGCTACTACATTCACAATACTCTCCAACGCATCGGTAAGAATGGCATTGGACTGCGTGATAAAATACGCGCAAAATTTGAGCAGCAGCAGCAGAATGCCCACCGAAAGCGTCAGTTGTTGAGTCGATAAGAGCGTTTTGTTCATAGCACTGGGAAGCTAAAGTTTACTTAAAATGGGAGAGTGGTTAAAAAAATGTACTTTTGTGGCCTATTTTTGGAAGAGTTAAGATACAACAAATCTCTTCGATACCAACACCACAAGACGCTTCGGCACATGTTTGATTTAGACAAATGGCAAGAAATTATTCTCTCTTTGAGTAAGCACAAATTGCGAACCAGCTTAACGGCTTTTGGCGTTTTTTGGGGAATATTTATGTTGGTGTTGCTGCTCGGTGCAGGCAATGGCTTGCAAAATGGAGCCGAATACGAATTCAGAGACGACGCCACCAACAGTTTGTGGATTTATCCGCGCCGCACTTCCATTGCTCATCGAGGCATGTCCGAAAACCGCCAAGTAAAATTTGAAAACGAGGATTATTACCTGCTAAAGAACCTGCAAGGAACAGAATACATTACAGGGCGCTTCTATCTGCTGCCCGATTTGGAGAAAATGGTGTACAACAACGTGCGGTACAATTTTAGTGTGCGAGCCGTACATCCCGATCATCAAGTATTAGAAAACACGACGATAGAGCAAGGCCGCTACATCAACCAGCGCGATATTGACCGCTACCGCAAAGTGGCCGTTATTGGGCAGTTGGTCAAAGACGAGGTGTTTCCCAATGCCAACCCTGTAGGAAAATACATCCAAATTGGTGGCATCAGCTTTCAAATTGTAGGGGTGTTTAGTGATACAGGAGGCGAGGACGAGATGCGTATGATTTACCTGCCTATTACGACGAGCCAGCGCAGCTTTTCTACCCAGCCCAGCATCAACCAAATTATGTTAACAACGGGCGACGCGAGTTTGGAGGAAGTGCTAGAGTTGGAGCAGCGTGTTATTCACAAGCTTGCCAAGCGCCACAATTTTGATCCAGCAGATAAACAAGCAGTGCGCGTACGCAACCGCGTAGAACATTACCAGTCAATTATGAATTTATTTAATATGATTAGCCTCTTTATTTGGGTGGTAGGCGTTGGTTCCATCATCGCGGGGGTGATTGGCGTGAGCAACATTATGTTAATTGTGGTAAAAGATCGCACCAAGGAAATTGGCATCCGCAAAGCGTTGGGGGCTTCGCCCGCTTCGGTGGTGTCTATGATTATTCAAGAAGCGGTGTTGATTACCTCGGTAGCGGGCTATTTGGGAATGGCCATTGGCATTGCTTTGATACACGGCATCAACGTGTTTATGACCACCTATGAGGTGGATGGTGGTTTTTTTAGAAACCCACAAGTGGATGTGGGCATGGTGGTAACGGCGACGGTGGTGGTGGTGATTGCAGGGGCGCTAGCAGGTCTAATTCCCGCCTTGAAAGCGGCGCGCATTAGTCCAGTGGAAGCCATGCGGGAGTAGCGGTTTCTTCCAGTGCCTGTAATTTGGCGGCGTTTTGGGTGGCTTTGAGTAGATCCAACACAGCGCGGCCATTGACCAAACAGTATAAAACGGGCGTTTTATAGGAGCGTTCTTTGTACGTCGTTTTGCGAAAGCTGCACCGCAGCGTAGTTGTGCCATCGGCACGCTGGTCGTCAGCTACAAAATCAGGTAAAATTGCCAATGGATACGTGTAAGAGCGGTTGCGGTAGCGGTTGTACCAATACAAGTGCTGGGTATCAAACGCGTAAAAACTGTTCAAATTACTTCGGCTAAGGACTACCACACCTATTATTACCAACAACATCAATAAAAGCGCGACCACCGCCAACGCATAGCGCAACCAGCGCGTGACGCCCGCCCATTCTACTCCTACCATCACGTAGAGGGCCAGCCCTATTATTCCCAAAGC
>CAYUZF010000044.1:17091-17368 GCA_964449615.1 uncultured Aureispira sp.
ATACCCATTTGTAGCCACCAAGTCCAACCCAATTGTGGCCGTCCTGCCCATTGCATCGGTTGCGAGGAGGTACCGTAATCCTTAAAAAACTGCTCGGCAACAACATCGGAAAGCGCCGTTTGTTGTAGATGTTCATCTAGAGAATTGCTCATGATTGTTTGTTTAGCACTTCAATAATAACCTATTCCTCCTCCTCCATATCCGCGTATTGCAAACTGGTAATTTGATTAAAAACCGTCAAGCCGCCTTCCAAAAACTCGAATAGGGGAACCGTCGC
>CAYUZF010000044.1:17378-19218 GCA_964449615.1 uncultured Aureispira sp.
GATTGGTCGTCGGGCAGCTCTAGGGCGTAACTAATACTTACAGTATCGTCCGAATGTTCTTTGTAACTTAGATTAAACAAGTCGGCTATGACATAACCTTGATAGGGATTGCTGAAATTGTACGGTAAATAAAGGAGCAAATAGTGGTTGCTCAATCCATAGCGCGTTTTAGCATCGTAAATAAGGCGTCTAAAAATTAGGGCATACCCTGCCACCCAGGGAACCAAAGAAGCGGCAAACGCTATAAAAACACGCGGATATTCGTTCTCATATTCGCCCTCATAAAAACCAATATAAGCCATAAACCACAAAAATGCCGTAAGCAACAAACAACCCAACAGCGCCAGCAAACCCCAAAAACCCTTGGATAACCAATAAGAAAACCCGCGTTTCATACGGCCCATCCACAACAATTCTTCCCCTTCAGGCAACAGCGTCGAAAACTTGTGGCGCACCTGCTGGTCTAGGGAATTCAGCTCAAATCGGTAATCGTCAAGAGGCATTTCGGACATAGGCAAACGTTGGTATAAAGTGGTGTAAGCGTACTAATTAGAGGCAGCTTTCTTTTCTTGTATATCTACTAACAATCGTAAAATAGAAGGCGCATCGCGAACATGTTGCAGTAGTTCGTGTACTTCGTAATCACTGTTAACGACCGTTGTGTAGATGATCGTATTTCCTCTAACCGACAATCGAGCTAAGTCTTTGATGGCAAAACAGGCAAGAGGCGTTTCAGGTTCTTTAATCCAAACATGTGCTGGACCAATGCCGTAGAAGGTTTGAAAGCGCTTTTCATTTCCTTTGAAGATAGGGGTTAATATAAAAAGAACGTACATAGCCACAATTAATAGAAAAACTATTCTAAATGGATGTGCACTCAACAAAAACAGCGCTGTACAAACGAACAAAACAAGCATTGCCGCAAAATAGCCTATAATTGAAAGCAATCGTTCTGAGAACGATAAATAAATTGGCCGCCCTGTCCAAATTAATTCTTCCTGAATTTCTGGAAACTGCATCAATCCATTGGGCGCCTCTTGGTTGTGGCTGTCTTCTAGGCTGTAACTGTCGTCTAATAATTCATGCATAATAAGGGATCTCTGCGCTAAATCGCCGCGGTCGTCTGAAATAGTGATAAAAATAGGGTAAAAGGACTAACGCCCCAAATCAAGGGTAGTATTGCGCTGTGCTTTTTTAGAAGTTCTAATAATTTCGTAAGCGGTATTGGCATCGGCTATGCTGTCCAGTATATTGCTCATAGCAGGAACAGCCATGTTGGATTTACTAGTAGTTGACTTATTGGATTTTTGGTAACTGCCTAGGTCAAAAGACAGCGTGCCGCGTTGTTGTTGTTCGCTTAAGTCAATGCTAGCTATATCCGCAAAAGGAACTTCCTGTACTTTTTTGGGGCGTTTTATAATCAAATGGTCTTTGGTCAAGCCGTAAAAGGTGCGTTTGCGGTACCAAGCATCGTGAAAAAAGCGGCCAACCATCATATACAAGCCTACGAGGACAAAAGGAATGCCCCACAATTGGAACAATATACCTGCTTCCATAACCACCACGCTAATTTCCCAGGCTATAGCAAAGCCACCCCAAAGCAAACTGAACGGAACAAAATACCAATCTGATTTTCGGAAAAAGAAACCTTGGCGGGGGCGGCCTGTCCACACCAAATCCTTTCCATTGTTGGTGTATGCTTTTAACACTTCAAAGGCGGTGTCGTCTTGGTGGCCGTCTAACTTAGAAAAATCGTCAAGTAAATTGTTGGGCATAGGCGGTGAGAATTAGAAGAACGAAACAGCAACTTAAAACAAGCGCCACTGCCAATTTACAGCAC
>CAYUZF010000044.1:19228-20490 GCA_964449615.1 uncultured Aureispira sp.
TTGTTTTTTGTTCCTTAATCAGAATATAATTTTAGAGAAAGTCCAAACCAACAGCGATGCATCAATACAAATAGACCAAAATTGTTAAGTAAAGCATTGTAAAAACAGTCAAAATCAGCAGTAAAGGCCCAACGAATTTCAACCATTTATCGTAAGTCACATTGACCATGGTCAACGAGGCCAAAATTAAGCCCGTAGGCGTAACAAACGCCATTAGACCCATGCCGTATTGGTAGGCATCTACTACTATTTCTCGGGGTGCGCCCACCACATCCGCCAAAGGCGCCATGACAGGCATAGACAGTACGGCCATTCCCGAAGAGGAAGGAATAAAAAAGGACAAACCCGCGTACAAAAAGAGCATGACATTGGCAAACAACGCTTTGGGCATGCCCTCTACCAAATTAGAAGCATAATACAGCAAACTATCGCTGATCAAGCCTTCGTCCATCAGAACCGTCACCCCGCGCGCAATTCCAATAATCAAAGCTACATTCAACAAATCGTTGGCTCCTTTGACAAATTCAGCAACAAAAACCTTTTCTCGAATACCTGCCACAAAACCAATCAAAATAGCGCCCACAAAAAACACCGTCGTCATTTCTAGAAACCACCAACCCATGCTAGACACCCCGACAATCATTACCACAAACGAGGCCACAAACAACAGCAAGACCAATTGAATCCGCCCCGTAAATGCGGGTGCTTTGCTGGCGTCTAAGGTGCTAAACTCCGCTTCAATAGCTTCCTTTTGAGCATAAATAAGAGAACTGCTAGGGGCCTTCCTAACCTTTTCAGCATATCTAATGATGTACCACAAGCAAATTACCAGTCCCAAAAAAAGCATCAACAAGCGCCCATACAACCCGCTTGTCCAATTGATTCCTGCCGCATTAGAGCCAATAATAGCACTAAAAGGATTGACCGCCGAAGCCATCGTCCCCATAGCCGAGCCGATATAAATAGTAGCCAGTGCCACCATAGCATCATACCTAGCCGCCAAAAACACAGGCACCAAAATTGGATAAAAAGCAATGGTTTCTTCGGCCAAACCAAACGTTGTGCCACCCGCTGCAATCGCACAAGCGATAATAACAATCAGCCAAGTCTCTCGACCCCGCAGACGCGTAGCCAAGCGAGACACCCCTGCATCAAATGCGCCCGTATGGTTCACAATACCAATGAACCCGCCAATAATCAAGACAAATAAAATCACATCAATGGCCTCCATCACCCCCTTGAGCGGCGACTGAACAAACGCC
>CAYUZF010000044.1:20500-27690 GCA_964449615.1 uncultured Aureispira sp.
AATTTGATCTTCATACCCAACTGCTCTAGGGTCTCTTGCGTAGCGGGATACTCTACATCGCCCTCCAAACGGTGGTGGATAAACACTGCCGTTTGTCCAGTTGCGGCAGCGCGGTACTCCAATTGCTCGTACTTACCAGCGGGAATAAGCCAAGTCAATACCGCCACAAAAGCCGCAATAAGCAACAAAACCGTGTGAGAACTCGGAAAACTAAGACCCCGTTTTTTGGGGGGCTGGTCTAAAGGAGAAGTCGTATCCATAAATCAAAAAAAGCTAAAAAGTAAAAAAGTACGGGTAGGGGCGGATCGCATCCGCCCGCCACACACGCCACAAAAAAACTACAAAGAAAAATCCACGCCAATCACCCCGCCAAACTGCCACTGCCGCTCCGCCGAATACCCCGCTACAAAATCCACCCTCAAAAAGCGGAACACTCCCCAACCAATCCGATCCAAACCAATATTAAACTCTTGGTAAAACGTCTGTTGAGGCAGGTACAAGTTGCGATATCCCACAACAAATTCAAAACCCAAGACTTTCAGACCAGGAATTTTATTCCATAAAAAGCCGTTAAAATCGTGTTCTACAGCCGTCATAGCAAAGGCATCGGGGGTACTGTATTGGTAATAAGGCAGCAATTGAAACGTCGACAAATAAGCATTGTTTTTGGCAAAAAGCGTCTGGTTGCCATCAAAGTGGCGATAATCCATAAAAAAGAGGGCGCGGTTGTTGACAAACCAACCCCCCGTTAATTGAAAACTCAAATCGCCAATCTGCCCGATTTCTAAGCCGCGCTTTTCGAAGCTGGCTTCGAGGTAATCGTAGTCGATTGCGCTGCCCAACAAAGCAATACCTTTGCGATAGCGCAACCACAAATCTGGAAAATTGGAACCCGTGTGAAAACGCTGGTTGGGATACGTGACGTATTTTTCGCCTAGGCGAATCCTTAAAGCCAGCTCTGCCACCCAATAGCGATGGCTGTCGAAGCTGGGCTGTTCAGGGTTGGAACTGAACCCACCTTGCCCCGCATCAAGAGGGTGGTTGGTGAAAAATTCATTGGGGTTTTTGGGAAACCAAGCTACGTCTGTATTGTTGACCAACGGATTGCGCTGTCCGTAGCGCGTACTCCCCAGCAACAAAAGCCCTGTCGCCAAACGTTGCCGATACAGCAAACGCCCATAGACATCATCGTACAACTTCATGTAGTTGCGTTTGACAAGTAAGCTATAATAGGAGTTGATAAGGCTAGAAATGGGATTGCGGTGGTTGAACTGCCGCGCTTTACGGCCACCTTCTACATGAATAAACGCATCGTTGATTTCATTGAAGCGCATCTGAAAATAACCCGTTCCCCGCACCTGTTTATCGGCCAGAGCATACTCACCATCCGCCCCGAATTTGTACCAAAACCGCTTTTTCTCATTGGCCTCTTTGATAAACTCTGCCCCGATGCCAATAATCTGGCCTTGCACCGTATTGTAAAACAAGGTTGTTACAGGCGATTTGATGGTCCAGCGGTATTTGCGGTAGCTGTTCTGGTAGGTATAGCCGCGCGCCAAGTTGGACAGTTGGGGGCGATTGGCTACGCGATCTACCGAATCTTGATACGCTCTAGTCTCCCAAATTTTTTGTAAACTGTCTTTGACATCGTATTCTCTAGTTTCTTGTTTTGAAAGAGGAATTGGACGAATAGAATCCCAAAATGTTTCCAGTTTTTCGTTGGCCGCATCGTCTACTTTAAAAATCTCGGCATCAAAAAAATTCTTCGGGAAACGCGGTTCTGTGTTATAATCACTAAATACCCCTACAAAATTACCTTCGGTACGGATGTTCATGATTTTCAGACTAAAATCAATATCCTGCGAAAACAAGCGCCAAGTACCATTTTCCAACTGCAAATGCGTCTGCTTAAACACCACCGTATCCAAGACCGAGACATTAATGGCTGCTCCTGTTGTAAACAAATCGGTACTGTGAATGGCCCACTCTTCATCTACAATATAAATATAGCCGCCAAAAGCCCCTGCCAATTTATTCTTAGGCAACACCGCTATTTTATACACCAAATGCCCCCGATCGTCATAGAAAGACGTCTCCAAGCGGTAGCGATACGTAGCCAGTGCATTGTTGGCAATCGGCGATAAGATGGGCTTGCCGCCCAATTCAAAAACATTCTCATAAAAAGACATACCCAACATCACCGCCCCCGAATTAAAACTAAATCCATTGTCGTTGCCACTCACCTTAGAGGAAGACATCACTTCCTTTATTTCTCCCTTTTGATAATAAATATCAGAAACCGATTCGGATAAATACACAATACCAGAGCCCGTAGAATCCAAACCCTGGGATAAATCTTCTAGAGACACCCCCATAAAAGATTCAGGCAAATTCTTAACCGATTGGGTGCCCTTCATATAGCTTTTGCACTTAAATTCAGGTGCTTGGTTTTTATGAAAATTGCGTTTGCGAATGGCCTTGCGGATAATGCGGTAAGCGGGATCTTCGCCAGCCGTAACCACAACCTCTTGAATGGATTTAGCAACAGCTTCTAAAACCACATCTACCGTCTGTTCTTCTTCGCCCAGCTGTATGGTTCTTCGCTGAGACTGATAACCAACATATTGAAAAACCAATTCGTATTCTCCTGGTTCCAAAGTCAAAGCGTAGGTACCCTCCATGTTTGTGGTGGTACCCGTGGTGGTACCGCGTAGATACACCGTAGCAAAGGGCAGCGGTTCGCCGTTGCTGTTGCGGAGCGTACCGCGTATAGTAGCCGCGAAACTAACAGTCGTTGACAACAATAACAATAGGAGTAAGAGGTTTTTCATCAAGTCGTAGTTGAGGTTCGTGTAAACAGAGGCGGGTATCCGCCGAGAAGATACAAATAAAAGACTGCAATTGTTGTGTATACGTTGTAGGAATGCACCCCCCTACAATACTTCTGCGACTACAAAGATACTGCCACCTACAAAAACGACATCTTCTTTTCCCGCATTAGCCCTAGCAGCGGCTAAGGCTGCTTGCACCGAAGGATATGCGATTCCCTGTAGGTCATGCTGGGCGGCACGCTCCTGCAAAATAGACGCGTCTAAACCGCGTGGTATGTTGGCTTTACAAAAATAATAACGCGCCTCTGGTGGCAGAATCTTCCAGAGCTTAGACCAATCCTTATCGCTGACCGTTCCAAAAACAAGGTGTAACTGCTCCGCTTCCAAACGGCGCAAGGCTTGCACCACATAGCGCAACCCATCTACATTGTGCGCCGAGTCACAAAGGGTAAGTGGTTCTTGATGAAGTACTTGCCAACGTCCCATTAGACCACTGATTCCCTGAACATTAGCGCAAGCGTCCAGCAAGTCTTGATCACGAATAGAAAAGCCTAAATCTCGCAGCAAAGCCGCCGCTACTAAAGCCGTTTTTAGATTGTATTGTTGATAATTGCCTTGTAAATCTAGCGCCAACCTAGAAAAATGGAGTCCATAGGCAGCGCTTTGAACGCGGTAAATGTGTTGGGTAGCTTGTTCTTCGATTAATTCAACACTTAATACTTCTTCTGCAAATATAAGAGGCGCTTGTTGAGTCGTTGCTTTTTCTAGAAAAACAGGGGTAGTTTCTGGGTGGCTTTCGCCAATGACAACTGGCGTATTTGTTTTGATAATACCCGCTTTTTCTCCCGCAATCAGAGGCAAGGTAGAACCGAGCTGCTCTTCGTGGTCAAATCCTATGTTGGTAATAACCGATAAGAGCGGTTGCAAAATGTTGGTAGAATCCAAGCGCCCCCCCAAGCCCGTTTCAACAATGGCAATGTCTACTTGGTGGCGGTGGAAATGATCAAAAGCCATCGCTACCGTCATTTCAAAAAAAGAAGGTGCTAGGGACTCAAATAAATCTTTGTATTGCATCACAAAATCGACTACCTCTTGCTGCTGTATGTAGACCCCGTTGATTTTGATACGCTCCCGAAAATCTTTGTAGTGCGGGGAGCTGTATACCCCCACTTGGTAGCCCGCCTTTTGCAACATAGCGGCCAAAATATGCGTTGTGGAGCCTTTGCCATTGGTTCCAGCAATATGGACGCTCTTAAAACCCTGTTCGGGATGTCCAAGTGCAGCGCAAAGCGCCTTTATGTTGTCCAACGTCTTTTTAAAAGCCCGTTTACCAACCCGCTGAAACATAGGCAATTGCTCGTACAAATAGGTCAATGCTGCGTCGTAATTCATGAAAAATAATGTCTATTATAAAGAATATTTATTAAATATATGTAAAACAGCGGCTACTTAAGTGTCCAAAGACTTCCATTCCAACAGCAACAAAGCTTTGGTAGAAGCCGTCGCTCTAAATCGCTCGTCGGCGCGTTGGCCAACTACCCAAACAATTTCCCCTTCAGACGTACAAAGCAACCAAGTCGCTTCTTTTTCAAAAAGGTGCAATTTTAAATCTTTGTAGAACTTGCTCAATTTTTTCTTTTTGCCGTTCATACCCGCTGGGAAAAACGCCTCGCCGCCCTGCCAATGTTTGAGGTGCAGTGCGCTGGGCACCTTGTCACGGTCCAGATAAGCCAATTGGGGTTGCCGTTCCAGTACAGGGGTATCGGGAGGTAAAGATTGCCAAACGAGTTGCTGGTGATCAATAGTTAGTTTGCCGCTTGCTGTCGATACCTCTAAGTCGATGCGTTGAGGAGCCTTAGGGTCGGGGAGTGGCTGCACAATCCAATGCTGGCGATTTTTGAGCAAGGCATGTGTTTTGCTGTGGTACAACTCGCCCGATTCCTGCGCTCTAGAGCGGTAGATGTAATTAATTTTTTTTGGTTTGAAATTATAAGGCAGCAGCAATTCGTACAACAAACTATCGGGCGCAGGGGATTGCTCCACGCCCTCAATGTTGATCCAAAAGCGGCCTTCTTTCTCCTGGGTTACTTCTTCTTTTAACCGTTGAATCGCATAGTGGTACAACTTTTCCGTTTCTCTAAAATGCTGAATGTTTTGTTCAAAGGTTTGCTCCAACAATGGATTGAGTTGACGCAGGGTAGGAATGACCAAGTGGCGCAACGCATTTCTAGCATACTTGGTGCTGGCATTAGAACTGTCTTCGCGGTAAGCAATGTTTTGCTCTTGGGCGTATTGCTCCAATTGAGGCCGTGTAGCAAACAGCAAAGGCCGAATGACCAAACCGTGTTTGGGGTAAATGCCGTGTAGGCCGCGAATCCCACAACCCATGGTCAAATTCATAAGAACCGTCTCTATCGCATCATTTTGATGGTGCGCTACGGCAATCGCATCGTAGCCTTCTTGCGCCCGAATGGCCTCCAACCACCGGTAGCGCAGCACCCGCGCCGCCATTTGTATACTTTGGCCTTTTTCCCGCGCTAGGTATTCCGTCTCAAAACGCACGCAGTAAAAGGGTACTCCCAACCGTTCGGCAGTTTCCTGCACAAACAAGGCATCTTGCTCGGATTCTTTGCCCCGCAACTGAAAATTGCAGTGTGCTACGCCTACTTTGATGCGCGCACGGTGGCACAATTGCAACAGCGTCATGGAATCCAACCCCCCACTGACCGCCAACAATATGCGATCCCGCGACAAGCGCAACAAGGCTTCGTCCTGCAAAAAATTGATGAATTCTGATAGCATAAAAAAACCTACTTTTTATTCTAAGAAAAAAAGAAACCAAAGTACGATAAAAAATGCTAGACTGCAAGTTTACCACTAGGGCGCGGCAGGTTGTCTAAACGCCCATCAAAACTGCACATCGGTGCGCGGCAGCCAAGTCCGCAGCTCTGCCAAATGGTCTTTGGAAATGGGGTTGCGCCCCAAGTACAAACCCGTGAGTTGTTGCAACTGCTGGATGCTGGCAGGCAAAGCCGTGAGTTGGTTGGCTGGAATTTCTAAGAGGCGAAGCGCTTGGAGTTGTCCGAGGCTTTCGGGCAGAGCCGTGAGTTGGTTGTTTTGCAAGTGCAATGCTTGCAATTGTTTCAGTTGTCCGAGGCTTTCGGGCAGGGTAGTGAGTTGGTTGTATTCTATTTTTAACAACTCCAAGTTTTGCAACTGTCCGAGGCTTTCGGGCAGGGTAGTGAGCTGCCCCTCTTTGCAATAAAGTTGTTTGAGGGCGTTCATTTGTCCGAGACTTTCGGGCAGTGCTCGAAGGCTAGTTTGGTGCAGAAGCAGTTCTTGAATGCCCTGGTGTTGGGTGATGGCAGTAGGGAGGGTGTTCATTTTGGCGCGGCTTAGATTGAGTCGCCTCAACGCCGTCAATTGCGCAAAAGTGTTGGGCAGGCCCTCTATCGAAAGACCGCTCCAATCCAATAAGAGCAAGCGGGGCAGCGGCGCCAGCGTGGCTAATAATTGAGCGGGTTGCAAACGCGTATCGCCCATGTAGAATTCTTCTAAAGTGACCAACTGCGGGAAACTGCTGGGCAGCGTGCTGATCGGATTGCCTGAAATATCGAGTTTCCAAAGTGCGGGAAGTGCGCCCATATTTTCGGGCAATTGGCTGATGCTGTTGTACGCTATTTCCAAAATTTGCAACTCGGGCAATGTGGTCAACACTTCGGGCAAACCACTGATTTTATTATCACTTAAATCAAGTAGTTTTAAATTCACCAAACGCTCCATCCCTCGGGGCAACGTGGTGATGTTGTTGTAACGCAGATAAATTTCTTCCAAGTTTTTGAGCTTGTTGAAACTGCGCGGAAGGCTGGCCAATTGGTTTTTGTTGGCGCGTAGAATTTGCAAGTTGGTGCATTTGCCCAACCCTTCGGGGAGTTCTGTCAACTCGTTGCCATCCAAATACAACCACTGCAATTTCTCTAATTTCTGAATGTCTTTCAAATCGGTAAGCCCCTGAGAACGCAAATCCAAAATGTAGACAAAGTCGGGGGTGGCCAACGCCTCGTCCAAACTGGTATAGGTCTGGGTCTGCGAGAGCTCTTCTGCACTCAACAAATATTGAGCAGACAGCAGCGGAGAGAAAAAACCAAAAAACAACAGTAAGGGGTATATCAAGCGCATGAAATCACATTTTCTAAGCCTCCAAAAAATTACAGCTCCCTAATTGCAGTTGCAATGGAGAAGCAGCTGGACGTATTGATTCTAATAATTATTCCAATTTTGAAGGGAAACTGGGATGAGGTTTATAAATGTAATAAAAATGTAGGGAAAAAACCTTTTCTGACGCTGGCATTACTTACA
>CAYUZF010000044.1:27749-28680 GCA_964449615.1 uncultured Aureispira sp.
CTGCCCGAAAAAGACAAACGCGGAATAATCCGCACAGGGAGAAACTTTTAGTAGAGTTTTGCCTATTTTTAGCGCCTCCTTCACCAAACGACACGTACAGCATGAACGAACAATTTGCCCAAGACATTGCCCGAGGATTAAGCGCCGCACAAAAATACATTCCCTGCCAGTATTTTTACGACGAACGAGGCTCTTGGCTGTTTCAACAAATTATGCAGTTGCCAGAGTACTACCTGACCGCTTGCGAAACAGATATTTTGGAGCAGCACAGCGATGACCTTTTGCAGGCTTTTGCTGCCGATGGGCGCGCCTTCAATTTAATTGATCTGGGGGCAGGTGATGCCACCAAAACCAAAACGCTGTTGCGGGCCTACGTACAAAAAGGAGCCAACTTCTCTTATACTCCTGTAGATTTGTCGCCGTCTATTTTGTCTGCGCTGTCCGAAAGTCTGGACGCCGTTTACGATGAGCAACTGATTTATAAGGCGATGAATGCCGATTATTGGGAAGCTATGGAACAGCTTCAAACCAGCACGCCTTCCAATATGCGCAAGGTAGTGTTGTTCTTGGGCGCTAACATCGGTAATTTTACACAAGAAGAAAGCACTGCCTTTCTAACACAACTCAAAAGCTACCTCAACAAAGGGGATTTGGTTTTGCTGGGGTTTGATTTAAAAAAACGTCCAGAAATTATCTACAACGCTTATCTGGATACCAAAGGAACGACCGCGGCTTTTAACCTCAATCTACTGCACCGCATCAATCGCGAATTAGGTGGCGGTTTCAAACCCAATTATTTTCGCTTTTATCCTTCTTACAATCCGCAAACAGGCATTGTAAGCAGCCATTTGGTTGCCCAAAAAGAACAGACGGTACGCATAGAAAAACTAGATCTATCGGTGAAATTTGAGCAGTAAAGTGCGGCGTCGAG
>CAYUZF010000045.1:0-6019 GCA_964449615.1 uncultured Aureispira sp.
GGTATAAAATAGGCAGTTGTTTGAGGGCAGCCATCTGAAACGCTTCGGCTACTTCACCTTCTGTGATAGAGGCATCGCCCAAAGAGCAAACGACCACTGGTTTTTGATCCAACGATTCTGCCAAGTCGTGGGCCTCTTTGTATTGCACGCCCATTGCTACGCCTGTTGTTGGAATGGCTTGCATCCCCGTGGCGGAAGACTGGTGGGGTATTTTGGGTTTGTCGTCGTCGCGCAGACTCGGGTGGGCATAGTAGGTTCGACCTCCAGAAAACGGATCATCGCGCTTAGCCAATACCTGCAACATCAAATCGTAGGGCTGCATACCAATGCTCAACAAAATAGAATCGTCTCGATAATAAGGCGCTACGTAATCTTGAGGCAACAATTGCATGCCTAGTGCGATCTGAATCGCTTCGTGTCCCCTAGAGGTAGCATGTACATATTTGGACGCAATCTTAGTATTGGCTTCGTAGGTTTCGGCCATAGATTTTGCCGTTGCCATTAATTGAAAAGCTTCCTGTAGGCGCTCTTTGTTGAGCTTTTTGGCCGCGTTCTTCGTTGATTTCTTTTGCTTATTGTCTTTTAACAAATCGTTTTGTATGGTCGTCTTTGACATAGTTATTGAGCAGATTAGTAGATAGCTTACAATATACGAACAACCGTTCGCTTTTTGAAAAACTACTCGTTCTTTTTTGTTGACATTGTGTATTATTTAAAACAACACTTCTACAACAAACCTCCATTAGAGGTGGTTTGCCATCGCCTATAAGATAGTTATTTTTCCTCACTTCTCTAACCTATTCAGTGCCCGCTATTTTAGAAGTATTTTTTTATAAAAAAAGCTGTTTCGCCCTCCTTGCGAAAGACGAAACAGCCCAAAATTCTAGCGCATTGCACCTAGAGTTCAATTCTTATATTTATGCCTAGTATTATTCAATAACTACCTTGAAGGTCTTCTTGCGCTTATTGGCAACTACCTCTAGGGCATATACGCCTGTAGGCAATTGGTCGATGGGCAACGCGATGGTGTTGTTGCTTACGCCTTCCAAGTTGCGACTGATTACTTCTTGGCCTAGTACACTACTCAAACGAATGTTTACAGTAGTAGCAGCAGCCAAATCGAAGTCTACCCAAAGTGTGCTAGACGCAGGATTTGGATAAATAACGACTTGCTCGTCTAGGTTGATGTTGGTAATGTTTATAATAGTAGCGTCTACGCTGTCTGCCATGGTACAACCGTTGGCGTCCGTAACTGTCACGAAGTAAGTAGCGTTGGCCAAACCAGTGGCAGTTGCCGTAGTTTGGTTGGCTGCGTTGGCATCCCACAAGTAAACATAAGGAGATACCCCTCCTGTTACTACTGCGGTAGCGGTTCCATCCATGTTATCCGTTACACTCAACATTAATGCAGTTGGCTCGCTGATGGTAACCGAAGTTACGCCTGTACAACCTGCACTACCTGTTACGGTTACATCGTAAATCCCTGCTGTTAAGTTAGTAGCGGTAGCACTAGTCTGGCTGCCTGCGTTGGCATCCCACTGGTAAGTGTAAGGAGCAGTGCCGCCTGTTCCTACCACTGTCGCGGTTCCATCAGCAAGGCCGAAACAAGAGGCATCTGTGGTGGATGAAATAGTTGCTGTAACTGCTGTAGAAGTAGTGACGCTTACGCTTGCACTTGCTGTAATACCCGCTGCATCTGTTATCGTTACGTCGTAGTTGCCACCCATTAAGTTGGCAGCGGTAGGCGTAGTCTGGTTGGCTGCATTGGCATCCCAAAGATAGGTATAAGGCCCTGTTCCACCTACAACAACTGCACTAGCAGAGCCATTGGATTGCCCACAAGTCGCATCAACAGAAGTAGTGGTTACGGTCAACGGAACGCCTGTGATAGAAACGCTATCCACAGCCGTACAACCGAGGCTGTCGGTCACGGTTACGCCGTAATCCGTGTTGTTCATCAAACCTGTAGCCGTTACCATAGTCTGGCCATTGCTCCAAGCGTAGGTATAAGGAGGTGTACCTCCTGATCCAAAGACAGTAGCAGTAGCGTTTCCGTTATCGGTTGCTGTTGCAGTAAGCTGCGTAGGCTCAGACAGTGTAATAGTACTACTTGCAGTACAACCGTCGCCGTCTGTAATGGTAACCGTGTAGCTAATGTTAGCAGATAAGTTGGTTGCTATAGCGGTAGTTTGATTACCTGTGTTGGCATCCCAAGCATAGGTATAAGGCGCTGTTCCACCTGTTCCGATGGCTTCGATAGAGGCATTGTTATCTCCAAAACAGTTGATGGCATTCACAACTGTTAAGCTAGAAGTAACAGGCGCTGTTTCGCCTACCGCTATAATAGAAGTAGCAGAATTGTTGTTAGCGTCTGTAACCGTTACGCTGTAAGTAATGTTACCAATTAGGTTGATGGCCGTAGCGGTTGTTTGGTTGCCTGCATTGACATCCCACAAGTACGTATAAGGCGCTGTTCCACCTGTAACGGTAACAGTTGCTGTTCCGTTGTCCAAACCACAAGTGGCGTTGGTGCTGGTTGTAGTCAACAGTACCGTTGAAGCAGGACACGCCTTTTGTATACTAATGTTATCAACTACTAAGATAAATTTATCATTAGAATTATTGCGGAACGCCACGTAAATATCTTGATTGGCATAAGCAGCCAAACTTACCGTGTGTGCCGTCATTAACGTATCTTCTGCTGCGATCGTAAACACCGTAGCACCGTTGGTCGTAAAATCTGTATTGGTAGGTGTTGTTCCTGCAATAGTGCTGGTTACCCATACTTCGTAGCCATCTGGAAAGCTAGCATTAAATGCAGCGGCTTCCCAAGAAAGTGTAGTCGTTGCGTCTACTCCCGTAATCTGTGGGGTAATCAACCAGTCGTCTGCAATACCGGGTGGATCCAACCAAGAGGCTACTGCCGCCATGTTGCTTACTACGGGGCCTACAGTAACGCCGAATACGGTCCATTGATCCAAAAGCGTTGATGGTAAACCAGCATTAGCTGCTGCTGCATCGGCATCGATAACCGTCATGTTAGCAGGCGGAGGTGTACCACCAGCAACACTTTCAAAGTCTTCGCTGTATATGGTTTCAAAGTTATCATTGGCCAATGGAATATTACCACTTATTGCCGTTCCCGCAGCATCTGTCACGGTAACCCCATAAATACCAGCTGTTAAGTTGGTAGCTGTGGCTGTTGTTTGACTGCCTGCAGCAGCATCCCACAAATAGGTGTAGGGCGCAACTCCGCCAGAAACGGTCAAACTAATAGACCCATTGGCATTGTTACAAGAGGCGTTAACCGTAGTAAATACAGCCGACGGAGGTACGTTCTCTACAACAATATTATCCACACTCAACAGAAGGTCATCGTTAGAGTTGTTGCGAAACGCGATGTAAACGTTCTGCCCAGCATAAGCTGCTAGACTCACCGTATGCGGCGTTAATAAGGTATCTTCGTCCGCAATGGTAAATACAGTTGCGCCATTGGTCGTAAAGTCACTAATTGTTGGCGTAGTACCTGCAATGGTAGTGGTCACCCATACTTCGTAGCCATCTCGGAACATATTATTCCAAGAAGCCGCTTCCCAAGAAAGGCTTCCAGCACCAGTAAGTCCTGAGATTTGTGGTGTAATCATCCAGTCGTCTGATTGGCCTGGTGTACTCAACCAAGAAGCAACGGTAGCGACTCGGTTGTTAGCGTCTAAGCGATCCAGCGACAAGTTCCAACTGTCAAAAGGAGCGACATTAGCATTTGCGGAAGCCGTATCGTTGTCTATAATTGTCATGTTGGTGGGCATGGTTGTCCCTGTTTCGAAATCCTCTGAATAGAGAATTTGTGCGTTCGTTTGTGGAATTAATAATCCCAAAAAGAACAGCCATAAAAGTGCGTTAAGTTCTTTCATTTACTTGTGTTAGTTTTAAAAAATGAGTTTTATAATTAATGAAGTTGTCTATTTATTTGTCTGTAGTGCTTGCGTTGCTAATCCATACAGTAATAAAGTGGTCAATTGTTCTTTTAAGGCTTTGGGGCTTACTTTTCGGCTGGGTTTGTACCAGTAATGTAGCCAACGCACAGCTGTTAATAAGGTATACAAGGCTACACGTGCATCTGTATTGCGCAATTCACCGCGCTCAATTCCTGCTTGTATTATTGCTTGCAAACGACTTTCATAAGTTTTACGCAGCTTCAAAAAAGCCGACAAGTTTTTTTGACCATTATCGTCGGTCAAGTGTCGCCATTCGTTGTTGAATACCGTAACAGAGGTGGGGTTGGTTACGGCTATATCGACATGTAAACCGATCACGGCTTGCAATTGTTTTAAGGCATTGCCTTCTTTCTTTTCTATATGATCTAGCCCATCAATAAAATGTTGCGCATTGTCAAAGCATATCTTCTGCAGCAATTCTTCTTTAGAACCAATATGGCTGTATAAACTAGATACTTTTAAGTTGACACGCTCTGCCAGCTCACGCATAGAGGCTGCTCGATAACCGCGTTCTCTAAACAGTAACGCAGCCGCTTCATAAATGGCTGTCTTTTTGGGTGTTTTTTTTTCTATCATATACAAACGGGACACAGAGTACTTTTAGAAAGTTCATTGTGTTAACCAACAAACTATTTATTCTTATAAAGCAACAGCTTAAGCAAATAAAGGGTAAAGCTACAAAAATATTCACAAATAAAGCATATTGCTCTGTTTATCCAGCACAAAGCTAAGCAAAATTAGGGGGAACAGTAAAAAACAGTTAGTTTTGCTGCCCATACAAGGGACAGTTTTTTGTGCCTTATTTTTCATACTATAAAATTACACTTGCAATGAAATTTTTTGTTGACACAGCTAACTTAGAGCAAATTCAAGAAGCTTATGACTTAGGTATTTTAGATGGGGTGACAACGAACCCTTCCTTGATGGCAAAAGAAGGCATCAGCGGTGAGCAGGCCGTATTGGACCACTACGCTAAAATCTGCGATATTGTAGACGGCGATGTGAGCGCGGAGGTTATTGCTACCGATTTTGAAGGCATTGTACGCGAAGGTGAGGCGTTGGCAGAATTGCACAGCAATATTGTAGTAAAAGTGCCGATGATTAAAGACGGCATCAAAGCTATTAAACACTTTTCCAACAAAGGGATTCGCACCAACTGTACGCTGGTGTTTTCGGCAGGCCAGGCGCTTTTGGCAGCCAAAGCGGGTGCTACTTACCTCTCTCCTTTTATTGGTCGTGTAGACGATATTTCTTGGGATGGATTGGATCTAATTGACCAAATTGTACATATTTACAACAATTATGGTTTTCAGACAGAAGTCCTAGCGGCTTCTATTCGCAATCCATTGCACATTATCAAATGCGCGGAAATTGGTGCAGATGTGGTCACTTGCCCACTCAGCGCTATTTTAGCATTGCTCAACCACCCTTTGACGGATAAGGGTTTGGCAAAATTCTTGGCAGACCACCAGCGTGTGAATGGTTAAGATTAATAACTAATAAGGGGCAAGATTTCGACTGTGCTCGATAAACTTGCCCCTTACCACTCTTATACGTTAAGCGCTCAACTTACAACGACCATTTCATCAGCTTTTTGATCCAGCTCAGTTTTAGTTTGAACGGTGCGTAACGAATTGGCTCTTCAATCATAAACGAACGGTGCAAGATGGACTTTTGGTGCGAGAACAACTCAAAGGAATGTCTGCCGTGGTAAGCACCAATCCCGCTATCGCCCACTCCACCAAAAGGTAGATTACTATTAACAATGTGCATCAACGTATCGTTAATGGTCACACCACCCGCCGAGGTTTGTTCCATCACCGTCTCTATCTTTTTATCATTCTTAGAGAACATGTACAACGCCAACGGTTTCGGACGCTCCTTAATCAAATCAATGGCTTCGCGCAGGTTACCATAAGTAATAATGGGTAAAATCGGCCCAAAAATTTCCTCCTGCATAATATCGGACTCCAAACCCACGTCTTCCATCAACGTAGGGGCGATGTATTTGTCAGCCTTATCCG
>CAYUZF010000045.1:6029-21624 GCA_964449615.1 uncultured Aureispira sp.
TGGAGATAGCCTTTCAACCGCTCAAAATGGTCGTGGTTGATGATGCGCGCCAAACTGTCGCTTTGCTGTGGGTCTTCGCCAAAAAACTCACCAATATAATAAACCATTTTCTCTACCAAAGCGTCCTTGATGCGTTGATCCACCAACAAATAGTCGGGTGCAATACAGGTTTGTCCTGCATTGATGAACTTCCCCCAAACAATGCGTTTAGCGGTATAATCCAACTGAATATCGGTATCTACAATACAAGGACTTTTACCGCCCAACTCCAACGCTACGGGGGTCAGGTGTTTGGCCGCTGCTTGATAAATTATTTTTCCAACTTTGGTGCTTCCTGTAAAGAAGATAAAGTCAAATTTCTCGTCGAGTAACAACTGCGTTTCGCGTACAGCGCCCTCTACGACCTGTATGTAGCGCCCGTCAAAAGTGCTGTTGACTAAGCGTGTCAATAAGGCAGAAGTATGCGGCGCCATTTCTGACGGCTTAACAATCGCCGTGTTGCCTGCTGCAATTGCTCCTACCAAAGGAGCCAACATCAACTGCATGGGGTAATTCCAAGGGGCGATGATCAAAACCGTTCCGTAAGGTTCGGATTGTATGTGGCTGTGCCCAATGGCCAAAAATGGAGGTGTTCCCACCTTTTGAGGCTTTGCCCACTTGTTGATCTTGTTTAAAGATTTGTCAATATCGTTGATCACAAAACCAATTTCTGTGGTATACGCTTCAAACTCATGTTTGTGCAAATCCTTGTGCAACGCTTCTAAAATAGCATCTTCGTTGTTTTGTATTAGCTCTTTAAGTTTCTGCAATTGCTCTTTGCGAAACTCAACGCTTTTGGTTGCGCCGCTGGCAAAATAGGCGCGCTGCTTTTTCAAAATAGACTGCACTTTTTCTGCCGTCAGTTCGTATGATTTGGTGGTTGTGCTCATATTTAATTTGATTGATTGGTGTGTTTTGTTCGGTGACTCTATAGTAAACCTCTAAAGTACAAAAATGGTTTTTGAACCAATTTCCTTTGTACCCGCTGGCATTGAGCACTGTACAAGGAGAATCGTTCAAAAACCTTAATATAAGCCATTTACAGACTATTCACAAGTTCTAACGCTATTAAAACCCGTAGTCCTCGCAATCCGTTGTAAACTCATCGCTTCCAAAGTTGGGATTGCGGTTGATGTTGGTGTATTCGTATTTTTCGAACAGGCCACGCTCATCGTACAGCATTTGTACCACAGGCATGTAGGTTTCTTTGTCGATGTATACAACTACTTTGCTGGCATAAGCACTGGGTACGCTCAACGTCGTTCCCTTCTTGATACGGCGGCCATAAGAAATACGGTTATTTCTCTCTCTGATTAGATAATCCGAAGCGACGATACGGCGCGACAACTGCACCAAACTCTGGTCGCGATCGGTGGTGTAGCTGATGTACTCAAAACCACTGGGTGGAATCATGTAAATGCGGTGGCAAGGACGGCCGTCAAACATAACTTCGCCTTTGTAGGTGTACAACTCATCTATGCTTTTGCCCGATTTTTTTACGGTGTTTTCAAAACCGCTTAGGAGTACGTTTACAAAACCTAACCCCGCGTCTTTTATCGTGTGGTGGTTTTCAGCCACTACTTTAGAATCGTAAATACTCAAACTTACATTTACCCAAGGAAAACCATTTGGATTGATGTACGCTTTGTTGTTGTTCCAGCCTGGTACATAAAGCATTTCTACCCCTTCGTCCTTGTCTTTCATGTAAACACTGCGCGGATTTTCTTGTACTCGGAAATGGAGATGCTTGGTGACATATTTTGTTCCAAAACGCTCTTTGGAGACCAAATCAAAGCTGGATTGGTTCATGTTGCGAATAGCAGATTTCATTTTGGCTATAATGGCAACTGGATCTTGGGCAATAAGTGTAGAACTTACCCCCAATAAAAGGCTTATGGTTAAGCAGATTAACTTCATAATTTAGTTAGTGTATTATAAAAGCGGCTTTCGGTACCGCTCAATGGAATAGATAGTTGATTAAAAAATACGCTTTCACTAACTGTACCAACTTAGAAATGTTGTCACAAATAGCCGTTATCTACTAGAGTTAATAAAAACCAAATTCCCCTAACAGCACAATCGGTTTATTAGAAAAAAGCATAAAAAAATCACCCCGAATTATCCATTCGGAGTGATTTATACAAAAGTCAAATACAGTACCAGCTTTTGTAAGCCGTTGCTTTTAAGGTATTTTATTGTTGTAGCACTACCTTTCTGGTAACCATTTCGTCGCCAATGCGCAGTTGCAGTAAATAGAGTCCATTGGATTGCCCTGCTAGCTCAATAGCGCGGTTGTATTGTCCTGCTATGTTGTTGATGGTTTCGGTATAAACCGTTCTACCCAACACGTCGCTCACGACCAAATCCACGTCTTCGCCCAAACCATTCAAGCGAAAAGATACGTGCACTTGGTCACTGGTTGGGTTAGGGAATACTTTTAAAGTTCGGTCTACCGTTCCCACGTAACTGACGTTGAGGTTGGGACCGCAATATTCTACCGTGATGCTGTCTTCGTATTCGATGGTATCAATATAATGGCTGATAGTCACCTCAATGCTCATAGTCCCTGACGTCAAGGTGTGCGTCCCTGCCCCCAAAGCCGAACTAAAGACTACTTGCCCGTTTCCGCAAACATCATCGCTGTTAAAAGCCGCATCGTCCAATATTTCTAACGAATAACTCTGTCCGTCTGCTAACTCTATCGGCCCAGGAAAGACCATTGTATCGGGCGCATATTCGTTGTTTTCTGTATTGCCAATGACATTAAAATTGGGATCGGTGTTAATGGTGTCGCCATTGCCAATAAGGTTGATGTACATATCGGGTGGGGCTGTACTAATTACCACGCCAAGCACAACGATGTCATCGTTGCAGGAGTTGCCAGGATCGCTGCTCACTACAATGGATTCCAACAAGTAAGGAAACGTATCAATAGTAACAAGCTGCTTGATGGTAATGGTAGTATCTGCCATAATTCCGAAATCGTACGTAACGGTATCAGGGTTTTCTAACGTATCCGTCTGTCCATTTCCATAATCCCAGTAATAACTAAAGCGCGGATCGCCGTTGCTAGGTACTAGATTGTTAACAACTACCTGGAAAGGCGCACACCCGACACCCGTGTCTACGTCAAAACTCGCGTTGGTATCTGGAAAAACTTCAAACTCTAGTGGGATTGGGGGCGAAGGAAATACAAACCCTAAAATCTGAATTTCTAAATTTACATTTACTGTAAAAGTACCCGACGCGCCCGGCACTCCACAAAGCGTAATACACCCGTCTCTGGTGTCGGGCGCCACTTCGTCGTACAACATGGGCGAAGGGCGATCTCCTACCCAAGATAAGCCAGGAGGCAACCCCGTTACACTCAATACTTTGAAGTAATCAATATCTTGACCAGCAGGCACCACCGTACCAGGAGGCGCTACAGCGGCCAAAGGATCGGTCGTATAAGGCACGCGGTAGCTCATCGTCTCTTCGTAATAAGCATTCTTATAAGCAGAAGGCAAAGAATCAATTACGATGGTATCCGCTGGAATTCCCGCAGGCAATACAATCGTACAGTTGGGACACTGGGCTTCGGCACTTTGACTAATGGCCAAACCTAGCAACAACACTAAAAATCCTAGTAGGTTTATTTTTTTCATTCCAAATATTTTTTTTGACGGTTTTTTAACAAAAAACAAACCTAGGCAGTTCTCTGTCGCGGCCATCGTTGTTGGTAAACAGCAAAACGGCCATATCTATGGCGCTTTTGTACGTTAATACCTAAAATTAAACTTTTTTTGAGCTTTTGCAAATTACTTGCCCAAACTAAAAAAAACCCACAAACGCCGAAGAGCGTTTGTGGGTTTGTGTTATATAGCGGTATACTAACAAGTTGGTGACAATCGCTGTCCACCTAATTTTAGCGCACCATTAGTTTTTGTGTTTGGTTGCTGTACCCATCGCTCAACTCCACGATGTACATGCCTGGCGCTAGATTACCCACAGGAATGCTGGTGTTGATGTCGCCCAAAACACCGTTGGCAGCTGCTTGGTAAACCGTTCTACCCATAGCATCTACTAGGTTGATTTGTAGGTCTACTGTTTTTTCGGTAGTAAAATATACTTGTACCGCTTCTGAATTAGCAGGGTTGGGAAATACCATAAACAACGATACATCACTCAATTGGCGCACGGCAATTGCCTGCCCAACTTCGTAGCCATATTTAGCGTTTCTGTTGATGCCGTAATCCAAGAAATTGTTGGCACCAGTTCCACCACACTCGGTAGAAATATACGTTCCATTGCTGTTGATCAAAGCCAACGTGCTCGTAATGTTACCAATAGACATAGAACCTTCTGTAAATACGTCAAAAATTTCCAATACCTCGTTCATACCATTGATGTCCTGAGCCGTATAAATACCTGCCGAGTTCATACTGTCGCAAAAACCAGCAATCGCAGGCTCTGATGTTACTAATGCCAATAGGCCAAACAAGCTGCAACAATCGTTGCCACTGGCGTTTTTACCATTGAGTAGAGAATCTGCCAAGTTTTTGATAACGGGCAAATCAAACGTGTCGTTGTCTGCAAGTGTAATGTTGTAACGCTCCATGTCAGCAGGGCGAAAAATACCATCTGCATCAGCCCCCAAGATCACATCACCACCACCACCTGTAGTATCGGGCATTCCCGTACCATCTACGGCAGCTACATTGCGCTTGGTTACCAAATATTCTACAGTAGGCAAATCAGAAGAGGAATTGACAGCCAGTGTTGGAGCAGGAGTAGTTGAACCCACCTCAATTTTATTTACGGTATAAAAACCAGTCGTAATTTCGGGAGCCGTTGTACCAGCACCACAACAAGTTTGGGCAGTTATTGGAGCGCTAAAACCCAATGCGATTAGGCCAGTTGCGGCTAGAGTAAGTAATTTTTTCATAAATTTTATTTTTAATCTGCAATTAAATATACTCGTGTAGGGAGTATTTGGTACTATTCTTCTAATTTTTGGAGCATTCTAACGGCTCGTTCAAGGGTCGAAACGCTATAAAGCCAACAGTAAAATTAAAGTTTTATCTGAAAGTTAGCTTGTTTTGGACTAAAAATTTACGGCTTTCTTCTTTTTCCTTGAGTAGTGCCAGCTGTGCCTATGTTTTTGTCATTTCCTTAAGTTAAATTTAACGTTTGGTTGGCTGGGAAAAAATATTGTACTAAATTCACTCGATTTTCAGTGAAAAAATTGAGTAGCCTATTTCTAATTCGATCTTAAAAAACAGCCGCTACGATTTCTTTTTGCACCACACCACTTCCCTCAATAAAACTCGTTCTCCTATTTAATTCCGACTTGGTTCGGGGCTAGTTTTTTACCAACGACTAGTATCAAAAAAAAATAAAACGACTTATGAAAAAACAATTTCTTTGGTCTATTGGGTTACTGATTGGCTTGTTAGGTGCGAGCTCCTCTTTGCTTGCTCAAGGAACGATCACAGGTATCATGATGGACTCCCTAGAAAATGAACCCATGTTGGGGGCAGAAATCCGTATTGACGACTCCGCAGGGAGTTTTGTTACGGGTGCCACCAGTGATTTTGTAGAAGGTAAATACACCGTGTCTGTTCCTGCAGGCAGTTACAACCTAGTGGCTAATTATATGGGCTACCAAACGATCATTATTCCAATCACCGTAAAAGACAACGAAACACAAACCATCAACATTAACATGTTGGAAGAGGTGAATGTTTTGAAGATTGTTACCAAAACCGCTTCGCGTTTTGAGACGCCAGTGGGCAAATCCTCTGTTTCTATTGATGTTGTACAACCTTCTTTGGTGGACAACACCAATGCCACTAAAGTCGATGAAGTCGTGGACAAGGTGCCTGGTGTATCGGTCGTAGATGGACAAGCCAACATTCGCGGAGGTTCTGGCTTTTCTTATGGCGCAGGCAGCCGTGTTTTATTATTGGTCGATGATTTGCCGTTGTTGACGGGAGATGCAGGGCAGCCCAATTGGCGCGACATTCCTGTGGAGAACATTGCCCAAATAGAGGTGGTAAAAGGAGCCGCTTCGGCTTTGTATGGTTCTTCTGCCCTCAATGGAATCATTAATATCCGTACGGCTTACGCCAAAAACGAACCTTATACCAAAGTATCGGTTTTCCAAACGTCGTTTATGACCCCTCGCCGCGCCGAAACGGCTTGGTGGCAGCGCGATGCAATTGGCGTCTGGGATGCCGCTTCCAACGATTCTACCGCACAAGATACGGTCAATCCAACCCTGCTTTCTGGGCCTTTGGGTTACCGCATGCCCCTAGAGATGGGCGTACAGTTTGCCCACCGCCGCAAAATCGGCAAATTTGATCTAACCTTAGGTGGCAACTATTTCTACCAAGATTCTTACAGAGCAGGAGCCTACGAACGCAAATACCGCATCAATAGCAACATGCGCTACCGCTTTAATACAAAAATGAACGTCGGTCTAAACATCAACTTCAACACAGGGCAATCGGGCAGTTTCTTCATTTGGGCCAACGAAGCGCCTTACGGCTTGGGCTTTCTCAACGCCGACACGGTTATGTCTGAAATTTATGTGCCGCTGTCGGGAAGCATCACCCAAACCAACACCGTACGCTTTAATATTGATCCTTATTTTACGGCTTACGACAACAAAAACGGTCGCCACCGTTTGCAAACGCGCTATTTTTACGTCAACAACCAAAATAATCAAGACCAATCCAATTCTTCGAACCTCTACTACGGTGAATACCAATACCAACGCAAATTTGAGATAGCATCCAGTGTTTTTGGAGATTTCAAACTGGTAGCGGGAGCCGTTGGTATGTATACGTATGCTGAATCGCAGCTGTTTGGAAATGCCCAGTACAATGTGGCCAATGCGGCGCTTTATGTACAGGGCGAACAAGGGTTGTTCAAACCTTCGGGTTCTGACGACACCAAATTGAGCTTGATCGTTGGAGCGCGTTTGGAGTACAACAGCATTCAAAGCCCCGATTCGGTTATTATAGATCCCAACCCTGCGGGCGAAGGCTTGATCGAAAACCCAGAACCGCTTTCGCAAGAAGCCAAGCCCGTTTTTCGTGTTGGTTTGAACTATGAAGTTACGCCCTTTACCTTCCTGCGCGCCTCTTGGGGACAAGGGTACCGCTACCCTACGATTGCCGAGCGTTACATTACTACGTTGATTGGCGAGCCGCCATTGGCCCTAGCCATTCGCGCCAACCCCATCCTAGAATCAGAAACGGGTTGGTCAGCAGAGATTGGCATTAAGCAGGGGTTCAAAATTGGTAATTTTAAAGGTTTTGTTGATTTGGCTGGCTTCTGGACAGAATACCAAAATATGATGGAATTCACTTTCGGTGGCGGAGAGCCTGGTGCTACGGGCATCGGTACGGGACAAAGTCTGTTCTTCCAATCGGTTAACATTGACGACACGCGCATTGTAGGTGGGGAGTTGAGTTTGATGGGAACAGGAAAAATTGGCGAAGTAAGTTTTAATGTCTTGGCAGGCTATACCCTGTTGATGCCACAATTCCAGAATTGGGACAGCGACAGCACGATCCGCATCTTATCTACCACGGATTACAACATTCTAAAATACCGCAACGTCCACACCGTCAAATTTGACGTGGAAGCCTTTTTCTTAAAAAATAAAGCGCTTTCTATCGGTTACTCCGTCAATTATAACAGTCCAATGGTCAACATTGATAAAGCCTTTGAAGATTTGTTGTGGAATGCGCCTTTTGAGGGCGACGACGATGTCTTTGGGATTGGTTACTACCGCGACAACATCAACTCTGGGGAGTCCATCAACATGAGTGCGCGGATTGGGTACCGCCATGCGTTTAAGAACAGCGAAGACAAGGAAACTACTGCTATTAAGTTGTCTTTGGTAGCCAAAAACTTACTCAACCAAGAATACATGATTCGTCCTGCTTTGGTGGATGCGCCTAGAAACATCACGGTGCGTTTGGACGTAGAATTCTAACCTCTACCTTTTTTTAGAAAGGATTAGAAAAAAATAGTTTTTATAAAGTCGTTTGCTTCTAATGGGGCAAACGATTTTTTATTTTAGTTGTAATTTCTTACGGATAACTATTTGTAAAATAGCGAATTGCAGCTTCTAAATAAGCGCGCAATTATTTTATTAACTCTATAATCTTCGTTATTTTTGAAAGATAATTTGCAACGGCCACTTCCCCTATTTTGGCTACTCCCATTTGTATTAATACACCTCTAATGAACCACGGTTACTTGTTGCTGCTGCTGCTGTGTGGCAGTTTTCTATTGCGGGCGCAACCTTCTAGCGAAACAAGCAGCAAAAAAAAGCGGGCTTATATTCCTCGTTACCCGCTTGAATTGGGATTCCATCTAAGCAGCAGCCAGTTTTTGGGCGATTTGGGAGGAACAAGTGGGTTGGGACAAGCGTTTCTTTACGATACCGATGTGGAAAGCACCCGCCCTGCTTTTGGATTGTCGACGCGCTACAGTATGGGCAGCCAATTTTCCTTTCGTTTTGATTTTTCTTATGTTTATCTCTCTGGTAACGATCGCTACGCTGGCAAGGGTTTTTCAGCGACCAAGCACGGAGAATCAGCGGGTTGGTTTCGGTTTTACCGCAATTTACAGTTTAGAAATCAAGTAGTTGAGCTGGCAACCTTGTTTCAATATACTTTGTTCAATGCCAAACTATCGGGTAATTTATACACCAAAGAAAAAGAAAATCGCCTAGCGCCCTATATGTTGATTGGAACAGGCCTACTCTTCCACCATCCACAAGCGCATTATCAAGGCGAGTGGGTCAGTTTGCGCCCCTTGCGTACGGAGGGACAAGGATGGATCGAGGGGCGGCGTCCTTATGGAGTAGCGCAGTTTTTTATTCCAATGGGACTTGGCATTCAATGGGAACACAACCACAGTTTTATTCTGGGCTTGGAAATTCGCCATCAAATTACCTTTACCGATTACTTGGACGACGTATCCACCAATTACATTGACCCTGCGCTGTTTCATCAACATTTATCCCCCGAACAAGCCGTTTTAGCGGAAGCGCTGGCCAGCCGTTCTATAGAAATTGATCCCGATCAAAAATACGGTTACATCTCTGCTCCAGGACAGCAGCGCGGCAATGCCAAAAACAACGATTCGTATTACCTCATTAGTTTGCGCCTAGCTTTTTTTCTTAAAAGGAGCCGTCGGATCGCGCTGATCAAGGATTATATTGGGCGGTAGGTTTGCTCATGCTCCAGCAACCATTGTTTGCGTTCCAAGCCCCCCGCATAGCCTGTTAATTTCCCGTTGGCGCCAATAACGCGGTGGCAAGGCACGACAATCGCCACGCGGTTGGCACCGTTGGCAGCAGCTACCGCCCGCACGGCTTTGGGCTTGCCTAGTTTTTGCGCTTGGCCGCCGTAGGTAGCCGTCTCGCCGTAGGGAATCCGTTGCAGCGCCGTCCAAACTTGTTGCTGGAAAGTTGTTCCAGGGGTGTGCAACGCCAATTCGAAGTGCTGCCGCGTGCCCGCAAAATACGCCGCGAGTTCTTTTTTGGCTTGGCGAATATGGCGGTTTTCGCCGACTACAATGGGTGCTTTCAACAAGCGTTGTAGGTCTTTGAATTCTGTTTCTAGCTTCTTGCGCTCTACAAATTCTAACAGACAAATGCCTTGCTCGGTTGCACAGACAAACATGGGCCCCAAAGGGGTGGTCAACCGCTGTATTAAAATAAGCGCCTGCTCGCGACTCTGCTGCGGCGATTGCCCAAAAATTTTTTTGTAGGTATAACCAAATCCGCTCAACGATTCATAGCCCGTATCGAAAGCCGCTTCGGTAATGCGTTTGCCGCTTTGTACTTCTTGATAGGCGTGGTTGATGCGGTACATGCGCTGGTAGGCATGAAAAGTGATGCCGTAGTTTTTTTTGAACCAACGGCGAACCAATTCGGGCGCTATGTTTGCCTCCCGTAGGCGCTGGTCACTGATTTTTTCTTTGGGATGGGCGCTGACTAGTGCGATGGCCGCTGCAATGGGCGGCGGTGTAGGGCAGCTGTTTTGGGTGGGTTGGCAAATTTTACAGGGACGATAACCGTTGTCTAAAGCCTCTTTGAAGGCGGTGTAGAATTCGACGTTCTGCCGTTTGGGTTTGCGGGCGCGGCAGGTGGCAATGCAAAAAATGCCCGTAGTTTTTACGCCCACGTAAAATATCCCTACAAAATGGGGGTTCTTTTCTACAAGCGCTTGGTAGTATTTGTCAATGGTAGCGGTTTCGGTTATTAGCATAACTATAAATTTAAATATTATTAATAGAAAACAGGGCACCTCTTTTCTCTACTACAAAGAAAAGAGCAATTCTAGTCCTTTGCAACCGAAAAATGAACAAGTATTTTTTTAGAGGAATTAGTGAAACAACTGTAATGAATATTTATCTTTAAATACTTCTATACGGCTGCCCTATTTAAAAATGCAAGAACCCGTTGCTTTTAAGTTGGAGCGGGTTGCTTCTATTAACCCTATATACATGATGAACATACGACTTATTTATTTGCTTTTATCCTTTTTTTTTATCGAAATAGTATCGGCGCAACAACTCAATTCCAATCCTGCTGTATCAGACGCTGGGCGCTTTCACCGCGAGATAGACGAGTATATATTTGAGGTCAAGGATATTTGGACAAGTCCTTCGTATCCAAGTGTTTTATACATCAAACGAAATGACTTAATTCCTTCGGCACCTGGGGAGCTTTGTTTGTTGGATTCTGTCCTTCAATTTGCCAGTGGGGGAATTGCTAGTCGCACCCAGTTTCTTGATGTATTGTATTTAGAAGTACCGTTGCCTGAACATGCAGTAAAGGCACTTACGGAACTTTCTACCATCACCCATATCCTATTACAACCCTCTAAAATGGGCTATACCCAGCAAGAATTCAAACGGCTAGAGGCCTTACAAGGGTTCAAAGATTTGGAATATTTGGAAGCAGCGGATACCAGTTTGGCCTTCATAGAGCGACTTAGAACGTTGGAAAACCTACACACCTTAGTTTGGTTGGATACGTTATTTCAAAATCCTTATTTAGAACACTTAATCAATATAAAAACGCTTATAATAGGGCAATACAAAAATTTGTTTAGCTATCCCGTTTGGCGCAATCCTCGAAAGGGCGATGCGTTTTTTCCTTGTCAACTGACTGTGATAGAAACGGAATTGCTTCATTACAGCGATTTTGTACAGCGCATTCCCCCTTGTGTGCAGTTGGATCGGCTGGTGGCGGTAGAAGGTGAAGTTGAAAATCCAAATGCTATTATTACCAGTCGTTACAAGACTAAAGAGGACAGGGTTTGCCGTTATAAAAGAGCGCGCTTGATGATGTGGACAGTAGTGGAAGACAGCAGCCTTTCTGAACACAAGTTGTTTTTTCCTACTCAACCATTGCCCAACTGCGTTTATCAATTACACCCCTTAAAAGAACTCTACACAAAGGCTTATTCTTTATCCGATTCTATCCGTTACCTCCATAATTTAGAGCGCCTGTGGGTAGAAGAAGTGAATGCTTTGCCCGATAGTTTGGGACATTTATCAAAATTGCGCAGCTTACAGTTAAGGTATGCCTTGTTAAAAAATATTCCTCCTCAAATCTACCAATTGCAACAGCTAGAAAAATTGCTCCTTCGTCCAACTGTTGTTTGCAAACGACAACTATTACACGCTTCCAAATTGCGGCAGTTGAGTAATTTAAAGCACTTGCAAATAGATTTTAGAGCTGTAAAAAATGAGTTTCACTACCGAAAAGTGTACAAGGCCTTGCCTGAGAATTGCAGCGTGGAATGGAACGATACAGAGCCTGCTAGAAGGCCGCTGTCCAGAGCAAGCATGGGTGTGTACGGCGAGTTGGGCTGGGAAAAACCGTTGTTTACGGGCATAGAAGTTCTATATTATTTTGTGCCGCACTACCATTCGAGTTTCGTCAAAAAGAAGGGTCTTTTTAGACAGAAAAATCTTATTAGACGGAAGGATATCGCCGAGCGGCTCGACTACTTTGCTTATTCGTATACTACACTCAACCCCTTTCATTTTCATACGCTTTCTATGGGCGTAGAATGGAATTATAGGCGCGGAACTGATTTTCTGATGGGGTACCGTGTAGGGCTTAGTCATTCCCGCACTAGGAACCCGCTTGCCTTTCAGGTGGATGTGGTGGCTTATACCAACTACCGCCAAACTCTCGACCTGCGTTTGGCACCGCGCCTCTCGCTAGCTGCCCTTAGAAGTTCTGGCGCTTACATTTATTTTTATTACAGTTATAAAGCACCACTGCTTCCAGAACAAGAAAACCGCTTAGTGGCGCGGCATACCGTGGGCTGCAACATCCGACTGACCCATGATTGGAAAACTTCTATATTGGAGGAGCTTCTTTTTCTTATAATTTGATACCCAATAAAATTAAGTCGGAGTAAAATTTAGAATAACATTAGGAAACGCCAAAGCGTTTGTCTCTTTTATATCCCTTATTTTGTGTAAAAATATATTCCAATGTTGCGCCCTAGTACTCCACCCTTTCGGTTTACCCTGCTCTATTCGCTCCTTTTGCTGCTCGTTTTTCCGCCTATCGCATTGACCCAAGCTTATGGTTGGTTGTAATCTTGGGTTTTTGTAGGGTAATTAATTCACCATTTCCTATAGAGAGAAATCGCAAAAATGTACAATATGCAAAATACAATCAAAGTCTTGATAAAGGGGTTCAAAATTTCAATGACATAGAAGAGCCATCACAGCAAATAGCCTTGTCTCTAAATGGAAAAAAATAAACGGAACCGAGTTGGTAGGCATTGCCTTAGATTTTTTTTTGGAAAAGAGTGTTGCAACAAAATTCAAGAAGCAGTAAAGCAACACGCCCCTGATCTCCTTTCCCTACCCATCCAGCCGCCGCCCTTCCAACTCATACCGAATCGCTTCGTAAACCAATTGTGGTTTCTGCGGTCGCCAAGCGATGTTAAAGCGCGGGCCAAAATTCAAATAATGGTGGATGCTGTGCTCTTCCATTTCTTCGGCAATGTGGTCGCGCAGCCCAATTAGACAAATCCAACCGTTGTCATCCGAAACATCATCGTACCACTCTTCGTAATAACAATCGTCCGAAGCGTGAAAATTGAGTACGTTCTCTACGATGAGTACAAAGCGAGAAATTCCGTGTTCCTGCAAGCGGTCAATTAGCCCTTGTTTCAGCAGCATGATATCGTTGTACAAACAATCATTCCACTCTCCTATTAATTCAATAATGGCATAGCTGTCGGCATAATTCGCATACAAAATCTTAGCGTAAAGCGTCTCCGAACCAAAATCATCCCATTGCGGATGGATGTAATAGTTGTAAATTTTGGTCGAGAACTCAAACTCGCTGTACGTGCGGTTGTAAAACGGCGATTTAGGATCTTCAGAGGCGATGTACTCCAATCGCCATTTGTAATGCGGCTCTAATGTGTGCATAAGCGCGTCTATAATTTATTTAACAGTCCGCTCCAGAAAGCTTTTTTAAGCGGATAAGCATTATTCTTAAACAACTTCAATATCTTTGGGTCTACAAGCCAGTCTTACAACAAAGACCTAGCCGTTTTGGGCAGCAAATTGGGCATAAAAACGTCATTTTTGAAGCGGCCAACGGCCTACAATTTTTCTAATTTTTGAAGGGATGCTATGCAGCATATAACTTCATTTCAAGCGAATAGTTTACTATGAATCCAGGCGAAGTAAAAGGGGTTAATCCAGACCAGTTAAAAGAAATGATGGATAAGGGCGATGATTTTGTCATTGTTGACGTGCGGGAACCCGATGAGTTGGATATATGCAACTTGGGTGGCCTTAATATTCCTTTGGGCATGCTCGATAAAGAATACGAAAAAATTCCAGAAGACAAACCTGCTATTGTCTTGTGCCGCAGTGGCAAACGCAGCTACATGGCTATTTTGTTCTTACAGCAGGAATACCAATTGGACAACTTGTTCAACCTCAATGGTGGAATTATTGGCTATGCCAGAGATGTGGATAAGAGCATGCAAGTATACTAGATTATAGGAGGTGGCTTCCGCCTAATTATTGATTTGTTTTTTATTATTTTTTATGATTCAACGCATAGAATTGGCTCTTACTCCTGCCCAAGCGCAGGAAGAGACATACATCCAGCAGCAAGTGCTGCAAGAACTGCATTTGGAAGAGGCCGAACGCCTAAAAGCTATTGTCCCCATCCGCCGTTCCATTGATGCCCGCAGCAAACAACCGTTGGTGCGCCTTTTGGTCGAGGCTTATGTGGATGAATCATACTCCCCCCCGCCCAGCATTTTGCAGCAGTACGGGCAGGTAGCGCAAGCAACGCCTGTTCTTGTAGTGGGGGCAGGCCCTGCGGGCTATTTTGCCGCGTTGCAATTGATTGCGCTGGGGCTAAAACCTGTGCTGTATGATCGGGGCAAGCCTGTGCGCGAGCGCCGCCGCGACTTGCGTGCCATACAGCAGGACGGAGTGGTACACCCCGATTCTAACTATTGTTTTGGCGAGGGCGGCGCAGGCACCTATTCGGATGGCAAACTCTATACGCGTTCTAAAAAACGCGGAAAAATAGAAAACATTTTACGCCTATTAGTAGAACACGGTGCCACGTCTGATATTTTGGTCGATGCCCACCCTCATATCGGCTCCAACAAACTGCCCAAAGTAGTAGCGCAAATGCGCGAAACCATCTTGGCACACGGCGGCGAAATTCATTTTGGCAGCAAAGTGACCGATCTTATCATAAAGGAGAACAACGATGGGCAGCGCCACATCAAAGGGGTCGTTATCAACGGAGAGCAGGAGGCGTTTGCTTCCGCAGTGATTTTGGCGACGGGGCACTCGGCGCGCGATGTTTATACCTTGCTGCACCGCCGTGGCATTCGTTTAGAGGCCAAAGCTTTTGCGCTGGGCGTACGCATCGAGCATCCACAGCCGTTGATCGACCAAATTCAGTACCGCCAAAAAGAGCGCGATCCGCATTTGCCTGCGGCCAGTTACAGTTTGGTTTCCCAAATTCAAAAACGCGGTGTCTTTTCGTTCTGCATGTGTCCTGGCGGCCTTATCGTTCCAGCGGCTACAGCACCCAAAGAATTGGTGGTCAATGGCATGTCGCTTTCTCGCCGCGATTCCCCTTATTCCAATTCAGGGTTGGTTGTTGCGGTAGAGTTGGAAGATTTGAGCGCCTACGACAAGGAGGAATACGATGGCATTCAAGACCCCATTTTTAATGGTTTGAAATTTCAACAAGCCGTAGAGCAACGGATGTTCGACGCAGGCGATGGCAGCCAAAAAGCGCCCGCCCAACGCGTAGTGGACTTTACACGCGGTCGGTTGTCTACAAGTTTGCCCAGCACCTCCTATATTCCAGGTGTTTATGCCGCGCCCATGCAAGAGCTGCTTCCCAAGTGGATTGCCGAGCGTTTGCGCAAAGCCCTACCCGAGTTCAACAAAAAAAAGAAAGGCTATTTTACCAACGAAGCACAAATCGTTGGAACCGAAAGCCGCACCAGTTCCCCTTTGC
>CAYUZF010000045.1:21634-21878 GCA_964449615.1 uncultured Aureispira sp.
ATTCCGCGCGATTCGGCCAATTTGATGCACCCCGATGTAGTGGGGCTGTATCCCTGTGGCGAAGGCGCTGGCTTTGCGGGTGGCATTGTTTCGGCAGCAATGGACGGCGAGAAAGTAGCCAAAGCCGTGGCCGAGTGGTTGGGGTAAGGGTAGACACATCAATTGTCATAACTTTCTCAAAACTCGAATTTGTAATAACTTTCTGTGGCTTGTCCTGTTGTAGGTAATAGAACACACTAATCTA
>CAYUZF010000045.1:21969-23215 GCA_964449615.1 uncultured Aureispira sp.
CAATGAAAAACTTAGAGAATAAGAAGGTTGCTATTTTGGCAACAGATGGTTTTGAACAGTCTGAATTGATGCAACCCAAACAACGTTTGGAGGAAGCTGGCGCTCAGGTACACATTATATCTTTGAAGAGCGGCCAAATCAAAGGCTGGGACGACGGCAACTGGGGAAAATCTGTAGATGTAGACAAAACGTTGGAGGAAGCTTCTTCTAAAGATTACAACGCATTGGTTTTGCCAGGCGGTGTCATCAACCCCGATACCCTACGCCAAGAAGACCAAGCCGTTTCTTTTGTAAGAGAGTTTTTTGAACAGAAAAAACCTGTTGCTGCCATCTGCCACGGCCCTCAGTTATTGATTGAAGCCGATGTGCTACAAGACCGCAAAGTGACTTCTTTCTCCTCTATCCGCACCGATCTAAAGAATGCAGGCGCCCAATGGATGGATCAAGAAGTGGTTACCGACCAAGGTTTGGTGACTTCTAGAAAACCTGCTGATTTGCCTGCTTTTTGTGACAAAGTCATAGAAGAAATCGCCGAAGGCAAACACGAAGAACAAGACCAGTCTTTATAAGACATTACAATATAGTAGGGTTGCAACACCTTCCCTACCAACTCATTGATAGTTTTGCTTTTCAATAATGTGTTTAAATGCCAGTATACCCAATGGGTGTGCTGGTATTTTTTTTTTATAAGTTGCATCAGACCTTCCTTCATTTTTTTTGAACCATATCTTTGATTAATTCATAGTTCTATTAGCAATAAACCATCCTACACCACGCCCCACCACAATGCAATTTCCTCGCAAGCAGCTTCTACATACCCCAAATGCCGTTTACTGGCCTTAGGAGCGGTATGAAACTGCTGCCCAAATGCGTCAATCGCTACACACAACTGCGGCAATACGCTTTCCCCTTCTTCTAACAAATGCTTTTCAGCAAAAACGCGCAGCAGCGTAGCTACATTTTTTGCGCCTGCCTCGTTCAACACATTGGTTTTGGAAAGGTGAATTTTGAGCGCGCCCACAACGGGTTGGCCTCTATGCACGCCGCGAATGACCAAGTCGGGTTCTACGCTCACGCGCACCCCCGATAGTTCCAAGTGGGGATTATCGCCCGTGTACGGCGTTAGTTGATAGTCCGACCAATCGGGCAGGTCAATGTCCTGCACCAATTCCAACACTTCGATAGAGAGGGCTTGGTCTTGCGCCTGAAATTCGGAAGCGACTTGTTGCCCGTCCAAGCGATTGAT
>CAYUZF010000045.1:23317-25399 GCA_964449615.1 uncultured Aureispira sp.
GAGGTATTCGCCAAGTTTGTTGAGGGAGATGCGCGGTTGTTCCATATTCGTATATTATTGTTAATTCAGTTCTTTTTTCAACAAGTTAGCAAGAGTAAAGGTTGCTTTTAGAAGGGCGACAGAAAATTTTCTCAAAATAAGTAGGCGGCCTTATTTCAATGTTAAGAAGGTCTGTTAAATTTACAAGACCAAACACGGCTTTGTACCCTTAACTTACCAAAACCCTCTACCTATGCCCCCAACAATTCCTAGAACCGCAAGCATTGATTTGTTGAGAGGTTTTATTATCCTTCTCATGGCGCTCGATCATGCCAGTGCGATGATTGGACGGCAACATTTCAGCGAGTTTTGGGGGGTGCCCTTCAAAGGGTATCCAGATTTGGGCTGGTGGCTGACGCGCTTTGTGAGCCATTTGTGTGCGCCAGGTTTTTTCTTTTTGATGGGCATGAGCATCTTTTTATTTGCCCAAAAAAGACTGCAAAGTGGTTGGACTATCGGGCGCATCCACCGCTATTTTTTGAAGCGAGGCGGCATTATTTTATTGTTGATGTTTTTTTTAGAATTTCCTGCTTGGGGTCTCAGTATAGCGTTCAAAGCGCAAGACCCTGCGACGGTAGCAGCGGCGGCGAGTGTACCTGGGTTGGCGGGGCGTTACCTTTTAATTCCCACGTCGGTATTGTATGGTTTGGGCGCTTGTATGATGCTGGCGGGATTTCTTTGGCGGTTAAAGGCTTGGCAACTGTTGAGTATTACCGCAGCTAGCTTTGCGCTCTCCCAGTGGTACATCAGTCATTCCAACCCAAACTTAGCGTTTAATGTATTGGAACACCTGTGGTTGGTGCCTGGCAAATCGCCTGGAATTTTAGTTATTTACCCCATTATCCCCTGGCTGGGCATTGCTACTTTTGGTTTATTTTGGGCGCAGTTGCTACAGCAAAAACCTCAAAAGATATACGTAGTTTCTGCGCTTACGGGGTTGGTTTTTTTAGTGACTTTCGTGGTATTGAGAAGCGTGGAGTGGGGTAATTTTTCTATTGCGGACAACGACAATTGGATTAGCTTTTTCACACTGGTCAAATATCCGCCCAGCGTAGCTTTTGCACTGGTTACTTGTGGCCTAAATTTGCTGTTGTTCTTCGGTTTTTCGTTGCTAATAGGTAAAACTTGGCTGCACCCCGTTCGCGTATTCGGCCAAACAGCTATGTTTTTTTACATCGCCCACCTTTATCTGTATGCCTTCGTCGGAGCGGCGTTCCCTTCGGGCTGCGCAATTGAAGTGCTGTATCTTTGTTGGCTTTTGGGCTTAGTGCCGCTTTATTTTATTTGTGTGCGCTTTTTGGCGTTTAAAAAAGCAAAACCCAGTAGTTCTTGGTGGAGAATGATATAAAGACAAATTACAGTTGAATGTTGAACTGGCGAACAATAGCGCGCGCAAAAGCTGAAAAAGCTACCTGGGATTGTACCGCAGCTTTAAATAGTTCTTTGATGGTTTTCTGCTTTTCTTCCCTTAGTGTTCCACCAGTTAACAAAATTGCCATGACGTATAGCCTTTCAACCGTTTCACTTCTACTTTGAATTAGTGTTGGACGTTCGTTTAAGCCTGAATCTTGCACCATTCTCGCAACTCTTCTATCCTTTGGAAAAAGCAGTGCTTTTTTTGTGTCACTATCGTATTTAAAATGAAGAAAATCATCAGGATCTTCTACAGCGGGGTTGATGTAACAGAGCGTTGAACGTTCTGTACTTATTTCATCTACACAAATATCATCTACTAGTATTGGAAACTTATCGTTTTTAAAACTAACGTTACATTTATGACAAGCGATAAGTAAATTGCTCCACTTAAAACAAAATTTAGGATAACGGGACTTTGGATAAAAATGTTCTATATGTGGATAATCTGTAGCATTGGCATAATTTTCACAATAAGCGCATTTTACAATGATCTGATTCTCTTCTGCGCCGACTCGTCTACCATGCATTTCGTGAAGTGCTAATTTTAAGCCAATATTTTTTGTTGGATGGCTTCTACCTCTGGAGTTTGAGGCATTTGTGCAATATCTTGGTAAAGCAACAGCAAAG
>CAYUZF010000045.1:25419-26252 GCA_964449615.1 uncultured Aureispira sp.
ACTTCAAGTACTGCTCACTTTCCCAGTTGGTTTTGCCCACTAGCAACAGTTTATTTTTCCCAAACATTGTCCTCGCGATCAATGTCCGCTAGGCGCAAAGAAGGATCAATTTCGATCTTCTCGATGTCGTTGTATTTGATCGGAATGTTCATTTCGTAAACAGGATGCGTCCATTTCCAATCGGGCAGTACCGTTTGGGTACCGTTTAGCATTTCATCGGCTTTGTGGCCGCGCATAATTTCCAACGGGATATGGAACGTTTTAATTTCTGTCAATTTGCCTTTTTTGTAAGTTACTACGATGTCTAGCGGCATGGGCATCTTGCCTTGACGCTCAATATAAACCGTTGTTCCTTTGCGGTCGCGCTTGCCACTGGACAAAAAGTATTTTTCATCTCTGGCTTTTACTACGGTTGTATCGGTAGAATTTTTGGTGCCTTTAAGAACATCCACAACGGCATAATCTACCTTGTTGGTGGTGTTCACCCAATATTCCTTGTACCAATCCAATTCCAAGCCCGATTCTTTTTCCATTACGCGAATAAAATCGTTGGGATTGGGATGTTTAAAACGCCATTCGTTGTAATAATTCAACATGCCTTTGTCAAAAGCCGTTTGGCCAATGATGTAATGCAACTGCCCCAAAAAAACAGCCCCTTTGGCATAAGAAGCCTGCCCGTAAGCAAAATTGGTGTTGAAGTGGTCGGCGTGGGTAGACATTGGCTCTTCGGCGCCGCTTTTTGCCAAATACTCGTAGCCCTTGTAAGAACCATCGTGTGGGAAAGAGCCGCGAGAGTTGAATAGGTTGGCGCGCACAACATTAGAAGCATAAGA
>CAYUZF010000045.1:26271-28487 GCA_964449615.1 uncultured Aureispira sp.
CGATCAAGGAGCCAAAATTACGTTTGCCCGTTACCAACGTAGCCATAGGATATTCCATACCACCATCTCCGCCTTGAATGACCGTGTACTGCTCGTAGGGATAATCGCCGTATTTGCTCTGAATAAACTTGAAGGCCTGCACCGCTTTTGGCTGTACCTTTTTCCACACATCTTTGTAATCTTCATCGTCTTGGTAAATAAAATGCAAGACAAAGCCCTCCTCTACCTCTTGTATATCGTGGATAAAATCAGGATCAGCCGCCCAAGCAAAATCATGCACGTTCTTTGCTACAAAATTCCAAGTCAACGTTTCCTTGTCCTTGTTGTCTACTTTTTGTCCCACATCTTCGTAGCCGTGGCCGATTTCGTTCGGATTTTGCAACACACCCGTGCCGCCGATTAGATAATCTTTATCAATAGTAATATTGACTTCAAAATCTCCCCAAACACCATAAAACTCGCGCCCTACATAGGGGTTCGCGTGCCAGCCCTGGTAATCGTACTCCGCCATCTTGGGGTACCATTGCGTCATAGACAATTCGACGCCTTCTTTGCTGTTCCACCCAGAACGGCGCACCTGCAACGGCACTTGACTGTTGAATTCCATGTCAAACACCGCGCTCTCCCCTGCTTTAATCGGTGTGGCCAATTCTACTTCTAATATAGTCCCAACTACCTCATAATTAACAGCTTGACCATTTTGTGTCAAGGCAGTAATGTTGTGGTAACCAATTTCATCCTTTTTCAAATCTAAAATACGCCCCCCCACACGTGGATCAGCATCTTGAATGGTTCTAGAACGAACGTCCATCATACTGTTGGGCTGAAAAGCATTAAAATACAAATGATAAAATACCCGATTGAGCTCGTCTGGAGAGTTGTTGTAATAGGTTAGTTTTTGCTTGCCTGTAAACTGATGATTCTCTGCATCTACTACAATGTCCATTTCATAAGCTACGCGTTGCTGCCAGCGATCCGACTGCGCCATTACTTGGGTAAACAAACCACAGCACAACAGTGCTACTATATTCCATTGGTTCCTCATTCTTTAATTTATATTTAAAGGATTCGACAAAATAGATGTTGGTACATTAATTGCGCCTTATTTTACTATCTTTGCCTCAATAATTTTTACGACTGACCTCAAGGGTTCTTTTGTTTTTTACTGACCAATCAGCTTAACGAGTTGTTTTAAAAATACAATTGCGGTACGATCTTATTACAACTGTTGTTCAAGAGTTGTACCAAGCTTATTTGAAGAATCCTTAGAAGCCTAGTACACGAGATTCCATTTGTTTTTATCAATACTACTCCATTTTCATTTCTAATTATGGCAAAATATACTGTTTTTCTGCTCTTATGGTTTTCTTTTTCGACCAATGCCCAGCAAAATTTAGAGGAAGAGTTGCTTATTTTTGTTCAACCACAAACGCAAAGCGAATTTACTAAAAACAATCTAAAAACATTGGAAGGGATTGCGGTGCGGCAGATAGATGTTTCTAAAGCAGGGGCACCAGCAGATGTGGGGTATACGCCTTTTTTGGTGTACCGCAACCACCTCGGGCGCAAGGCCTACAAAGGTCGCTACACCACCCACGAGCGTTTGCTCAATTTTATTCGCACGGTGCGTTATTTGCCTGAAGCGGTTATTGATTATGAAGAAAAAGCGGTGTTTGTTAGAACATACGACCGCGCCGCGCTGCTGCTCAAACCTAAAATTACCGCGCCTACAGGAGAAGCGGCTTTTACAGATGCTACCGCAGCTCTTAAAAAGGCTTTACAAGGTTTAGAAAAAGGTTTCGATAAGTGGCACTACCAAGACCAATATCGTGTTGGTCAAGGCGATGAGTTGTTTTACATGAATTTTTATCCCTATGTGGGCAAAGATGGAAAAGTCTACGTCAGTTCGGAACTCTATTCGCACTACGATTGCCACACGCCTATTTACCAGCAGTACGAGCAGCCCGCCGTTGGCAAATCCATGGTTGCTGCTTTTGAAAGTGCTGCTCAACAGATGCGTCAAGAGGTAGAGCGGCAGCTTCAACAATCTGAAATGGGCGACGCGCTGCAATTCCTTACCTCAAAAGACAAACGAAGCACTTGGGAAGCATTAAACCTTCCCGTATTGAGCGCCCCCAAACGCAACCAACAAGCAGCGCCTACCAACATAGAACTCCCTACCGCTTGGGAATTTGAAGGCGCTGCACAGCCTGGAA
>CAYUZF010000046.1:0-2226 GCA_964449615.1 uncultured Aureispira sp.
CGGCAACCACGGTACACCTGTTGCGGGCGTCATTGGAGCCGAGGGCGACAACAGCATTGGTGTAGCAGGCATCAACTGGAACGTCAAATTGATGATTATTAGCAACAACTTCAACACCACCGAAGCCAACGTCCTCATTGCTTATGGCTACCCCCTTGCCCAGCGCATTCGCTACAACCAAACCAATGGCGCTGAAGGCGCTTTTGTAGTGGTTACCAATGCCTCTTGGGGCTTGGACTACGGCACACCCAGCGACGCCCCCATTTGGTGCTCTTTTTATGATACGTTGGGCAAACACGGTATTTTAAACATTGGGGCGACTGCCAATTTAGACATTAATGTAGATATACAGGGAGACTTACCTACGACTTGCACCAGCGATTATATAATAGGCGTCACCAACATCAACCGCATAGGCAACAAACAAATGGACGCCGGGTATGGTACCAAGAGTATTGACTTAGGGGCTTTTGGTGCAGATGCTTATACGTTGACGCAGGGAAGTTACGGTACTTTTGGAGGCACTTCGGGCGCAGCGCCACAAGTAACAGGTGCAGTTGCGCTGCTCTATGCGGCGGCTTGTAATAATTTTATTCAATTTGCAAAAGCACGGCCCGATCAAGCGGCACTGTCCATGCGGCGGTATATCCTAGATGGGGTCAAGCAAGTTCCCAGTTTGACGGCGCTGACGGCTTCGGGCGGTTATCTCAACTTGCACCAAAGTGCCTTGCTCTGCGTTGCGGATTGCCCAACTACCAGTTGTTTTGAACCCTATCAAATCACTGCTACTCCTGTAACCGATCAACAAGCACTCCTCAATTGGTTTGCAGTGCCTGACGTACTTCAAGTGCAATACCGCTTTCGCGAACAGGGAACTGCTTGGCCAGCGTTTGCCGCCCTTCCCAATGGGCAAGACAGCGTTTTGCTGACGGGTTTAACGGCTTGTACGACTTATGAAGTGCAGTTTATTAGCAATTGCAATGCTGTGCAAAGCGATACGGTTTATTTTACGTTTGAATCTAAAGGCTGCTGCGAAGCGCCCGACTATTTGCTCGCCCGTACTTTAACGGCTACAGAAGCGCGGCTAAGTTGGGATTTTAGTTTTGCGGCCAATAGCTATATCTTTTCTTACCGACAAATCAATGCACTTACTTGGCAAAGCATGACCACCAGTGATACCACTACCCTGTTGACAGGATTGGACAGCTGTTCTTTTTATGAAGCATTTGTTCAAGTAATTTGCGCCAATGGCGATACCACCAATGCTACCGCCACACTGGCATTTTCTACTTTTGGTTGTACCAATTGTACGTTTGTCAACTACTGCCCTGCACAGGGAATTAATTCCTCCGATGATTGGATTGATACGTTTCAAATAGGGGGGTATGTCAATCCCTCTGGCAATGACGGGGGCTACGCTTTGTTCAGCAATACGGGTATCTTTTTACAACGTGGAAGCAACCACTCCCTGTACATTCGCCAGGGCAATACCTATCCACAAGGCCTAGCCGTCTGGATTGATTTTAATAGAGATGGTGATTTTGACGATTTAGGGGAAGATGTTTGGTCGGGATCTATTCCGCTCAACAGCAATAGCATTAGTGGCCAACTGTCCATTCCCAGTTCGGCCTCTTTAGGGATTACGCGCATGCGGGTCGGCACCAGTTGGCGCAATGCCCCGAGCCGTTGTGGAAGCTTTTCTTATGGAGAAATAGAAGATTATTGCGTAGAAATAGAGCGCAATACTTCCATCGACCAACTCCCCAGCGATTTGGAGCAAGTAGTTGTTGCCCCCAATCCATTCGGACAAGACTTCAAAATTGTCTTGCAACTTCCAATCAACAACAGTGTTCGTGCAGAATTGTACAATACAATGGGGCAATTGGTTCAAGCAAAGCAGTGGGAGAACCTCAACGCAGGTGTTCAGGAGCTGTCTTGGCAACCCGATGTTCCTAAGGGGATTTATTTGCTGCGCTTGTCTACCGAAAAAGGTCAGATGACCAAACGCGTAGTAAAATATTAATGCGGGGTTGGGTAAGGAGCAAGAGCCGCTGTTCCTTACCCAAAGCTACAAGCAGTTTTTATTCAAATTCCAATTCCAATTGAATACCCAAGCCCGAATCTTCGGCTTGTTTTTGTAGATTGGACGCCGATAAACCGACTAAACGAATGGCCTTAAACTCCCCTAAATTTTCTTCCAACAACTGATAAGCGAGTGCTCTTATT
>CAYUZF010000046.1:2236-22833 GCA_964449615.1 uncultured Aureispira sp.
ATACGCTGCGGGTCAGGACTTGAAAATCGCTGGTTTTTAGTTTTAAGGTCAACGTGCGGCCAAAGTTATCTTGCTTGACCAAGCGTTCCCAAAAGGTCGTCAAGATGCGTTCTAGTACGGGGGTGATTTGGTCGTAGGTGCTTAAATCGTCGCGCAGGGTACGCTCTACGCCTATGGATTTGCGAATGCGTTTGTTGTTGACGGGGCGGTTGTCGATGCCGCGCACGATGTGGTAATAAAAGCGGCCTGCTTTGCCAAAATGCTCGGCCAGTTGCAACTGGGTGCATTGTTTGAGGTCACCGCCTGTTTTCCAACCTTGGCTTTTCATGCGGGCGGCGGTCACTTTGCCCACTCCATGAAATTTTTCTACTGGCAATTGTTCTAGAAAAGCCTCGGCGCGGCGTGGTGTAATGACCGTCATGCCACTGGGTTTCTTTAGGTCAGAAGCTATTTTTGCTAAGAACTTGCAATAGGAAACCCCTGCAGAACAAGTGAGTTGGGTTTCTTGGTATACTTCCTCCATTATTTTTTGCGCCACTACGCTTGCTAGAGGTTCTTGCACAGCATTCTCCGTCACATCCAAATAGGCTTCGTCCAGCGACAGCGGTTCAATCAACTCCGTGTACCGCTCAAAAACAGCGCGCACTTGCTGCGACACCTGCCGATACACCTCAAATCGTGTGGGCACAAAAATAAGCTGCGGACACAGCTGCCGCGCTCGAAAGCCCGACATGGCCGAATGCACTCCAAATTTACGCGCTTCGTAACTTGCTGTAGCCACAACCCCACGAGAGCCGCCGCCGCCCACGGCAATAGGTTTGCCTCGAAGCGCAGGGTTATCGCGCTGCTCGATGGAAGCGTAGAAAGCGTCCATATCAATGTGAATTATTTTTCGGTTGTAGTCGGCTTGCATGGAGGCAAAGATAGGGTAATTGAAGGAGGGTAGCAAATAGTTATTTTTTGTAGAAATAAGGTTATTATAGCCTTTGTACTACAATTTGATAGGCTTTGTAGAACAATTATTCCCACAAATAACTTCTACTTATTAAAATGAATTAACCTTATTGTTGTATTTTTAACTAGTAACAATTCCAGGTTGGCTAAAAGTATTAGGACTATGTTTATAGAGGTGATTAGATTAAGAAATTTCAGGGGCTACGAGGACATTACCATTCCATTAAATCCCTCTTTTAATCTTATTATTGGAGATAACGGCAGTGGTAAAACCGCTATCTTAGAAGGCTTGACGGTAGCTATGGGTTCTCTATTTTTGGGGATTAGAAATACGAATTCTAGAAACATTTTATCAAAAGACATCCATATAAAGACATTTGAAGATTCTGAAGAATTTGGCTTTCCTGTATCCGTAAAAGCAACTGGAATTGTAAATGATGAAAGAATCACATGGGAGAGAGTGCTGAACGATATTAGGGGCAGGACGCAGAACAAAGCGGCAAGTGCTATAAAAAAAATAGGTCTTCACTATGATCGTGATATTCGCAAAGGTCTACCTATTAATCTACCTGTGCTGGCTTACTACGCCACGGGGCGGCTATTTGAAGAAGCGAGAAGCCGAAAAAGTAAAGCAAGTAAAAATCCTGAAATTGCCTCCCGTTTACGCGCCTATAATGAATGCTTGCGTGCAAAGATGACTTTTAAGCAGTTTATAAAATGGTTTAAAGGCAAAGAACTCTCCCAAATTCAAAAACAAACACAAGATTTGAGCTATGAGGTAGTCAAACAGGCAATTATTGACAATCTTCCCAACTGTAGCAATGTCTATTATGAATTTGACCCAGATAAACCTACAGGTTTGAAAGTAGTATTGGAAGATGGAAAGACCTTGCCTTTTAGTTACCTAAGTGATGGCACTCGTAATTTTTTCGCATTAATAGCAGATATTGCCTATAAGTGTGTAACACTCAATCCACATCTAAAAGAGAAAGCGCTTCAAATGACATCGGGTATTATACTCATTGATGAATTGGATCTTCATCTACATCCTGAGTGGCAAAAGAAGCTTATTAGAGGATTGCAAGACACCTTCCATAAAGTACAGTTTATCACTACTAGCCATTCTCCTTTTCTTATACAAGAGACACAGCAACAACAACTCATTAAATTAGAAGGCAATGCGCTAGATTTGATCGGTCAAGGCAACAATCTAAGCTTAGAAGATATCGCCGAAGAATACCAAGAAGTAGAAAATCCGCAATGGAGTGAAGCTAGACAGGCAATGTTTGAAAAAGCTAGAATCTACTACCAAGCGGTAAAGGAAGGTACCGATACTCCAGCCATGAAAGCAGCTCTTGACCAAGCGATGAAACCATTTTCGAGAGATACCGCCTTGTATGCCGTTATTGAGCAGGAAAAAATAAAAGCCGATTACCTCAAAAGTAAGAACCAAGCATGAGGCCAGTAGATAAGGGAAATGCCCCAAGAACCTATACTACTTATAAAGATGCGCGCCATGATCTAGCTGGACTTGTTGGTTATTATTGTTCTTACTGTGAAATGAAAGTGCGCAATAGTATTGAGGTAGAGCATATACTACCCATCAATCAAGGAGGTGATTTAGTAGATTGGAATAATTTTCTACTTTCTTGTAAATATTGTAACACCATAAAAAACGATCACAACGACAATTTAACGGACTACCTTTGGCCCGATAGAGACAATACGGATTTGGCGTTCTTTTATTCTGAAGGTATGGGAGTAACTCCAAAAACCCATTACAACACCAACATTCAACAGCTAACCAATAACTCTATCAATTTAATGGGATTAGATCGTTATCCTGGTGGCTCAAAAGAACCCACCATAGCGGATACGCGCTGGCGCTCTCGACAAGAAGCCTGGGACCTAGCGCGCTACAGCTATCGCAATTGGAAGGCTGTTCCCATACCTGCTATGGCTCAACAGATAGCTATTGCTGCCCTATGTGGTGGCCATTATAGTATATGGATAGAAGTTTTTAAAGAAGAGCCAGAAGTCATGGTAGCTATTGATTCCATCTATCGAGACCGATGCGGCCTGTACAAAGAAATAGACGATCAAGGTCATCGAGTTATTCGTTCTGGTGGGCAACTTTAGTACAAAAAACCAAAAAACGCCTGCTACGATTTGCAGCAGACGTTTTGTTATTCTTTTCTAGTAAATGAATAATCAAAGAAAAATTTACTAGACGTAAGTCAATTTACCTTCCTTAATAATCGGAGCAGCAATCGCTTTACGCGCCTCTTTAACATTGACGTTTTTGTATTTAGCGTAGCGCTTAACACCCATCAACATCATACGCAACGGATCATCTTCTGCAAACGAACACAAGGCATCTTTGGCATTTTTGGCCAACCGGTGCATCGCATCGTAGAGGTACACCTCCAAGATGTGGGTAGGATTTGTAGCATCTTTGCCTGCTGCCTCCAATTTCTGAACGCGCAAGAGCAAAGACTCACAAACAAATACATCCATCATCACATCTGCGATATTCAACGTAATTTGTTGCTCGTTTTTGAGGTTCAAGGTACCGTCCATTTGGGCTTTGGCGGCAGCTCCTGCTACAATCAACAAGATTTTTTTCATGTTTTTCACCGCGTCTTCCTCTGCGCCATAAGTACCGCTTGATTTTTCCAAGCTGGGCATAGAAGTCAATTCTTTCTGTACTTCCCAAGCTGGGCCGACCAAATCAATATGTCCTTTAAAAGCGCGCTTCAACGTCATAGAAACAGACAATAGGCGGTTGATTTCGTTTGTACCTTCAAAGATGCGGTTGATGCGGGCATCGCGGTAGTGGCGGGCAGCTTCGTACTCTTCCGAAAAGCCGTTTCCACCAAAGATTTGAACCGTCTCGTCCACCACGTAATCCAACATTTCCGAACCCAATACTTTAAGCATTGCGCATTCCGTAGCGTACTCCTCTGCGGCTTCTAGTTTAGCATCGGCGTAAGACATACCATTGTCGTACAACGCTTGTGCTTTTTGTTGCAACAACATAGACGTGCGGTACAGTGCAGATTCAACCGCATAAATTTGAATCGCTTGCTCGGCTAATTTGTATTGAATGGCTCCAAAATTAGCGATGGGCTGCTTAAATTGATGGCGCTCGTTGGCATAGGCCACAGCGATGCGGTAGTTGCGTTTAGCAGCACCCAAAGCCATTACCCCCAATTTAAAACGACCAATATTTAATACATTAAATGCGATCAAATGGCCTTTTCCAATTTCTCCCAAAATAGCATCTTTAGAAACTTTTACGTTCTCAAAGAATACTTGGCGCGTAGAAGAACCCTTAATGCCCAATTTGTCTTCCTCAGCACCCAAGCTTAAGCCTTCAGCACCTGCTTCCACCAAAAAGCCTGTAAATTTATCGCCGTCTACCTGTGCAAAAACGATGAAAATATCCGCAAAGCCAGAGTTGGTAATCCACATTTTCTGACCTGTGATCAAATAGTGCTCGCCGTCTTCGGTAGGCATAGCTTTGGTTTTGGCTGCCAAAGCATCGGAGCCAGAACTTGGCTCTGTCAAGCAATAAGAAGCCACCAACTCGCCCGAACACAAACCTGGCAAGTATTTTTTCTTCTGCTCTTCTGTGCCGTAGTAAAAAATGGGAAGCATACCAATCCCTGTGTGCGCAGAAACCGCCACAGAGAACGACCCTGCATAACCAATTTCTTCGGCAATAATGGTGTTGGTATTGGTATCCATAGGCATACCACCGTATTCCTCAGGAATGTGCGGCCCTAGCAAACCCAATTCCCCCGCAATCAGTAATTTATCTTTGGCGATGTTGTTTTCCTGTTTCTCAATCGCCTTGTAGTTGGGTTCGATTTCGTTGTTGACAAAATCTTTGACCATTGCACGGATCATATCCTGTTCCTCGTTCGTATCCTCAGGAGTAAAGGTATCTTCTGGACGAGAGTCCTTGATAATAAATTCACTACCTTTTAGTACTTCCTCCGTCTTGTTATCGACTACATCTGCCATAAGCTTATAACGTATTGTATACTTGATAAAAAACCATTGAGCGGTTTGTTTGGTCTTTTCAAGTAGTAGTATTATGTAATAATTGTACTTCGTACTTAATCAACTTGATTATTTATCTAGAACGTAAACTAAAAACCGCTAATTAGTTTACTGGTTGTTCTTAAACGCAAAGAAAGAGACTACACGCGCTTGGTGCAATCTCTTTCTTCGATGTTGTTTAGACAACATTCTGCCTATTTTGTTTGCCCAATATACAACAAAGCGAATAAAAATGCAAGGGTCGATTCGTCAAAAGAATGTTATTTTGTTGCTTCTACTGTTTAAATGGTCTGTTTTGAGTCAGAATTCTTGTAAAAAAGAGTCCTTAGAATAAGCGTATTTTTATACTAAATGCTTGTTCTAGTTGTACCAATAGACCGCTACTTTCTATCGCTGTACCTTTTTTAACCATTTACAAGCACCTTTCTTCTAAAAAATGTAGCGAACAGTATTCCACGGTAAAACCACCTGGTGTAGTTGTAGCCATTGTTCGATTAATTCCGCTTTAAGAGGATGTTTGTACCGCACGGCTTGGCTGCCATACTGGGAACGCTTCGCTTCTTGCACCGCTGGCACCCACAGCAGTTTTTCACTAGAGACCAACCCTTTTGCCAAATTGCGCTCGTGCTGTTGAGCATTGTGGGTCATAAAAATACATTCCGCTTGTACGCCCATCCGCTGCTCGGCAGGCACTGCGGCATTGATTTGCTCAAACAAGGCTTCGTAATCCTCTAACCAACCCTGGTACACCACAATCGGCGAAAAATTAAGGTGTACCTCATAGCCCGCCTCCAAAAAGGAAACAATGCCCGCTACGCGCTCCGCTATCGTACTGGTTCGCGGCTCCAAAATAGAGGAAATGCGGGGTGGCATCAAGCTAAAACGAATGCGAATCTTTCCTTCGGGCTGGTAATCCAACAGGTTTGCATTAACGTATTTGGTCGCAAAAGTAGCTTTGGCGCGGGGATGATTTTTAAAAAAATCAAACACTTTTGTCCAATTGTAATGGTTCCAGTGTAGGGCGATATCCGTGGAGCAACCAATGTCGTACGTCCAATACATGGCATCTACTTGATTCGCCGTTTTCGGCCAATCTTGCGCGTAGGCGTGTTGCCCTAGCCGCGCCAAAATCTCCTCTACATTCTCATTGATGTACACCTTTTCATAATTGTAGCGCATAACGTAACAATACGAATTGCGGCAGCCCCCCAAACACCCATAAATAAAATTTGGGGTGACAAAATCAGAGGATCGGCCATTGGGTTTGATGTTGAGAGTACGGGTGCGTTGGCGCTGGAGTTGTGGCATGGACTGCTGTTGTGGTAGTGTACTACTGCTATCACTTTTTATAGCCAAATTTGAAGCCAAGAAAAGGGTATTTTGTTGGTGGGTTGTCAGTTTTTGTGGAGGATAGGAAGTTTTTCGGCGTTGATGTAACTCTTAGGTAGAGTATATTTTTTGACTCGTGCCGATATTCCGTAGGACAAAATAGCACTCAAGAGTTCCATACCTAACTCTTGAAACAGTAGCATTAAATTATAAATAACTGAACAAACTAAGTCAAAAATGTTTTAAAAATATAATTTAATTTAAATAAGCATTAGCATCGCTAGGTTTTACCATTTTCAAATCTCGATAAAATCCTTGGAAAGTTCCCTCTTTAAAATATAATAACCGTCCCCATTCTTCTTTGCCGCGCTGGCGACCTATTAGTTCTTGGTAGAATAACTTAAAATGCTCACGTACCTTCTTAGTACCGTAATATTCATGGTCAATAACTACTATGGGATTTTCTAATACATACGGTTGTTTCATGAAATATGCATTGTAATATTCTGCCAACACGTACAATTCCACTTCATTCTCCTTACACCATTCTTGTATAACAGGCAATAGATAACAAAATTCACCTTTACAATGATAAGGCCATTCATATACAACAACACCTTTTGACGCTTTGATGCATGTCAATAGTGGCTTCGCTGAAGTAATGGTTATAGGACAACTAGTACTATAACTACGACTGCAAGGCTCTCCCTGTCGAGCACAATTAATAAGAGCTGGTTCCTTTTGATAAGTAGCTTCGTATTCATTGTATACGCCTCTTTGTTTTATCATTATTGAACAAGCTGTAGGAAGTAATAGTAGTAAAAAATCAAGTGCTATAAGTTTAAATATGTTCATAGTATTTGATGCAAATAAGGCAAGAGGTTTGATAAAGGCAAACCTCCTGCAATTTTGAAAATTCCTCCTAAATAGCTTCTACCTCTACTAAATAACCACCATGTAAACCTATTGTTGCATCATAATCATACTCTCCTTCTTTTATTACGTAACCATCAACTAAGAAATCATGATCCACATAGAATATACTTTGATTAACAATAGCATCTTGATGCTGAGGAGTATCAGGGTTCAGTTCGAAAGTTAATACATAGACACTGTTAGCCTCTGTAATAGCACCTGCATTAGAAATTCGAGCATCTGGATCATCATCACAATCTACAATCACACCATTTACCACACAGCAAAATACACAAGAAACTACATTACACATACCGAATCCTGATGTACAATCAGTCTTCGGACGATGACCATCCCAAGCTATATACAGCACATGTCGGTCACGAAACCCCACCCGAGGCTCTTTCTGCTCTACTGTTTCTACAACAACTTCTTCTGTTTCTTTTTGGCAAGATGCCATAACCAATAATGCTGCTAAAAGCAGCAACACATTTAAAAATAAGTTTTCATAATTAGAAAGTTAAAAGAGGTGAATAAAGGTTATTTTTTGATTACAATATCAATAATAAATTATTTTTTTATAAAATCAATAAATAGACTAACTGTTTTAAAAAATTATTTAAGCTCTTGGTATTCAAACAAAAAACTCCAACCGTAACGACTCGGTTGGAGATGCTTAAAATTTGCCTTTTATGTTATTCGGAAGACTTCTAAACGTGGTAACGACTCCACTCTTTTTTTGTTCTCTTTCTTCCAATAAGTTCTTGATAGAACTTACTAAAATAGCCGTTTATCCAAGTAGTAGTATAATACTTATGATCTACCATTAGAATAGGCTTTTCTAGTCCATAAGGCTTTAGGAGGTAAGCCCAATCATAGTATTCTGCGATCAAGTAAAGATCTACTTCGTTTTCGGTACACCAGGTTTGCAACACATCGGGTAAATAACAACCATTGCTTTTACAGTGTGGTGCCCATTGATAAATAAGTATCTTAGATTGCCGAGTTATACAGGCTTTTATATCCTTTGCTTGTACCACCCGTACAGGTTGTTCTTCTCTATAATTTGCGGTACCTACTGATGTTGAATAGTCAAGACTCTGTATAAATTCAGGAGCTTCTTTTTTTGCTCTCTGGGAGTTGCTAACTAACCCTCTAATTTCAATCTGGCAAGCACTTGCCAGCAAAAGAATAATGAAACAACTTCCTAAAAAAATATTACTCAAAATATTAAAAATTATAAAATTTAAAAATACTTTTCTCATGCTGTCATCCCCCCTTAAAAAATTCCTTGTCGATTTCTAAATTGTTACTTTTTATGGTATTTTAAAACGTGGCAACGACTCCACTCAAGTCTTTGAGTGTTCTTTTTACAAATAGACTACTTCAAGCTTCTTTACCTTTGTGATCTCAATCTATAAAATATGCGATTTCTCTTCCTTTTCACCACTGTTATTTTCACTGGATGGTTTAATTCCTGCCGTGCTCAACAAACCTGCCCTTTGAAAAAGGTTTCTGCTTCGCAAGTTGTAGAAAAAATTGACAGCAGCACCAAGCCTTACACTTGGATTATTCTCTGGGTTCCCAATTGTAGTACTGGAGCGTCGGACTTTGAGCAGTACCTTGCGTTAGAAAAAAAGCACGCCTACAACGTTGTATTACAGCTGGTTTCGGTTACGGACGATACGACAACTTTGAATAAGTTATGCCAGCAATTTCAATACTCCAAAGAAATCTTAATTATAGATCCACAACAACATGGAAACGACCATAAGATTCACCTTCGATTTGCCAGACATCTTAGAAAAGCACTGCAACTAAAACACCGAGCATTTCACAACCACTATGTCATAAATACCTCTTCCAAAAAAGCAACCTCTTTTTTCTTGGCCGAAGAGCGAGAAGATTTCATAGCGCCCTACTTGAAATAAAGTTGCTTCCGTCGAGCTAAACGCCTTTTATATAACACAAAAAAACTCCAACCGTAACGACTCGGTTGGAGTTTTTCACTTTTGCCTTTTGTGTTATTCAGAAGACTTCTAAACGTGGTAACGACTCCACTCAAGTCTTTGGTATTCTTTGTATTGAAATGTTGTTACTGCAAGCTGATTTGGTGCTCGCCAATCATTTTGCGAATGTTGATCAGAGCGTAACGCATACGCCCTAAGGCGGTGTTAATGCTTACGTTGGTCAACTCGGCGATTTCTTTAAAGCTCAAATCGGCGTAGTGCCGCAATACGATGACTTCGCGTTGCTCTACGGGTAGAGCGTCCACGAGCTGTTTGACTTTGCTGTGGGTTTGGCTTTTGATTAATTTTCGCTCTTGATTATCCTCAGGGCAATCAAGGAGGTTGAAGAGGTCAAAATCTTCGGTCGGGGTGACAATTTTACGGCGTTTGTTTTTGCGGAAGCAATCGACACAAAGGTTGTAAGAGATGCGCAAGGCCCATTGTAGGAACTTTCCTTCTTCATTGTACTTGCCAGAACGGAAGGTATCAATGATTTTGATGAAGGTCTCTTGGAAAATGTCATTGGCTACATCGTTGTCCTTTACAAATAGGTAAATGGACGTGTAGATTTTGGTTTTGTGGCGGTTGAGTAACAACTCAAATGCGCGCTCATCGCCGCTAATGTACGTACGGATGAGGTCTTTGTCGGTACAAGACTTACTACTTTGCATAATACTTAAAATTTACTTACAACTCAATAAATGCTAGGGAGTAAAAATTTGGACAATAGGCGCGTTTATTTTTTATAGTTCCGAAACGATTCGGATACAGTTAGAAGAACGGTTTATTTTTTTATAATTCTGGGCTGCTCGGAAGTGTTTCGTTTCATTTTTGGAACACTCGTCTACGCAGGTTGCCATAGGGGGTTTTGCCGTTTAAAGTTTGGCTGGAACATGCATTGACCAATAAAGTTAATCTTTTTGTTAGATTTTACGTTATCTTTGCAATGTTTTTTATGTCGTTCTAAACAGCTTATTTTTTAGAAATGTTTAGAAAAGCTAATTTTTTTCTTTTGTTAAGGCGCTGTTACAGCAATTGGGTTGTTCAAATTAACTGTATTTTGCAGCCGCTCTAGTTGCGTATGCTGCCAGCCCGCTTGTTCTTTTGCATTGCTAGTGTAGGCAAGCCAATTAGCTGTTTATTCTTAAGACAATTACTATGCCTGTTTTAAGATTTCCTTAAGGCATTTTCATTTTTTATTAACTCTGTACGAAATTTTTCACCACTCGCTTCGTTATAAGGTTTCATTAATGGCAAAGAAAAAATCCATCCAGATTATCGGCGCACGCGCTAATAATTTGCAGAATATAGACATTGAAATTCCCTACAACCAACTCGTTGTTGTGACGGGTGTTTCTGGTTCTGGAAAATCCTCCCTCACCATAGATACGTTGTACGCCGAAGGCCAACGCCGTTACGTAGAAAGTTTGTCGTCTTATGCACGGCAATTTCTCATGCGGATGAAAAAACCCGATGTCGACAACATCAAGGGTCTATGCCCTGCTATTGCCATTGAGCAAAAAGTAGGCACTAAGAATGCCCGCTCTACAGTAGGCACCTTAACAGAGATTTACGATTACCTGCGCATCTTGTATGCACGGATTGGCAAAACCTTCTCGCCTGTATCTAATCAGGAAGTCAAAAAGCATACCGTTTCAGATGTGGTGGATTATGTTTTGTCGTTGCCAGAGAAAACAAGGGTGATGCTGTTGATCCCTTTTGTACACCGCGAAGGACAGGATTTAGCGAAGACGCTCGACTTTTTGGTACAGAAAGGCTACACCAGAGTCTTGTATAAAAACAAGCCTTACAAAATAGAGTCGTTGCTAGAGGAAACAGGCGAATTGGACGATCCCAACGAGTATTTACGCATTATAATCGACCGTTTTGTCGCGACTAAGGACGACGACGAAAACGCCAAAAGAATCGCCGACTCTTCCCAAATTGCCCTACAAGAAGGCCACGGAATTTGTTACATCCAAGATACTGGAGGCAACGAAGCGCTGTTTAACAACAAATTTGAATTGGACGGTATTTTGTTTGAAGAACCCACGCCGCAACTGTTTAATTTCAACAGTTCCTTTGGCGCTTGCCCCTCTTGTGAGGGCTACGGCAAGGTGATGGGCATCGACGAAGACAAAGTCATTCCAGACAAAACCAAATCGATTTTTGAAGAGGCCATCGTTTGTTGGCGCGGTGAAAAAGTAGGCCGCTGGCGCCAAAAATTGTTGAACGTAGCACACAAAATGGACTTTCCTGTACATACGCCCTACCGCGACCTCACCCCCGAGCAACAGCGCGTACTTTGGACAGGCAACGACCTGTTCAAAGGCATCAACGACTTTTTTGCGGAGCTGGAAGCGAAGACCTATAAAATACAAAACCGCGTGATGCTGGCACGCTATCGCGGCAAAACCAAATGTCCTGTTTGCAACGGCGCACGCCTGCGCAAAGAAGCGCTGTATGTGCTCGTAGATGGCCGTTCCATCGACCAACTCATCAACATCTCCATTCAGGATTTTTACAATTTTTTTGATAACATTCAACTTTCAGATACCGACTACGAAGTGGCGCGCCGCTTGATTATTGAAATTACTACGCGTTTGCAATTTATGTTGGACGTGGGTCTGAATTATTTGACGATTGACCGTGTTTCATCCACCTTATCGGGCGGAGAAATCCAACGCATACACTTGACGCGTTCGTTGGGTTCTAACTTGACCAGTTCGTTGTATATTTTGGACGAGCCGAGTATTGGCCTACACCCTAGAGATACATCTCGCTTAGTAAAAGTACTCAAAGCCCTGCGCGATTTGGGCAACACGGTAGTAGTGGTAGAACATGAAGAAGACATTATTGCCAATTCTGATTACTTGGTAGATATTGGACCGCACGCTGGTATACACGGCGGAAAAGTGGTTTTTGCAGGCCCTTACGAGGACATTTACAACGACGCGGCCGATTGTTTGACCGCTAAATACATGAGCGGACGCATGGAAATTGCGCTGCCCGAACACCGCCGCCAATGGACGCAATCCATTACGGTAGAAGGTGCCACCCAACACAATTTACAAGATATCGACGTTACCTTTCCCCTCAATATTTTCATCGCGGTTTCTGGCGTGAGTGGTAGCGGAAAAACGACTTTGATTAAGCAAATTCTATATCCTGCTTTGATGCACAGCTTGGGCGAGGGCACCGAGAAACCTGGCGCACACCGCGCTCTTACGGGCGATTTGAAAGGAATTACCCGCGTAGAAATGGTCAACCAACAACCCATTGGAAAATCGTCGCGCTCGAACCCTGTGACCTATGTAAAAGCCTACGACGCCATTCGAAAATTGTTCTCCACCCAACAAGCTTCTAAAATTAAAGGTTTTAAACCCAAACATTTTTCTTTCAATGTAGAGGGTGGGCGCTGCGAAACGTGCAAGGGTGCTGGCGAAATTATTGTAAGCATGCAGTTTTTAGCCGATGTGCGCTTGACTTGCGACGACTGCAACGGTTTCCGTTTCCAAAAAGACGTATTAAGCGTTAAATACAAAGAGAAAAACATCTACGAAATTCTAAACATGACCGTAGAAGAAGCGCTAGAATTCTTTGTGGACAACGATGATATTGTTGCTAAAATCCAACCCTTAGCCGATGTTGGCTTGGGGTATATTGGTCTGGGACAGCCGTCTAGTACCTTGAGTGGTGGGGAGGCACAGCGCGTTAAATTAGCGTCGTTCTTAGTCAAAGAAAATAGCCGCGAAAAAATTCTATTCATCTTTGACGAGCCGACCACAGGGCTGCACTTTCACGACATTCAAAAACTCTTGGACGCCCTCAATGCGTTGGTAGAAATCGGCCACTCGGTTTTGGTGGTCGAACACAATTTGGACGTGATCAAATCTGCCGATTATGTGATTGATTTGGGCCCCGACGGAGGAGCGAACGGCGGCCAATTGTTGTTCCAAGGCACCCCCGAAGACTTGACGAAGGTCGAAAATTCCCACACGGGTCATTATTTGAAAGAAAAAATTTCTGTATAAGTAACTCATATTGCAGGGTACTGCTCTTTTCTTATAAACACAACACACTAATGCCATCTATTTTAAACAAATATGCTCAACTCTTAGTCAATTATTGCGTCAGTCTGAAAGAGGGCGAGCGGGTTTTTATTCAATCCACGACGCTGGCCGAACCGTTGGTGCGCGAGGTTTACCGCGAAGTCTTGCGGGCGGGGGGCTTGCCCCACGTCAATTTATTGTTTCGCGATCAAGGTAACATTCGTCTGAATGAAAGTTCGGAAGCGCAGTTACAGTATGTAGATCCGCTTTATGCGCAGGCGGTCGAGGAGTTTGATGCTTACATTTATATTCGTGCGCCCTTTTACAGCCGTTCTACCCAAACCACCAATTCCGAGGCGTCCACCATTTTGCGGGAAGCCATGCGCCCACATGGGCAGCGCTACTCGGAGCGCACGGCGACTTTAGAACTCAAACGCACGCTTTGTGAATACCCTACTTTAGCCCACGCACAAAATGCAGGTTTGTCGCTAGAGGAATACGCGGATTTTATTTACAACGCTTGTTTTTTATACGAAGACGATCCAAAAGCTTGCTGGGAAGAAGTGAGCCGCAGCCAGCAGCACATTGTAGATCATTTGAACGGTTGTACAGAAATGCACTATTTGGGAGAAAACATTGATTTGAAATTTTCTACCAAAGGCCGTACTTGGATCAACTCGGATGGGCAGACGAACATGCCGTCGGGCGAAGTGTATACCGCGCCTGTAGACGATTCGGTGAATGGCACCATTCATTTTTCTTACCCGTCGATTTTTCGCGGCGAGGAGGTAGAGGGCATAACGCTTTGGGTGAAAGACGGCTGGGTAGAGCGCTGGGAAGCCGAGCAAGGTCAAGAATTGTTGGACCGCATTTTTGAGATTGACGAGGGCGCACGGCGTTTTGGGGAGGCGGCTATTGGCACCAATTACCGCATCCAGACGCCAGTGAAGAACATTCTATTTGATGAAAAAATTGGCGGCTCGGTGCATTTGGCAGTTGGGCAAGCGTACAGACAAAATGGAGGCGTCAACCAGTCCAGTATACACTGGGATATGATTGCCGACATGCAGAACGGCGGGCAGATTTTTGCCGATGGGCAATTGATTTATGAGAATGGGCAGTTTTTGATTTGATTCAGCAGCATAAGTCTACTACACGCTGGCGCGATAATTATTCCTCTGCCCATCATTCATATGGTTGGCCTGACTAAAGAATTAATTTCCTTCAAAAGTAATTTAATTTATTTTTAATATAAATTTACATAATAATACTCATTGTTAGCACTCTAAGTTCCTAGAGAAAACACCTATATTTACTTTTCAGGAAAATCCATGAGGATAATCCTAAGCTATTGATATAATTTTGACAGGTGATCAAAAGCAAAATATTCGATTGAGTAGCTACTGTCATTGTCTTTTGTTTGCAGGGGGAAATCTGAAAACCCTAATAATAAAAGAGTAGGAAATTAAAAAGTAGAAAAATGAAGGAAGATAAAAATTATCAAATTTTCCACAATTCACACAAGGAAAAACCATCTGGAACTTTTGCACAAGAGATGGAGTCTGAACCTATAGAATTAAAAGCTATAAAATCTGGTAAGAGTCAGAAAGTTCAATTATTCTATGGGGAATCAGCAATTGGATGGCTGGGTGAAAATAGTAGTGGATGGTGTATTGTTGTTGGTAAAGAAGAGGAGGCTGTTTCAATTACATCTTACGTATACAAAGGAGACTTGTATTATCGAAAAACTGATGATAATTCTAAGTACTTGTCTGTAAGCAATGGATGGAATTATGTAGGTTTTTATAGCTGGTCAGGAGCAAGTAGCTGGAAAAAAGAGGGTGACAAGTTGATTTCTAAATATACAAGATACCCATTAGATTACTGGTCTAGTGATGATAATTATGTTTATGCAAATGGAGGATCAGACTTCTCTATACTGACTGTAAAGTTCACATAATTTAACTACTAGTAAGCATTTATACAGTTACAAAACTAATTAAAGTGCTCTTAATAAAACGAATTGAGAATTACTTTAGATTACAAACGTGAAAATGTGGCCTCTAAGTTGATTAAGAGGCTACATTTTCATTATGCTCAATTTTTATTCTTTTCTAATCTTCCGTTGTTTGTTCACCAAATAAATGGTCATTCCAATTCCTATAAAGAACAACACAATAGAAATATACTGGGCTTGGGAGAGGGTTAAGTCACCAATGCTGTGTTCGGGGTTGATGCGGATGATTTCTAATAAGAAGCGCTGCACGCTGGTCAAAATAAGATACACCGAAAATACAATCCCATGCACCACCACCTTGTCGCGAATCGCCCAAAGAAAGGCAAAAATCATCAAGCAAATTAAGACTTCAAAAATTGGCGTTGGGAAAACGGGATTTTCTAGCACCGTGCAGTAATCGCCAAAGCTTTCTGGATAGTAACAATTCTCCAGAGGGACGCCTTTTTGCATTACGTTATTCGGGTACGAATACCCCCACAACCAATCGGGAATAAAGCCCGCAGGTTTCTCATAGGGGTTGACACGCCCCCAATCGCCATCGCCAGAAAAATGGCAGCCCAAGCGCCCCAAGCCCGTTCCTAGAATCATGGCAGGCGCACAGGCGTCAATCATTTGCGGCAGCGGCATGTTCTTGCTGCGCACGTAGTACGTCACCACAAAAAAGGCTAAAATAAAGCCCCCATAGACCGACAGCCCACTTCCACTAAAAAAGTCGCCCATCATTTGCTCCAGCGATTCGTAATCGACTTCAGTCATGTAAAGCAACTTCGCCCCCACAATTCCGCTGATTGCCGCCAGAATAATAATATCACTCACGCGTTCGTGTGGCATGACGATTTTACTTACACGCTCTGGAGTTGGATATTGCTCTCGTTCTTTTTTGTTGTCGCGGTATTTAAAAAAGGCAAACAACGCCGCTAAGGCAATTCCTCCAATCCAACTGCCGTGTTCAAAAGACAGCAAATGTTCTCTGGCACTGGCTCCTGTGAACAACGAAGGATTTAAGAGGGCAAAAATACCTTTAAAACCCAATACAAAACCTAAAACAGCATTGGTCAAGACATCTAAGACAGAGAGCGGCTGCCCCATCATTTTAGTTTCTTCTTTGCCGTGCAAAATTCCCAAGCGCTCGCGGCGTTTAAGGTCAGCCGTCAAGGCCCAGCCACAGGCAATAAAAGTAAAGGCCAAGAAAAAGCCGTACGTTTGAATCAAGGCCAAAGCAGGTAAATCGACCCCTGTTAGATCGTAAAAGGCGTATCGTAAATTGGGATACATAATGGTTGTTGATTTGATGGATGTTGGAGAAGCCCCCTGCCAAAGTGGCACGCCTACTTGGCAAGAAGGGCTTGGGGCATAAAATTAGTAATAAAAAATGACAACCGCTTTTTTATCTAATAAATAGCTGTTTGACCAAGCATTTTCTTTGACTTGTTACTGTTGGTTGAATAAACCGCAGCGTTTATAGAAAATCACGCTTGTACTGTTTTTTTCGTTTTTAAAATTCGTATTATTATAGAGCAGTTGCAGCAGGTTCAACTGTAAGTAGCCCTTCTTTTTAGACTCCCACGGTTTTTAGCAGAGCTTATTGCATCCTATTAGAATAAGTTTCCATTTCCTTTATTGACAATGTTGGTCGTTTGTTGCTTCACGCAAATCACCAACTTGTTCTTAATCTCTACGAGCATGCGTTATAATTTAGCCTTATTTTTCTTCTTTATAATAACAATAGGAAGTCAAGCGCAGGACATGATGCGTTTTCCATCGGCCACCTCTACGCCTAATGCCGAACTGCCGCAGTGTTTGCGCAAAGCATCTATGTTGTACGAAGCTGCGCCCACCATCAAAGAAGCGCCTATGCTGCGACAACATGCCCGCGATTTGTTGGAGTTGGGACAGCGCGATTATGCCAAAGACATTTTTGAGCGTCTGGTGGCCTTGAACCAAGCCGCTTATGGCAAAAAGGACGAACGCTACGTACGCGCTTTAGTCGATTTGGCCAGTGCTTATGTCCTTCTAATTCGCTACCAAGAGGCAGGGGGGTTATTTGAAGAGGCGCTACCTACTGCCAAGGCTCTTAAAGGCAAAAATCCTAGCTTCTATTTGTACGTGTTGAGCGAAGCTGGTTTCTGCCACTCGCGTTTACAAAGTTGGGCCAAAGCCTTCCGTTATTACAACGATGCGAATGCGCTAATCCAGCAATTGGGATCAACCAATAGTGCGGAGCAAACTGTGGTGTGGAACAACTTAGCCGCTTGTTATCAAAATTTACAACAAGAAAAAGAAGGATTACAATACTATGAAAAGGCTCTTAAAAATGCAAAAAACACGCCTAAACTGGCCTTGCACGTTGCTTCCAATTACGCAGGTTTGTGCATCACTACGGGCGATGCGCAAAAAGCCACTAAACTGGCCGATACCTACAGCGCTCAAGTAGAGCGCTACTGGCCTTCGACCTCTATGAGTACTGCCCGCATTTGGTCGCAGTTTGCTTTTGTCTACATGAAACTCGGACGCTTAGAGGAGTCTGAACAATGTTTGCAAAAAGGCTTTGTAGCCAATAGTTTGGTTTTTGATGCTGTTACGGACATTCCCAATCAAGCCGATGAGTTGATGCACAACAACCAATTTTTGGCCATGTGTACCCAAGCGGGTTTGGTGGTTTACAGCATTGAATTGTACAAAACAAAATACCAACTAACGCAGGACTTTACGGCGCTAGAAGAAGGGTACAAAGTCGTGCAGTCGATGACGCGGTTTGGAGAGAAGATGATGGGCAGTTATTTGTCAGAGGCCAACAAGCTGATTCTTTTCCGTTTGGGTGCTGCTGTTTTGTTTGATCGCAGCCTCTATTACGCCTACCATTTGCACCAAGCTACTAAAGATAAAAAGTATTTGGAAGATGCGTTTTTTTATTCCGAGCGCAGCAAATCTACCTTGCTCACCCATGCCCTGCGTTCCAAAGATCAACAAGCTTTGTTGGAATTGCCAGCGGGCGTAGTAGAACAACAAAAGGAATACGTCAAACAATACAAAGATTTGCAAAAGCGGAAAATAGAAGCGCCAACACTTGCCGAGCGCAGTCAAATTCAGCAAGACATCAATGAACTGAATGTAAAAATCGAACGCTCCAAAGCAGCGATCAAACGCCAATATCCCGACTATTACAAACACCGCTACGACGAGTCCTTAACGGATTTGAATGCTGTGCAGGCGTTTCTAAGCAGCCGCAACAAAGCCATGTTGGAATACGCATTGGGCTTAGAATACAATTACGCCTTTTTGGTGACGGGGGAAGACATTCGAATGATAGAATTGAAGTTTGATTCCAAGGAATTTGCCGCACAAACTAGAGCGTTGCGGCAAGCGCTCACCGATTATGAGTATGTGGTCAATCAAAAACAACAGTCCAGAACCGCTTACGAAACTTCTGCCCAGTATTTCTACAAAACTTTTGTGGAGGAGCTGGCGCAACTCGTTCCTGCCAAGCATTCTTTGGTCATTGTCCCTGACCAGCAACTGGCGCATTTGCCCTTTGAAGCCTTTCTAACACAAACGCCCACTGCCAACAGCGATTTGGCAGACTTGCCTTATTTAATTAAGCGCCATCCTGTCAGTTACAGCTATTCGGCAACCATTTTACTCAACCAATCGCAACGCAAAGAAAAGCGGGTGGTTCCCGAAAAAGGTGTGTTGGCTTTTGCTGCCAGTTACCCCGAAGTAGCGCCCAATTCTTTTAGCCACCAACGCGGAGGCGATTTGGGCGTCTTGCGCGAAGGCTTATCGCCCCTGCCAGGTGCCGAACAAGAAGTTCGGTTGTTGCAAGATCATCTGTGGGGTTCTTTCTTTAGGGGCAATAGGGCTAGTGAAACCAATTTTAAGTCCGAAGCAGGCAAATACAGCGTCATACACTTGGCCATGCACGGTATTTTAAATTCTAATTATCCCATTCTATCGAGTTTGGTGTTTACGGAGGATAGTTCTCAAACAGAAGATAATTTTTTGCGGGCTTACGAAATTGCACAATTGGATTTAAACGCGGATTTGGTAGTGCTTTCGGCTTGCGAAACAGGCTATGGCAAATTTCAGCAAGGGGAGGGCGTTATGTCTCTAGCGCATTCTTTTGCCTATGCGGGAGCTTCGTCGGTTTTGATGAGTTTGTGGCAAGTCAATGATTTATCCACTACGGCCATTATGAAAGATTATTACAGCAACTTGGCTTGTCTCAAAACCAAAGAGAAAGCCTTGCAAGAAGCCAAGCTGGATTACTTGGAAGCGCAAGAAGGCAGTATTTTGTCCCACCCTGCTTTTTGGGCGGCTTTTGTGCAAACAGGCGACACGGCTCCGATGGAGTTGGTAGCCAAAACGGGGAAAACCTTTAGACAAATGCACTACTTCCTGTTTGGTATTGGCGCGTTGTTGTTGAGTTTGCTCGGCTTTTTGGGCTATCGCAGGTATAAAAAAAGAAGCAGCTAAAGGTATTTTCTGAGCTCTTTTTTGTAAATCCTTAATGCAACTAAGTTGCATTAAGGATTTTTTTTGTAATTTTGTGCTTATAAAAAATACAGCTACTTCTAAGCGTGGTTTTGTAAAACGGTCTGCTGCTGTTGTAATAACAGGCGCTTTGCCTTTTTCTTTTAACGCTTGTATATTCTATACTCCTATGAATCATCAACAATTATTCGACGTGCTTATCGTAGGCGGTAGTTATGCGGGTTTATCTGCCGCGATGACATTGGGACGCGCTTTAAAAAATGTTCTAATCATCGACAGTGGCCAGCCCTGCAATCGCCAGACCCCACATTCCCACAACTTCATTACGCAAGACGGCGCCTCCCCACAAGCCATTGCCCAGCAGGCAAAAGCGCAAGTGTTGCGTTATCCTAGTGTGCAATTTTTGAATGGTTTGGTTACAGCCGTAGAAGGCAGCAACGGTGCTTTTACCGTTATGACCAAGCACAACCAATCGTATACAACTAAAAAACTCATTTTTGCCACAGGCATCCGCGATAAGATGCCCGATTTGCCTGGCTTTGCGGCAGCTTGGGGCATTTCTGTTATTCATTGCCCTTATTGCCACGGCTACGAAGTTCGTTCGCAAAAAACAGGTATTTGGTCCAACGATGAAGGCACCGTTGATTTTGCACGCTTGATTTCCAATTGGACAAATCAACTAACCGTTTTCACCAATGGGGCAGCTGTTTTTAACCTTGCCGAACTACAGGCTTTGCATGTTGCCGTAGTAGAAAAAGAACT
>CAYUZF010000046.1:22843-23197 GCA_964449615.1 uncultured Aureispira sp.
CATTGTTCACCAAGAAGGACAACTGCAACAGCTGCTCTTCAAAGACAACAGCACCTTGCCTTTGGACGCGCTTTACCACCGTCCTGCCTATGAGCAGCACTGCCCCATTCCCGAACAACTGGGCTGTGAATTATCGGATGCTGGTTTTTTGGTCGTCAATGAATTTCAGCAGACCAATGTGCTAGGTGTGTATGCAGTGGGCGATGCTACTACATTTTTCCGTGCGGTTTCCATCGCTACTGCCAGCGGCACCAAAGCGGGGGCGATGCTCCATCATGAATTGATTGCAGAGGGGTAAACGCTTATTGTTTCTTATCCAGAAGAAAAGAATACCCGACACTGATGTTTACAATC
>CAYUZF010000046.1:23207-26685 GCA_964449615.1 uncultured Aureispira sp.
TGGGTTTCTTGTTGTTCGGTATTTTTATTGTAATAACTAAACGCGTTGTTTTCTAAGCTGGAACTTACCCGAGGCCAATACCGAACACTTGGTGCTAGCATTATTCCACTTAGGGCATTGTTCATTTTTTTGAAGGGACGCCAGTTGACATATGCCCCTAAGCCAAGTGAAAAGGTATTGTAAGCTTGTATTAAGTAGTCGTTATTTTGAGGATCGCCGCCGTGGTACACTTCGTAGCGGTGCCATTTGGGTTCTACCCGCACATTCAGCCAATCGGTAATGCGATACCCTACCCCAAAGCCTGTAGAATAGGGCAAATGAAAAGCCAATTGTTGCTCGGCGGCGGCACCTACTACTGAAGGCCCTTCAAAATTGAGTGAAATTCCGTGGGAATAGTCCACGACCAACCGTTTGTAAAATAAATTGCCCTCGATGTTGAATCCCTTGACCAAAAGGGGTTGATTGAGGCCAAACAATACATTGATGCGGGTATCTAGGGGTTTGTTGAAGGCATTTTGTGCAAAAAGACCTTGACTTATAAAAAGCAATACCCATAAGTACCCCCCATTTTTTTTGCTAACTGCGAACATAATTTCCTTTTTTGTTTGATTATTAATAGTTACAAAAATGGTCTATTGTACGCGGGCTTGCATGCACCTAGGTTAACTTCTGTCAGAGGCGTTTGTTTTTTCGGATACGGCTGAGGGACTGTGGGCGAATGCCCAAATAAGCAGCCAAATGGTACTGGGGAACCCGTTGTATCCATTTGGGGTACTGGTCGATGAGGTAATCGTACCGAGCTGGTGCGCTCAAGCTAGCAAGGTTGGTCGCGTGTTGGGTTACTTGCGCCAACGAATCTTGGATGCCTTTGAGCTGTATTTGTATCAGTTGTGGATAATGTTTGAAAATTTCTTGTAGGTTGTCGTAACTGATGGCGTGCAACACCGTATCTTCTAAAGCTACAATATTCATATCGCCTACTACCTGCTGGGAAAAACTTTTCATATAAGCTGCCCAATCGTTTTCCAATGCAAAATCTATGGGTTTGATGTCGCCGTCGTGTACCGTGTAATACATCAGTAGGCCTTGTTCCACGAAACTAGTATAGCGGCAGATTTGCCCTTCTTGCAACCAAAAATTGCCTTTCTTAACCTCTTTTTTTTCTGTGAGTTCGTATAGGTGTCGCTGCATGTTAGGGGTTACTTGAAAACCTGGCAGCATGCGTTCAAACAGTTGTTTTTCAGCCATTACTCCTTATTTTTTTATTGTTCTTGGCATTGTTGGCCACTGTTTTGTTCCCGTTACAACGTTTCCTTCTCGAAAAACAGGCAATAATTCTCTTCTACAAATTTGTGTTTCGTGGGGATAACCAAAGGCATTGTTTAGAAACCAAGTACCGTCCAATTGCACACTTCGATTGAGGTGGTGGTGGCCATAAATGTGTAGGCGGCTACCAACTTGAGCTACTTGTTCGCCCAACCGTTCACTGCCAAATACAGGCAACAACGTTTGCACAATTTTGGAGCCGCCTGGCGGTAATAAATCGCTGCGCGGCATAAAATGCGAAAAGGAAATGATAGGCAAGTCTGTTGTTGGTAACGTGTTGCGCTCCAAGAAATACACGGTCAATGCAGGGAGATCCATTGGCCACTGGCAGTGCTTAAAATCCATCCAAGCGCGCTGTATGGTGGTGGAAGGGGAACCAAATGTATAATCGTACCAAGCAAACAAAGGCAGGATGTACACCTGTTCGTTGTGCCAAGGCTGTATCTGCACGCCCATTTTTTGCAAGGCAGTTAGAAGTGCATTGAATTTTTCAAGCGAATCGTTGGTGTTTTCCTGTTCTACCCAAACGTCGTGGTTGCCTGGCACAAAGAATACTTTCTGAAATTTGGGCAACAAGTGTTCAAAAAAGCGGAGCAGTTGCGCTGTATCGTGGGTAATGTCGCCCGCTAGAATGAGTCCGTCTTTGGTGTATGCTTGAGCCGAAAGTTGCTGCCACCAATCCCAATTTTCTTTGTAATCTACGTGCAGGTCGGAGCTTGCCCAGATGTTCATGTATATGGCTTTTGGTATAGAAGACCATCAAGTTAACCATACTTTTCTATAAAGCGTTGTTTTTGGGCGAGGTATTCGGGGTGGGTTTTGGCTTCTTCCCATTTGGCCTTAAAAATACGGGCCGATTCGGCTTTGATGGGGTCTTCTTCTTGGCGCTCGTGCTGGGCGCGACCGTGGGAGCCACTCTGCCCTTTTTTGTCGTCGGGTACAGGCCCCACGTATTTTTTACCGCCTTTGTAGTTGGCGTAGCGGCGCGAGCGGGTATAGCCCATTTGGATGAACTTCCGCGCCATATCGGCACCTACAAAATCTTCTTTTTCGAGATAATCTAAAAATAGCTTATAAATAGCCTCAGAAGATTTTCGAGCAATCTCAGGGGTTTTGAAGCGCCAATGCGGTAGAATTTCGGATTTGTAAGGTTCTACCATCAAAACCCCTTGCTCTCCTTTTCCAATGGCGTACAATTCTGGCTGCTTGCGCAAATCTAATTCTTTGTAGTTTCGACTGTAGTCAAATTTTCTCATGCGTGCTGTTTTTTACTAAAGGGAATAAGAAATAAACAACAGCACTTCGAAGCTTGTTCTAAAAAACAACAAACACTTGGTAAGGGGCAGGTGGCTATCGAGTTTAGCCGAGATCCTGCCCCCTTACTGTTTTTCCAACTTCTAATAACGCTCCCATTCTTCTACCTCGATCAACGGACTGCTGCTACAAGTTGGCGTTTCGTCCGCCAAGCTGTATTCCAATTCAATCCAAGTAGGCAACGTCCCCAACTCCCCGTGGTGGTCTAAGTCCTCTACCGAACAAACGTAGGTCTGTCCCTCTATTTTTAGTTGATAATAAGTGGCGCAGGTGGATTTATTGTGGTCATTCGTCATGGCCACAACTTCGGCAGGTACAGTTATCGTATCCTCTTCACAACAACTTACCGCTAAACCTACTGTTGCAACAGCTAAAACCATCCATTTCAAAATCTTCATAGTATTTATTTTTATAAAATTAACAAATCGTATTTCCTACAAAGAACCTACTTATCAACTACCGATGCCTTAACCTAGGTTAATAAATGCCTTCTTTGGTTGGATGGCTCTCTGGCGCTATTCTTAGCGGGGAATCAACAACCAAACGTTCTTACCGCCTGTTATGATAAAAACACACTAACTCATACTTTAAGCAATTTTCATTATGTTGGAAAAATTTAAAACAGCGTTCAAGCTGCTCAAAACAGCGGGAAAAGATTGGATGAACGACGGGGCGATGACTCTGGCTTCCTCTTTGTCTTATTATACGGTATTTTCTATGGCACCGTTGTTAATTATTGCCATTTCTATTGCAGGGATGATTTTTGGAGAAGAAGCCGCTAGGGGAGAAATTGTGGGGCAATTGAACGACCTGTTGGGGCAACAAGGCGCTGAATTAA
>CAYUZF010000046.1:26695-28455 GCA_964449615.1 uncultured Aureispira sp.
GAAACAGCTATTGAAAATTCGGATAAACCTTCGTTGAGAAGTTGCGCTTCGGCTATTAGTATTGTCGTGCTGTTGGTTGGTGCTTCTGGTGTCTTTATCCAGCTGCAAAACGCGTTGAACACCGTTTGGGATGTAAAGGTCAAGCCCGATGCGGGAATTATGAATTTTATCCGTAAGCGCCTACTTTCTTTTTCTGCTGTGTTGGGCATTGGTTTTTTGTTGTTGGTATCGCTTTTGGCCAGCGCGGCACTGTCGGGAATGAACAAATACATGAGCGGTTTATTGCCTGGTGCCGATTGGGTTTGGGAAGCCATTAATATGGTCGTGTCCTTCGGGTTCATTACATTGCTGTTTGCGTTGATGTTCCGCTATTTGCCCGACGTAGAAATCCAGTGGAGCGATGTCTGGGTAGGCGCCTTAATCACAGCAGGCTTGTTTGTATTGGGCAAATTTTTGCTGGGTTTGTATTTGGGGCAGGGCAGCTTTGGCTCTACTTATGGGGCGGCAGGCTCTTTGGTAATTTTGCTGGCTTGGGTGTACTACTCCGCTCAAATTCTCTTTTTTGGTGCCGAAATCACACAGGCTTATGCTCGCGAATACGGGGGTAGAATCGTTCCCAACGACCATGCGGTACGCATTAGTTCCCCTAATACGGATACGATATAAACGTCACTTTTTCGAATAAAAAAGCCCCAACAGCACACAAGCGCGGTTGGGGCTTTTTTTGATTTTTTCTACAACCAGCTGCATCGTTACCTGTCAAAAAAACACCACTTTTGTAACACCCCCTCATTTCCGATGCCGTATGCGCAATTGTTGTACCTCTTTCAAGGGCAATTTGGTTAAGCGGGCGATGTGCGCATCGTCTAAGCCATCTCGTTTGAGTTCTTTGGCAATGGCTATTTTGGTTTTTTGCTCTGCCTCGTCAATTTTTAGTTTCATGGTTGCCCGCGCTTCTAGTACGGCGCGCTGTGCCTTCTGCTCGGCTTCTTTGCGGATGCGTTCCACCAATTCATAATTGGGAACATACTTGGTACTTTGAGAAAGTTGTTTCATCAACCCCCTGTCTTTGAACGAAAAGTAGCTGTACTCTGTAATAATCAAATGCTCCAACAAGGGAACGTTGACGATCCTACCTGCTTGAATCAACCGATCGGTAATGTCTTTGTCGTAACTGGAAGGCTGTAGGTTGCCACTGGGGTGGTTGTGGCACAAAATAATGCTGACCGCGCGTTTTTGCAAGGCCAAACTGAAAACTTCCATCGGTTCTGCAATGCTCCGCTTGACCGATCCCATGCTGACCAATTCTACAAATAAAATCCTGAAATTGCTTTCTAGGCCGATTACCCACAGATGTTCGCGGTTGCGGTCTATTTTGTTTTCTCGCAATAGAATTTTTTGCATGATGGGATATAGATCATCTGCTTCTTGTACTTTAATTTTGTCCGCTGCTGATAAAGTAATGTCCATACCAAAAAAGAAATTGGAGAAACGGCTAAAGGTTGTTTTGTAGCCCTTAAGGTACTTATTTTTTTGGAGAGCCTTCTATCTTTTGTAGGCTTGTCGCAAGGAATTGCTCAGAAAGTACTTCTTTTTTAAGGACGATGCAGCTGCGCTTGGAGTGCTTCTACAAGTTGATAAACGTTGGTTTGGTAAGGGGCGGGGAAGTAGCGGTTGGGGGGTTGCGGCACGGAGCATCCTTCAGTACAGTGTAACAAAAGAAAGCGAATGTTTTTACAGAGGATTTTTAGTGCGATTGG
>CAYUZF010000047.1:0-16089 GCA_964449615.1 uncultured Aureispira sp.
TTCCATTGTTGAATCGCGGCGCTGAATATTTAGTGATATCTTGAAAGCTGCACGAGGATTCCAATACTTTTAAACGGTCTTCTTCATTATTGGCTCGCTCTAAATCAAAATACTCTATAGGTAGATTTAGAGCTAATAAATACCTTCCCGATTTTTGAGGTACAATCCCAAACTTAAAATGCTTGTTATCTATTTTATCAAAGAAAACTTGAGTTACTATAAACCTTCCCCACCTCTGCTGTGTGAAAGAACCTACTTGCTCTATCAACTCAAAGTTTTCCATCGCCGTATTAGCATAGGTTGTATCATTTTTTTCTATACTCAAATCAAAATACAAATCAAACCCACTCAAATCTACTAACTCTCTTGTTCGATGATCTATTAAACTATTGGATAAATTCATTTCCATCCACAAGGTGTCTCCTATATCAAAAGTATCGCTTGCCGTAATCGTCGCAGGGAAATGGAATTCGAATTTTCTTAAACAGCTTTGCTTTCTGCAGGAAAAAAATACAATAACTAAAAAATAAAAAAATAATTTCAACTTCATTTTACCTCAATTTGTTAAAGTGCCTAGAGAAAATAATTTATTCCTCTAGGCACCACCTATTTTTATTTAATAACCATACTCTAAAAACAACGAATCAATCTGTGCAGGAGAATTACTGCCTGCATTAGCTCTTATAGCATCTCTCACCTCAATAATTTCTGTAGGTGTATTTTGAGTAATCGCCTCAAACATCGTTTGATTACTAATTCCTTGAACATTGTCCGTTACAGGGTCTGGAATTTCAAGAGGGGGTAAATTATGGCTATTATCGTCGTATAGATCCCAGAAAACGCCCTCTGGTATCCACGCATCTAAGCTACCACTATTGGGATTAAATTGTTCTATGCCTAACAACCAATAAATATATCTGGCTCTCTGCTTCTCGTTTGTATTTTGTCTTACCCGACTCCGTTCCCGTTCCAACCCATACCGTCGATCTGCAAACACATCCTGCAAATGATTGGCCCAAGCTTCTGCAATAGCCGTTCGTCCTGCGCCCGCTGTGTTGGGGCTACCATAAGGCGAATTGTCTCCGTTCATTTGGTTGCGAATAACGCGATCTACCATTGCCCACCAATAGGAATAGCGGTCGCTGCTCGGCAATCCTCGGTAGTGGCTGACGTGGGCGTATTCGTGGTAACACAGATGAACAAACGCATCGGAGCGCAGCCCATTTTGCCCATAATTCAAAATTACATCGGGTATGTTGCTGGCCGTTGACCAAGTGGTATACCCTGCCCCAGGCAGTATAATCGCCGACAAATAAGGAATGACCACCTGTGCATCGTTCAAAATTTGGGGTGGGTCGTTGGTGTCTATGTCCTTCAACATCGGTGCCGCGCCTGTCAGCCCTTCGTTGTTCAGCAACCAAATCCGCAGTCGACTGGACACCAGCGGTGTAGCAATGTTTTCATCTGCTGCATAGCCGTTGAATTCGTACAAGGCGTTCCAACAGGTAGATGCTGCCCAAAAGGTGCGGCGAATACTGCGGTTGTCCCCAAAAGTAGGGTGATAAACTTGAAAATCGTTGTATACCCCGCCGCCGTGCGTCCCACAGTTTTGTTTGAGGCGTCTTCCCAGTTGGGTGATGTCTACCCCACGCATGGCGCGCACTTCCATTTGGCTGTGGTACCAATCTATGTAAGGATGGATGCCCCCAAAATAGCGGTAAGGAATTTTCCAACAACCCGAATGATCCGTCCAAGTCTCTTTGCCAAAGAAGTACAAATCCTTCACGTAGACTTTGATTTTGCGCACGCCTTGCCGACCAAGCTGGGTATCGTCTACCTGCACACAACCGCTGGGCTTGTTTTTATCCGCATTGACGGGACAACCGCAGGAATTGGTAGGCACAGGCACAGGATTGGAAGGCGCGGGAATAAAAATTTGATTGCAATGCGGCCAAGTGGCAGGTGGATCGCAAGGAATCGGCAACGGCGCTACCTCGCCCCCACTGCAAGACACGTCAGGATCGTAACACTGCGGATAATTGGGGCAACTGGGCGTACAACTGTTCATTACTTGCCCGTCAACAGCGTAGTAGGTCGCTCCCACACGCCGAAAAGCTTCCGCCATAATATAAGTGTTGTAGGAGTGGTGCGTAATGGGCAAGTTGGCCTGTTGGTGGTTGGATAAACGGTATTCCAAGCCGCCAAGACGTTGTCGTGGGCATAGAGGTTGGGCTTGTCGTTCCCTAAAATAATGTCATCGGGATTACCCGACTTGAGTACAGCCCCCGAACCATCTACCAAAATGGTACTGGTTGGTTGCGTAACCTCTTGATGGCTCAAAGGCGCGTTCAAAGGCTGCTCTTTTTGGCAAGCGCCTAGTAAGCCGCCCAATAGACAAAGCAGCAAAAATTGAATGTTTTTCATAGCATTGAATTTAAAAGTGTATAAAACTCTTGTGTTCAATTGCTTGGGTTGTGTATATCCTAAGATAAAGCAAATTTATTACTTTTGCAACTTTCTAAGATTATTGTTCTATCATGCTTCCATCTTCTACTATATTTCTTCCCCTCACTGGTATAGATTTATGTATGAATAAGTTATGCGCCGTTTCTTATAAAAAAAGGCTTCTCCCAGTATTGGAAGAAGCCTCTATTTTAATGTTTCTAAAATTCATCAATTGTGTGCGGCGCTGGCTTTGTTTTTAAAGCTGGAATATTCGCCTGGCGAGCCAATTACAAGTTCCATCCAGTTGCCGTTGGCCGATTTTATGCGGCGGTCTTTGGTTTTCAACGATGCAATGGCGTTGTTGTAATCGGGGTTGGAAGAAACCGTTTTCAAGAACCCGCGCTGGTAAGAAAAGTAATACCAATCGCCGTTTGGAGAGATGATGTAAAAAGTCATCGCATCCGTTTTGGACGGGTCGTTCATAATTTCGATATGTCCCTTAACATTTTGCCCGACGTGCTTGCCGCCGATGGAGGCCAATTGTAAGCGGGAGCCTTTGGTAATAAACGTCTCGGTTTTGTCACTCCACAACAGTTTATTGTTGATAAAAAAGAAGGTGTGAGAAAAGTCGTTGGGCAATTGCAACCGCTCATCGTCCTTCACTTTCTTCCACATTTTATCAAATTTCTTCTCGTCAGGGATGTAGTTTTTCATGTGCTGGTGCAGTTTCTCGTTCTTGATACTGGCGTACAACACTTTGTCAATCAACTCATCGTTGCTCTGCAAATCATTCACAATAATATCGCGCAAAGCTTGTGGCAAATAAAAATCCAAATTGGTAGACGTTTCAAATAGATAATCCGACTTGGTATTCAAAAAGAAGGTAAAGTCTCCGACCACATCAATTAGGAAATCGGGGTTGCCCTCGGCCTGAAAGCCCCTGTTGAAGTCAAATCGTCCTGAGGCCATTACTTTGGCATTTTTCTCCGATACCGTAAACAATTGCCCCGCTTCGGCGTCGCCCAATACCCGCGCAGAATCTCCAAACAAGTATTGGTTTTTCTCATTATCAAATTTTAAGACACCTGTGGTAGAGAAAATACTGCGGTCGTCTGCATTGTGCTTGGGCGATAAAATGGCTGGATACAAATCCATCGTATCCAAATCCAAATACAAGCCTACAAATAAATTTTCCCCATCGGGGTTCTTAGGATTGTCGTACACAATCGATACATCCCGTTTGTCAATTTTAGAATCAATCCCAAACCATTCCTGCGTTGGAATCACCGCCGAGGAAATTTTGGCGTAGCCATCAAACGTCAACAACTCTGACTTGGAGTTCAAATTTACTTCTCCTTTGAAACGCGTACGTTTATCGAGATAAAAATTGGCGGTGTCTTGTACGGTTCCACTTCCTACAGTTACAAACATCCCTGGTTCTTCTTGGGAAGAGGTAACGTTATCAAAACGAATTTCTTGGTCTTTGTGGTTCTCTACATTAAATTCCAAATAACCATCTGCCTTAAATTCATTGCGACTCAATACGTTGATGGTAGCGCGCTGGATAACGTGGTTTTGGTTGAGGGTATCGGCTACAATGCGTGAATCTTCTAAGGTACGCATGTGCGAAGCCTCCTCAATTTCGATGTGTTTGTCTTTTGGATACACAAAGGCATCCGCTACGCGAATATACTCCACCCCATCAATTTTTAGCAACCCCGTATTGAGGTCGTAATCAGCTTTTTCCCCCAAAAATACCAACGAATCTTGTGCCTGCTCCGTCGCCAAAAAGAAACCTGTTTTACCCTCTTGGGCATCCATATAAATATGGTCGGTTTTCATATCCCAGTGGAACTGATCCAGAGAAGTTTGGTAACTGTTGTAGGGCAAGTCGGTCGCTAAATCCGCTTCTTGCGAAATAAAATCGCCCGTCTGTTTGCCAAAATCAATGATCGCATCCACGTTTTCATTCTCAAAGGCAAATTTTTGCACCCCGCGCGATTTGATGATCACTGCCGAAGAAGGCGACGCAATCGACTGGCGTCCAAATTTGAAATCCCCCCCTGGGTTGGATTCCAACGTTGCGCCATACCAATCAAAGCGCCCACGCCCCAACAGCCCGTCAGGCGTCAAGGTCAAAGAACCATCCAAATTAAAATCCGTAGAATCGAAAAACTGGAACGAAGAGCCTTCCGCTACTGCCGATTCAATGTACATGCTGTCCGAGTACGGCGCCCAATCAATCTGTACTTGTTCGCCTTTTACATCGGGAAATTCCACGCCGTCGCGCTCTGAGCCAGCCAAATTAAAGCTGTCTACCTCTTCTGCACGGAACTGGTTGGGCAAGAACTCAATGTAATCCGACTCGATGGTAGCGCCCAAGTAATCCAAGCGGCCGCGACCGATTAGGCCTTCGTTAGAAATACCCATCATTCCCTTAAACGTACCCTTGCCGCGTTTGTCGTCGCGAAGATAAATAGGGTTGGGATCATTGCCCCGCGTTTCGGTTTCAAAACCCAAGGATAAATCGTGGTACATCACCTTCAACTGCTCGTTGATGGGCTCAAAAATATCTGCTGTGTACAACTTGCCATCAAACACCAACTGCGTGGGTTCTAAGTTATCCATACCATTTAAAATAAACGGCTCTACTTCATAGTAAAAACTATCGCGTGGATAAACGCCCTCTCCTTGTCGGTTGCGCTTGTCGTAATAGACCCGTGAGCGACTGGTAGATTCAAACGAAGGGTAAATTGGATCGCTCTTCATCCGCCCCGACTTGTTGCTGGGAACGTCGATGAGCATCAGCCCACTACCCCCTTCAATAACGCTGTTGATGGGTTCTTTTTCGTTGGTTAGGCGCTCGGTAGCTTCTACAGTGGCCCGCTCTTCCATCGGACGTCCCACCTGCCAAGCAGGCGCATCCTCACCATAGCGTTCGCGCTTGTAAATAAACATGTCCAAGTAGTTGATGGAATCCATTTCTACATGAAAAATGTCGTAAATAAAATGGAAATTAGTTCCTGTAAAGTTACAAAAGCCCCCCGACATGACGCCGTTGAAATCCATGTTTCGACCAGCCAACATATTTACTTGGCCATTAAAAGGCCGGGCAATAACTTGCTGCGAATCACTCAGTATAAATTCTTGTACGCCATACGTTTCGATTTGTTTTTTCTTCAAATCGAACACGGCATTGGCCGGTTTTTTATTGTTGCGCGAGCGCACCGAGCGAATGCGAATTTTGTCAAAATCATGGTCTTTTTTCTTGGTATTAACCGAAGCGGTGTAGTGGAACAATTTTTCGCGCAACGTAACGGTGCCGTTATCAGCATCGTAGAGCGCAAACCCATCTTTTACCATTTCTAAATAAAGAGGCAAGGTTGTTTTTCGATCAAAAGAAGGATCGCGCACCACCGTACTTAGGTGGCCGACGTTCATGGCGCCAAATTTATAGCGATTGGGAAACCCGCGCTCAAAATCTCGATAACTCTGGTCGTTGCTAACAATCTTAAACGATGGATTTTTGGAAGCTTTGTCTACTTCTTTGGTAGTGAGAATACTGATGCGCTCCATGCGCTTGTCCAAAAGCATGGCCAATACATCCGCGTCGATGACTCTAGGGTCAAATTCCTCAATAACAGGTTCATCAATAGGATCATCCGTCGTCGGTACGGGCTCGTCGAATATATTAGCGGTGGTAGAATCTTCCTCTTCGGTAGGCAATGGAAAGGGTTCGCCGTTCTCATCGCACAACCAAGGTTGCTGCTCGCACAAATCTTCTTGCTCGCCTCCGCTGTAAAAATCACCTGTGTCTCCTCCGCCATCGTCAAAACCTGCCTCGTTGTTCTCAAACTCCTCCTGCAATTTCTCCGAATAGACGGCAAATTTCACCAATGGATTGATGGAAATGATGTTTCTGTATTTTTCGTACAACAATTGATCGAAGTGGTTTTCAGAAGCCATTTCCATGTCCTGCTTGTTGTCGCCCAAATTGATTTGATCCGTATCAATAAACCAACCAATGGACGCCACTTTCATATCCATTTGCTGCAAAGAATTCTCAAACGGCACTTTAGAAATTCTGGACTCGCTGCGGGTGAGGTCTATTTTTCGGTGTACAATGCTGTATAAGAAATTAATGGAGGGGTGGTAGATGGAGTCCAGTTGTCCGTCGTCGCCGTGTATGTACAAGGACACCACTGCATCTTCAGAAACTACTTTTTGACCTTTTAGAATATCAAAATTCTTAGCTTCCGCTTTCGCCACTATTTGTCCTTGCTTGTTGGTGATGTAAACCGTAGATAAGCCTTTCTTATCGCCATAACCCCGCACAGAAGACCCTGTCATTTTGAAACCACCCTGGTAACTCACTCCTTCCCCGATATCATCCATTTCGATGTTTCTAGCGTTGGACGTAAATTGAGGATAACGCGTATTAGAAGCCTCGTGTTTGGTTATTTTATCCACCAAAATTCCTTCGATGGGTTTGTTGAAAACAGAATTATAGTACAAAGTAGCATTCTGAGCGCTGTAGGCCGTACTTCTGGTCTCAATTTTATAGGTTTTGAGTTGCGCATAAGCATCGCGTGCGCCTTCTGTCATCCACTCCACACGCCCTTTTAGACCATTCCAAGTCTGTTCCAACGGGTAGTAAACCCCTTTTGCACTCTTAATTACTAAAGAATCGCTTTTGTTGTAACAAATCAAGTCGGTGTTGTCGTATTTAATCCATAAACGGTCGTTGTCGTATTTCATTGTAAACACTCGAGATGCTGCCCGCCATTTGTGGCTACCTTTAGAAATGTCGTACAAGTTGCCCGTTGCCCAAAAAGTACGGCTAAATTTGAGGTACTGCTCGTAAGCAGCGGTCTTTCCCGAAGACTGATTTTCCAGCACTTTTTTAGAAATACTAATCCAACGGCCAAAATGCTGCGAGGCCAACCCTGGATCATCGGCAAAGGTATTGATGGTCGCCAACACATGCCGAAAGAAGTTGTAACGCTTCATTTTACGCTGAATCATCAGGTTTCCCAAATCTGCCAAGCCTTGATAAAATTCAGGCGTCCATTTGGCTGCTTTCTGGTTTTGCTTCCATTCCTCCATAATTTCCACGCACTCGTCCCGCTTAATGGTCAACATGATTTCCTCCATGTATTTATAAGCCGCTTCTGGGTCTGTCGGAATCTCGTCTACCTCATCTTGTGCCTGCAACGCAGCCCCAAAAAATAAAAGCAAGACCAAGTACAATAGCTTTATATTTGCTGTCATATTACAATGAATCTATTTTTTAAATCGTGTTTATTTTACCTTCTCTTTCCCCCATTTGGTTGTTCCATCAAAGACAAGCCTGTGTTTCTTTGTATTTTTGCTCAAAAAAGGATACACTAGTTGCCTACTTACCAAGCTACTATTGCTACTATAAATATACCGTTTTGAGTCGTAGAAATGCTTTAACATTTATTTGTTAGCGTCCAAAAAGCAAACAACGCCATTGGTGGCGCGCTTCTTGACGCAACAAAGTTAAGCCTTGCGCCGTAGCGGCCTCCACCACTAAGGGAATGTCTTGTTCCAGAAACCCAGAGCAAAGCAGTTTTCCCCCTTCCTTTAAACGCGCACACATACTAGACATTGTTCCTAAAATAACATTTCTATTGATGTTTGCCAAAATGAGATCATAGCTTTGTGAGGGTACTACCTCTAGCTCTCCGTGGTACACTTGCATGTCCTTGGTAAGTACGCCGTTGAGCTGCATATTTTCCAAGGTGTTTTCATACGCCCAATAATCTATATCGACCGCATCCAAATGCTCGGCTCCCAAGCGCTGCGCCAAGATGGCCAAAACTCCCGTTCCACAACCATAATCCAAAACTTGTTTGTTTGTCAATTCCAAATCGCGCAATTGCAGCAGCATCATATAAGTAGTAGCATGGTGGCCTGTTCCAAAAGACATTTTAGGGGTGACTACCAACTCGTGTTCTACCTGCTCTATAGGGGCATGAAAACTGGCGCGCACGGCACAAAAGTCTTCCACAACCACAGGTTGGTAATCGGCCTCCCATTGTGCGTTCCAATTTTGATTGGCGATGACTTTGGGGGTGATTTGCAGCGCGTATTTTTGCGCTAGATCGTCTAGCAAAGTTTGCGTTGAAGCCTCTTTTTTGTCCTCTTCCAAATAGGCCACCAATTGCGCGTCTTGTTCCAAAAAACCGTTAAAAGCAGCTTCGGATAAATGTGCAATTATAATCTCATACAAAGCGGTATCGGGTGCGGTGATGGTATATTCTATGTAGTTCATATCTAAGAGTTGGCTCTTTTTTGCTTGTGCTAATCTTTCTGTTGAAGTCATTTATGAGCCTCAAAATACTAGAATAAACTGGTCTGGCTATCTTTTAGGACTTTTGTTTTTTTAGAAAACTCGAAGGGGCTGCGCCGCTCCATTTCTGTAATAAAATACATGCACATCTCTGGCGATAAAATGTTATCGGGTTGGTGGGAGAAGAAATAGACTTCGCGCAAGCCGCGTTCCAGCCAATCTAAAATTAAAGAAATCCAGTCGTCCACGCGCTGGTAATCGGTGGGGTGCAAGCCATTGCCTACAAAACGCAACAGCAATTGCGGCGTCGTCAAGCCCAAATGCAACACATCGCGGCGTCCTGCCACATCCGTAATTACCGCAGCTACCTCCTGCTCGTGCAACAAGGCCATCAACGCCTGAAAAGCCGCTTCATCTGCAAACCACGCTTCCTGCCGTACTTCCACGGCCAGCGGCACTTCTTTTAGAGGGAACCGTTCTAAAAAAGCAGCCAATTGCCCCAATCGCGCAGGGCCAAAATTAGGCGGCAATTGCATAAAAGAGGTGCCCAATTTTTCGCGCAAGCCTACAATTGATTCACAAAACCAGCCCAAATCCTTACCATGCAGGCCCAGCATAGCATCGTGGCTGATGGATTGGGGGATTTTGGGAGAAAACTTAAATTCCTCGTCGGTCATCTCGTACCAACTGCGCACCAATTCGGGCGTCGGTACGCGGTAGTGGGTGGTGTTGAGTTCAATCGTTGTAAATTGTTTGGCGTAATGGCGCAAAAATTCGGGTGGCTTGGCTTTAGGCGGGTAGAATTTGCCCAACCATTCTTTCATAGCCCAACCCGTACAACCAAAGTACACCGCAGGCGGCGCCACTGGATCGGGCAAGGCCTCCAACAAATTTTCGGTTACTTGGGGTGGATCGGGCATAGAAAAATCAATGGGGCGAAGGTCACTGACACGTCCGAATTTCATACCTTTTGTATTGTAGTTTATAAAGTTGAAGTACTGTTCTTTATTTACAACACAAAAATAGCGCTTTTGATTGACGTCTAATTTATTGGTACAATAAGCGCAGGACTTCTTCGGCTTGTTTTCCTTGCGGTGTGTAGTCGTTGGCCAAATTCCATTCACATTGCGCACTGACGGCATCGGCGTACCATTTCCATTGAAACCCACCAGCCCACCACGCTTCGGCGGCAAAATCGACCAACAACGCTTGCAACGCATTGGCTTGCGCCTGCTCACTCACAACAGTTTGCATGATGTTGCTTTCTAATTCCCAAGTATTGTACGCAGCCCCTTCCACACTCAAATACCCAAATTCGGTAAATAGAATTGGTTTTTGTTGCGCGGCTGAATAATCGGCCAATTGCGTTTGGTAAGGCGCCCAAGCTTCCCGCAATTCACAGACCGTTGGAAGCGCTGCTGGCGCCAAAGGAAAATAAGCATCCACTCCAATATAATCCAATAAGCCCCAAAAAGGCACCACTTGGTAATCGTCCCAATTGGCCGCATAAGTAAGCTCTCCCGAATACACCGCACGAATTTGCGCAATCAAGTCGCGCCAATAGGCTGGCCGTTGGGCAACAAAAAGCCGCAACTCGGTACCAATACAAAAATATTCTACTTGGTTGGCCTGCGCGGTTTGCACCCAATCCATAATAAAATTGGTATAATTGCGCTCAAAGGCAAGCCAATCGCTTTCTTGATCAAACTGCAAGTCGCCTACCCATTCTTCCATGGCCCACAATTGTGGCTTGATCATAACGGTTAGACCTTCTGCCTGCGCTTTCTGAAGGGCTTCAAGTACCGCTCCGCGAATGCTGGGCCCATGCGGACAATCAGGGTCGGGGCAAACGGAAACTTCGTCTATGCTGGGGTTGCCTGGCGTATAATAGGAATAAGGCATCAAAGCTACGCTGTTTACCCCCAAAGCATTAAGCTCTTGCAAAGGCGTTCCTTGAATTGGACTTTGAGCGGTGACCAAACTCATGCCACGAATGTGGTCGGTGAGCAAGCCTTGCTCTATTTCATCGTTACAAGGCAGTTCTAATTGGTCTTGTCGGCAACTGCTCAGTCCTAAAAAAGACAATAAGAGTGCTAACCAAGCAGGTCTAGAATTGAATATAATTTTCATGGAGTAGGGTTTAAGTTTTTTCTATAGCTGTACCTTTTTTGAAACGCACAAGGTAAGTCAAAGGTTTGTTGTTTTATAAACGAATAAATAGGAATAGTATTTACTTATGGTTTTTGAAAGAGTTGCTGGAGTATTTTTTGGGCTTTTTTGCCTTGCGGCGAATAGTCGCGTGCGTGTTGCCCCTCTCCCATAGCAGCGTAATAATTGGGATACCATTTCCATAAAAAACCGCCTGCCCACCACTCTTCTATTCCAAAACTCTCCAACAAGGCTTGTATGGCATTGGCCTGCACTTGTTCGTTGATTGATGCCGCCTGCCTGTTTTTTTCCAATATCCAAGTTTTATCGGCCGCACCATCCAAACTCAAATACCCATATTCCGTAAACAATATGGGTTTGTTCCACTGTTGGGCAAAAGCTTTTAGCTCCGCGATATAAGGTTTCCAAGCCTCTTTAAGCGTACAAACGCTGGGTGTATCAGCCTCAGAGAGCGGAAAATAGGCATCTACGCCAATATAATCCAAGTCGTCCCAAAACGCCACTTGTTGGTAACTGTCCCAATTGGGCGCATACGTAAGCTTTCCATTGTAAACGGTTCGAATCTCTTGAATTAGGTGGCGCCAAAACGCTGGCCGTTGCTGTGCTACATGCCTCAATTCCGTTCCTATACAAAATAGTTCGATGGACAACTTTTCTGCCAACTTAGCCCAACGTAGAATAAAAGTAGTGTAATTTTTTTCGAAAGTTTGCCAATCGGCTTCTTTTTCAAATTTCAGGTCGCCAATCCATTGGTTGTGTGTCCACATTTGAGGTTTTAGCAGCACTTTAAGTTGGTTGTTGTGGGCGTATTTGGCAGATGCGGTAATGCCTTCGGGGCGTTCGCCCCACCAATTGTTGGTCGGTGTAGGGTTAAAATTGGGATTGTCTTTTTTGAAATAAACATAAGGCAGTAAGGCCACCCAAGTCGCTCCTAATGCCTGCACGGGCTGCATGGGATCTTTGGTAAAGGTGTTGGGTGGCGCCACTATAGAAATGCCGTTCATTTTTTCGGCCAATAGCCCTTGTTGCAACGTTTCTGGGCAAGTTGTAGAAGACGCTGCTTGAGGCGTTTGTTGATTGGAGTTAGTGGTTTCCTTTTTTTGAGGGCAAGCCGTTAATAGCACGCACAATAACAGCCCTCCAATTGCTTTTGTAATCAATGACATGTGGTTCTTCGTTTTTGAAAGGCGGTTCGGGTTTTAGCAGCTGTTCTTTATTTTTTTCTATCAGCTTGCAACCTATGCCCAACAGCAAGCGTCTAGGAATAAGAATTCATGCGCATTTTCAGAATGCGCGCTTATTAATGGGTCTTATAGACTAAAGTTAAACAAAAATAAGCCCAATAAAAAAAGAAATCTTACATTAGCGCCCCAATGAAAATCAGAGCACTATTTAATGAACGTAAAACAATCAATTTAAGACACTGACAACAATAAAATAAGCGATACAGATACGCCAACACCAACAAAAAAGTGCATTATTACCTTACTTTGGAACAACAATCTAGCTGACTTGTTTGTTATGGTCGTAGAAGCAACTACTTTTTGAAATACAGGTGCAAATCTAATTTCTGCACGATTTTTGCTTAGAAGCACAGAAGGGCTTTTTCTTAATAAAAAAGCACAGTTAACGCTTCTACCGCTCTTTTTTTTGAGCCGTATTGTATTATTTTTAGTACCCTTTGTAAACACTTTGTAAAAATTATAGTTTTGGCTAAAATGCAGCATTGCTGTATAATTAGCCCTAAACTTTATAAATCAATTCTAATACATTTCTAATCTTTTTATCAATTTAATTACTATGAAGAATTTAATCAATCTATGTTTAGCTTTTTGTGCTGTGTTTATCATGTCTTGTGACACAGACCCATGTAACGATGTACCTTGTGGTGACTTCGGTACTTGTAACGAAGGTTCTTGCGAATGCGAGTTGGGTTACGAGTTGGATGGCGATAACTTGTGTAACCAATTAATCCGTGAGAAATTTTTGGGTACTTGGGTAGTTGCCGATGTATGTGACAACACTGGTACTTCTTCTTTTAGCGTAGTTAGCGCAAGCAACGCAGAAGTTACTAAATTTAACGTTACCAATTTCTGGGGTACTTTCAACAACTTCGTTGTAGCTGACATCGAAGGTTCTAACACTTTTACTATTCCTCGTCAAGAGCCAGATTCTGATGGCTACTACGTAGAAAGCATGGGTGATGCTACAATCTCTGACGATGGCAACACGATTACTTTGACATACAAAGTTACTGAAGAGCAAAACGGTATTGTCATTTCACAAGATGAGTGTACTTCAACTTGGACAAAATAATCGTTCTTTGTTCTAAGAACATCAATAAAAAGGAAGGGTAATGCCCCCTTCTTCGAAGTAGCCTTGAAGCAATTCAAGGCTACTTTTTTTTGGTCGTGTAAGGTAAGGCCATCTTATTACAAAGGAAAGGCTGCCAAAGAGTTTCCTCTCTGACAGCCTCTATGTATAACATTATGAACTTGGATTATTTACCGCCGCTCATTTTGTTTTTCTTCTTGTTAGTAACGTCGTTGTCTACACCCGCTTTAGTGTCAGCGTTTCTATTCATTTTATCGCTCTTGTCGTTAGCAACAGCATTTTTGTTATTGCTCATTTTATCCGACTTAGGATTGGTATTCGTGTTGTAATCGTTGCCGCTAGTGGTGGGCTCTTCGCCACCATTGCCACCTGAAACAGGACGGTCACCGCGGCTGCCACCTGTCATAGGCTCTTCCACATCGCCACCAGTAGCCATATTTTGCTGCATTCTAGCCCATTCTGCTTGAGCCATGGCCAACGCTTGGCTTTTGCACAATTCTGCTTGCTCTGCTTTGTATTCTATAACCATCTCGTTGTATGCTGCTTCAATTTTTTGCTCCGCAGTCATACCGTCGTCAAAGGAAGAAAATACGCCTGCACCCAATAGTGCTAGACTCAAAGCGCCGATTTTATAGAAAGTTGTCTTTTTCATACGATTAAGTAAATTTAAAGTGATTGTTAAAGTTGATTGTACTATAGACCCGAAGGTGTCTACTACATTCCGTTAGCTCTTTTGATAGAATCCAAAGCGTTTTGCATGTACATAGCTTTGTTGTCATCACAATCGGTGACCGCTTGTTCTGCTAGTTCGGTTTGTTTCTCATTAAATTGCTTGGTAGCTTCTGCTTGAATTTGCTCTTCTGTCATAGAATCGCCGCAGCTAACTAAGGAAGCAAATGCCAAAAGTACTGCCGAAAAAGTAATTACATTTTTTCTCATGAAATGTTCTTATTTAAAATTATCAATAATGTGAAGTTGTTGTTGGTATGTCATTCAGCCGAATGATTTTTTTACAGCTTCCTTACATACGCCAATCAATTCTTATAAGTTGCTTTCTTACAAATATAGCATTATTAAGGCTTGCTATCCAAAAATACTGTACTTGCAACACCAACAAACTTACTATTTTGACGTAGGATTACGGCATAAGAACACTTATTTGTGGTTATTTGTTGCTGTACAAGGCAATTGTTTAACAATTTATAGGCCAATTTTTGATTTTTTGCCTGTACGGCATTGCCCTAGTGCTTGCATAACCGTGCCAATTTATACCATTGGTTGCCAACTGTATCTTTTTTAGCATTCAGGTACGCGCACAGAGACGTTCATAGCCAAGCCGCCTTCCGAAGTTTCTTTGTATTTATCGCTCATATCTAGAGCGGTTTCTTTCATAGTTTTAATAACGTTATCTAAACTTACTTTGGCTTTGGTCGGGTCACTGGTCATAGCAATCTGGCAGGCCGTCAATGCTTTCATGGCGCCCATGGTGTTGCGTTCTATGCAAGGCACTTGCACCAAACCACTAATGGGGTCACAGGTCAAGCCTAAATGATGTTCCATGGCTATTTCTGCAGCAATCAATACTTGCTGTGGGGTCGCACCCATGCATTCTGCCAGACCCGCCGCCGCCATAGCCGAAGAGACGCCGATTTCTGCCTGGCAGCCGCCCATGGCGGCCGATATGGTCGAACCTTTTTTAAATAAAGAACCAATTTCGGAGGCAGTGAGTAAGAAACGCATGATGTCTTTATTACCTTTATTGGGATAAAAACACAAATAGAACATGAGTACCGCAGGGATCACGCCCGCCGCGCCGTTGGTCGGTGCCGTTACCACACGCCCAAAAGCTGCATTTTCTTCGTTGACGGCCAACGCAAAACAGCTCGTCCAGTTCACCACATTGCTAAAACTGGGATTGACTACTTGAATGAGCCGCATCCAGTCATCAATGTCTTTGGTTTGTACGCCGTTGAGTAATTTATTGTTAAAACGGTAGGCACGACGCTCGACGTCCAGTCCTCCTGGCAATACGCCTTGTGTGTGGCAGCCCCGATGTATACAGGCGCGCATGGTGTCCCAAATGGTCAGTAAACCTTGGCGAATTTCTTTGCGCGAACGCAGCGTCAATTCATTTTGCAAGACCAATTCGGATATAGACAAGCCTGTTTTTTTGACCCAATCTAAGATGTCACGTTCGCTGTTGATCGCATAAGGAAAAGGCACTTTGTGTTCTGGCTCTGTGGCCAACTCCTCGCCTTCTTGCGTTACAAACCCGCCTCCGATTGAATAGTACGTTTGTCGTACGCGTTCGCCATTTTCCAACACTGCCACAAAGGTCAGTGCATTGGGATGCGCGGGCAAGTTGCGGTAGATGAATTTGATGTTTTCTTCAGGAATAAAGGGAATCGTGTATTGCTTGTTTATTTTTAACACACAGGCTTGTTCTACTTTCTGGATGTAAGCATCAATCTTATTGGTTTTGATGGTGCGCGGGTGGTAGCCCATCAAGCCCAGCATAACGGCAATATCCGTTCCGTGGCCTCTACCTGTTTTGGCCAGCGAGCCATACAATTCTATTTCTAAGGTCAACAAATGCTGCCCTTTCAAATACTCCAAAAAAGAAAGCGCTGCAATCCACGGCCCCATTGTATGCGAACTAGAAGGCCCTACCCCAATTTTGAAAATATCAAATACGCTGATTTGTTCCATCGCTCAATAGTGGTCTAGTGAATTACTAAGTGCTGGCAAAAATGCTCCAGTCAAATATAAAACACCTCTGCGAGATGGCCGCATATTTGAGTCCTAAGTTCTAACTATTCTTAAAA
>CAYUZF010000047.1:16144-17005 GCA_964449615.1 uncultured Aureispira sp.
GGCAAGGTTGTGCTCTACCAGCTGAGCTATTTTCGCTTATTGCCTAAAGACTTCGATTGCCTTCGTCGGCTGGGCAGCAAATATAAGACACTTTTTTAGTTTTCAAAAGTTTTTGAGGCTTTTTTTAAACTTTCTAGGCTTTTTTGACGACATTTATAGGACTTCACCCGTTCCTTTTTCCGTTGTTCCCCACGCAACTATTTATGGCCTGGTGCTCTATCAGTGCTTTTTACATTTTTTAAAATTTCAATTATCTATGTTTAAGAATTACGCATGGCTTAGTTTATTGTGGTTATTGACTTGGACAGTGGTTCAAGCGCAGCAAGTTCCTGTACAAGATTTTAATTTGACGCCTGTGGGGCAATTGTCTTACAGCGATCAATTGAACGATATATGGGGTTACACAGACGAAACAGGGGTTGAATACGCTTTGGTGGGTACACGTACGGGTACTTCTATTGTAAGTTTGGCGACGCCTTCTGCTCCTGTGGAGGTTTTGTTTATTCCAGGTGCGCAGTCTATTTGGCGCGACCTTAAAACTTGGGGTGACTTTGCTTACGTGACCACCGATCAAGGAACAGATGGCTTACTAATTATTGATTTGCGCCCGCTACCCTTAGCTGCGCCGACCTATCAATTTTGGAAACCTAGTTTAACGGTCAATGGAACCACGGATACCCTTGAAAAGGCGCATAATTTGTACATTGATGAGGCGGGCTATTGCTACATTGCAGGTAGCAACATCAACAGTGGCGAAACCTTTATTTTAGATGTACACAGCCTACCTGGAATGCCGAGTTATGAAGGTGCAACAGATCCCATTTATGCCCACGATGCTTATGCTAGAGGCGATACGCTTTG
>CAYUZF010000047.1:17041-20855 GCA_964449615.1 uncultured Aureispira sp.
TAATGCAGGCACATTTTCGGTGTACAATGTTAGCGATAAGACCAATCCTATTTTGTTGGCCAATCAAACTACCCCCCGCAACTTTGCGCACAATGCTTGGATTTCGGACGACGGCAACAGTTTGTTTACAACTGATGAAAAAGCCGATGCCTGGATTGGTTCCTTTGATGTTTCTGATTTAAGTAACATTCGCGAACTGAACCGCTACCGCACCCCTACGCCCAACACCATTCCGCACAACGTACATACTTATAATGACTTTTTAGTTATTTCTTATTATACCGATGGTTTGATCGTTGTAGATGCCAGCCGCCCTGATAATTTAGTAGAGGTTGGCCGTTATGACACGTACAATCTAAACCCAACATCGGGTTTTTATGGAGCTTGGGGCGCCTATCCTTATGCGCCTTCGGGCTTGGTTTACGTCTCGGACATAAACACAGGGTTGCACATTTTAAGTCCTAATTACCAGCGCGCTTGCTGGTTGGAAGGAGTAGTGACAGACCAACTTACAGGCAATAATTTATTTGGTGTAGACGTACAGTTGCTTGCTACCAATGCCAATGAAGAAACGGATTTATCAGGGGTTTATAAAACAGGCGTTGGCATAGCGGGCACTTACGACCTTTCGGTAAGTAAAGTGGGCTATTTCCCTCAGATCATCTCTGTTACCCTAGCTAATGGGCAAGTGACTGTCCAAGACGTACAATTGGTTCCCGCTACTACGTTTAGCATGACGGGGCAGGTGATCGACGATGCTACGTTGAATCCCATTCCCAATGCGTTTGTCAAACTCAAAAGTAATTTGTATGAGTACAATACCCGAGCCGATGCTTCTGGTAATTTTAGTTTGCAAATTTATCCAGATTTTGATTATGAAATCATCGCTGGGCAATGGGGGCACCGCGCCCAAGTGTTTGCTTCGACGGGTCTGGATTCGAATGTTATTTCGGGCAAGACGTATGCGATTGAAGAGGGTTACAAAGATGAATTTGTGTTTGATTATGGCTGGATGGAATTTGGCGATGCGGTAACGGGCAAGTGGGAATTTGGCATTCCTAATCCCGTTGTGTCTTGGCAGGGTAATGCTCTACCCGACGAGGGAGATTTAGAAGGTGATATTGGCGATGGCTGTTTGATTACGGGCAACAACGACAACGGCCAGTTGGGCAGAGACGATGTAGACAGCGGTTTTACCACCATGTCTTCTCCTGTTATGGATTTGACCAGCTATGGCCGTCCAAGCTTAAATTTTCACTATTTTCTCAATGCCAGTTGGCCGCCCGATCCTTCCAACCGTTTTATTGTTTATATGACCAACGGCACAGATACAGCAGAGTTGTTTAATACTTTTATCCCTAACTACGACTGGTCTACCCAACAGCGTTACGACATTAAAAACTATTTATCGCTTACCAACAACATGCGCGTTTATTTCCAAGTGAACGACAGCAGCGGCACCGCGCTGGAAATGCTGGTGGACGGTTTTGAAATCGCGGACACGAGTTCCATCAATATTCAGCGCCTTCCCGATAATTTTGCCGCTATCAATGCTTACCCCAATCCTTTTGGGCAGTCCATTACCATTGATTATGCCTTTGAAAACACCTTGACCGATCAACCTGTTTTATTGGTTTGTAATGCTTTGGGACAGGTTGTAGAGCAGCGTTCTTTGGAGCAACAAGCCGACCAGCTTTCCATAGGGGCAACTTGGCCGTCGGGTATTTATTTTGTGCGCATTGGTCGCCAAAGTGTTCGAGTTGTGAAACGATGATGCCAAACGGTCAACTGTCACTATTTTGTAGGACGCACCAGTACCTCGAGCGAAGTCGAGAGCTGGTGCGTCCATTTTTTTTAGTATATTATCCAAGCTAGAGCGCCTTAACAAAACAAAAACAAAGCGGTAGCCACCAAAAACACTTGGCCACTCATCTATTTATCCAAGCTAGGCGTACAACTCCTAGTTTTGTTTTTTACTACTATAAATTATTATTATAATAAACAACGGTACACACCATTTAAATACACTTTATGAAAAGCACCACCACTTGGCTTTTTGGCCTGCTTTTAGGCAGTCTGTTTTTAACCGCTTGCGACGATCCCAATTACAACGGAGAACATTACCAAGCATTTGATTCTATGGATGCGCTGACGCAACAAATGTTAGAAAGTTTCAAAACTCAAAACCCCGATTTGCTGTTAACCATGTTAGACAATCAAGTTCTCTTGTTGGATTTGTTGGCAGCAGCTAGCAGCGACAAGGCCCAACAAATTAAGGCGCATTCCCAATCGCCTTTGGGTCAACGCAAATTGAGCAGCGAACGGCTCGCCCAAAAACAACGTGTTTATGCTTTTTTTGACAACGGCTTGCACCAACAATTGGCAGACAACGCCGCTAGTTTGCGCAGTACAGGCGTCGAACTTATTTATCAACAACCTTACGAAGAGGACTCCCCTGCACAAATGCAATCGTACACCCTACGGATGAGTGACGACACAGGACAAGTGTATACCTATGATTTTCAAGTCATTCTTTGGAATGGCTTTTACCACCTCATCGAAGTATCGGGTTTTCTAAATTTGGGCTAACGCCTATTCACACAACATGCTTTTTATAAAACAACCAACTTATAAGAGGCGTTAAGGCCTATGGCGGCCAGTATTCTGACGGGCTGTAGTTGCTTCCCCCCGTTGAAAGGCGGGGAACTTCTAGCCATTAAAAACTAGTAATCAATGAAATTCACATCCTCTTGGCTTCCCGCCATTTTTATTTTGCTCTTGTTCTGGACTACCAGCGCCTGCGCACAACCCAACACTACAATGAACGGCAACAACTACGAAAAAGAATGGAAAGCCATTCTGAAATTAGAGCAAGACGGCCTAGTCGAGTCTGCACTAGAAGCAACGGAACAATTGTACCAGCGCATACAAAAAAACAGCGACGACCGCTATTTTGAAGGCAATGTCATCAAAGCCCTATTGACCATGAACCGATTACGGGTTCAGAAAGAAGAAAACGGTATGGTGAAAGCCATTCTGCGCTTGGAGCAGGAAGCAGAAACGGCGCGTTTCCCTACCAATGCTATTTTATATTCGGTACTGGGCGAGTTGTATACCAAATACTTGCAACAAAATGTCTACAAATTTCGCCAGCGCACCGCCACCATCGAGTTTGATCCTGCTGATTTAGAAACTTGGGATTTAAGTCGCATCACCAACAAAATTTATATCCTTTACCAAAAGAGTTTGGAGAATAAAAAAAGCCAACCTATTGCTCTCAAACGGTTGGATCCTATTTTAACAGAAGGAAAGAACAACGAGAATTTGCGTCCCACGCTGTACGATTTCCTCTTGCACCGTGCTTTAGATTTTTATAGAGGCGACCAGTATTATTTGACCCAACCTGCTTATCAATTCTACTTGGATGAAACGCTGGATTTTGCCCCTGCACCAGCATTTGCCAACCGCCAACTCACCGCTAAAGATAGTCTATCGCCCAAGTTTCAGGCTATGTTGCTGTTTCAGGAAGGCTTGTTGTTTCATAAAGACGATGAGAATCCCACAGCTTTTGTAGATTTGAACTTAGTCCGCCTTAAATACGTACACCAACACAGCGTTTTGCCCAACAAAGACGAATTGTTTGAAACCCGTTTAAAAGCACTTTACGAAACCTACAAAACGGAATCTATTGGGGCATTGGTCGCCTATGAACTGGCTTCGCTGTATTACAAACAAGGAAAGAACTACCAACGGGGCGCAGAAGATCCCAACCGCTGGAAAATCAAAGAAGCGCGCGCATTGTGCAACACCATTA
>CAYUZF010000047.1:20865-24322 GCA_964449615.1 uncultured Aureispira sp.
CACCCCAAGAGCTATGGCGCTGATTTGTGCCGAAATTTGCGCAGCCAAATTGACTACAAAGCGCTGCAGTTGAACGTCGAACAAATCACGTCTATCAAAGAGGAAGGTTTGGCCAGTATTTCTTATAAAAACATCGATCAACTTTACTTTAAAGCGGTACCTACTACGGCTAGTATTCGCCAAAAACTCAACCGCCTCAGCCGCGAAGATTTGGTCAAGGCCATCAATAACATTTCGGGCAGCTATACTTGGGAACACCGTTTGCCCAACGAAGGCGACTTTCAAAACCACCGCACCGAAGTGGCCTTGCCGCCTCTCCCACAAGGCCGCTATTTAATTGTAGCCGCTACCGACAAGCAATTTCGCTACCTTAAAAATGCTTTTGCTTTCGCTGAAATGCACGTTTCTGATTTGCGTATTCTGGAGCGCGAACACCAATATAGACGGCAGTTTTTGGTGGTGAATGGCACTACAGGAATTCCTGTGGCGGGCGCTAAGGTGGAGTTTTTTGTTAGAAAGCGCAATGCCGATCAGAAGGTAGGCGAAGCCATAAGCGATGCCGATGGTTTTGTTACCGACGAGCAAATACACCACAAAGCGGAAAATAGATCCTATTTTATAAAAGCAAGCAAAGGGGATGACCAGTTGCAGTTGGGCAATTCTTATTACAATTATCGTTATCAAAACGACAACAAAAACCTCCCGCAACAAAAAACGCACTTCTTTTTAGACCGCGCTATTTACCGCCCTGGACAAACCATTTACTTCAAAGGCTTGGTCTTGGCTACGCTGCCCAACAATAAAATTCCCCAACTAGTTACCAATCAAAAACGCACGGTTGCCCTGTACGATGCCAACTATCAGAAAGTCACCGAACTGGAACTAACTTCCAACGACTATGGCACGTTCAACGGAAGTTTTGTAGCGCCTGCAAGCGGCCTTTTGGGCAACATGCACCTCAAAGACGAAGCAACCAACAGCCAGCAGTTTTTCAAAGTAGAAGAATACAAACGCCCCAAGTTTGAGGTAAAAGCACTGCCTGTAAAAGAAGCCTTCAAACTCGGCGACTCGGTGACTGTAAAAGGCCAAGCCAAAGCCTACGCAGGCAACAACATTGACGGGGCAACCGTGCGCTACCGCGTGGTGCGCCAAGTAGAGTTCCCTTATTGGAATTGGCGCTGGGGCTGGTACATTCCCTACCGCCAAGAAGAACAACAAATGACGTTTGGGGAAACCACTACCGACGAAAACGGCGAGTACAGCATTACTTTTGAGGCTCAACCCGACCGTTCCATTCCCGCCGACCGCAAACCTTCGTTTAGCTATGTCGTTTATGCAGATGTCGTAGACATTACTGGCGAAACCCACAGCGCCAAGAGTCGGGTGCAGGTGGGGTATGTAGCCTTAGATTTGAGTATAAAATTAGCTAACCTAGTTGAAAAACAGAACCTGGAGAGCATTACACTCAACAGCCGCAATCTCAACGGAGAATTTGAAGCGGCGACGGGCAGCCTCGTAGTGGCGCGTCTCAAAACGCCCGACGTAGTCTACAAAAATCGTTTCTGGGAACGCCCTGATTATTACGTGTTGAAAGAAGCAACTTTTAAGAAAAAATTTCCTTATCTCCCTTATAAGAATGAAGATAAAAAAGAGACCTGGGCAGTAGCGCAAGAAATGCTCAATACCACCTTTGACACCAAAAAAAGCAAGACGGTAGCGCTGGCTTCGATTGGCAATTGGCCGCAAGGCGAATACAAAGTCACGGTCAAAAGTCAAGATAAATACGGCGAATCCATCGAATTGGTGCAGTTCTTTACGCTTTACGACCAAACGGCCAAAACAGCGCCCAGCAACGAAGCTTTGTTTGCGCCTCAATCCTTTTCTAGCATAGAACCCGATACCACACTCCAAGTCAGCTTAGGCAGCGCTTATTTGGGGGCGTATGTGTTGTATGAGGTAGAACACGAGGAGAAAATCGTAGAGCGCCGTTGGTTGCAAACCAAAGGAATACAGGAGGTTGCGCTAGCCATTCAAGAAAAACACCGCGGCAATTTGCACATTCATTTGACCAGTATACAACAAGGGCGTTTTTACAGCAGCAGCAAAACGGTTTACGTCCCGTGGAGCAACAAAAAATTGAACATCGAATACGCTACCTTCCGCGACAAGCTCTATCCTGGACAAGACGAAACTTGGACCATTAAAATTTCGGGGCCAGCAGGCGAAAAAGTAAGCGCAGAGCTACTCGCCAGCATGTACGATGCTTCGCTGGACGCTTTTGCCGCCTACAGTTGGAACCCTACCTTTTTTACAAGCAGCTACGCCAGTTTGGGCATCAATGCCTACCACAGTTTTACCGCCGTGCAGGCACGCATTCTTTCGCAAGATTGGAACGATTATTACTCCCCCACCTCGCGCAGTTATCGACAATTGGATTGGGAGGAATTTCCGTTCCAAATGCTACTTTATGGAGGTATGCCTTATATAGACGGCATAGCGGTGAGTAGCGCGCCTGCGGCAGAATCAAAAGCACTGAAAAGGCCTTTGCCTGCAAAAAAGCGTACTTCACGCGTACGAATGAACGACGATGCCGTCGATGAAACTTCTATTGAACATTCTAAATCGGAATTTGAAGAAATAGCCGAAGACGCCCCAGAACCAGCGCCTGTTGAAGAACAAACGGCGGATACAGGCGGTGATTTGAAGGACGTGCAAGTACGCACCAATCTCAATGAAACGGTCTTTTTCTTTCCCGAACTCAAAACGGACAAAGAGGGCAACTTGCTGATTGAATTTAAAATGAACGAAGCCTTGACGCGCTGGAAGTTCCAGCTTTTTGGGCATACCAAAGACCTAAAAGTCGGCTATTCTACCAAAAGCATTGTCACTCAAAAAGACTTGATGGTGGTGCCGAATGCTCCGCGTTTCTTTAGGGAGGGCGACGAACTGCATTTTACGGCCAAAGTGAGCAATCTAACAGCAAAGAATATGCAGGGAACGGCTCAATTGCTGTTGTTTGATGCCCTGACGATGGAACCGCTAGACCAACAGTTTGCGTTGAACCAAACAGCTCTGAATTTTGAGGCTAAAGCAGGTGGTTCGGATGCATTGAGTTGGAAAATTGAAGTGCCAGACAGTTGGGTGCGGCCTATTGCCCACCGCGTCGTCGCCAAATCGGGCAGTTTCTCGGATGGCGAAGAATCGACTCTTCCCGTTTTGACCAACCGCATGCTAGTCACAGAGACACAGCCCTTGCCTGTTCGCGGCAAGCAAACCAAAACCTTTAATTTTGAGCGCCTGCGCACAGCGGGGCAGTCCAACACCTTAAAACAACACAAGTTGACACTGGAGTTTACCCAAAATCCCGCTTGGTATGCCTTGCAGTCGCTGCCCTATCTGATGGAGTACCCTTACGAATGTACAGAGCAAATTTTCTCGCGTTATTACGCCAATAGTT
>CAYUZF010000047.1:24332-26249 GCA_964449615.1 uncultured Aureispira sp.
GCAACGTGGCCAACTCGCATCCTAAGATTAAACGTGTTTTTGACCAATGGAAAAATATAGATACCGAAGCTTTAAAAAGCAATTTGTCTAAAAATGAGGAACTGAAATACGCGTTGTTGGAAGAAACGCCCTGGGTATTGAACGCGCAAAACGAAGCACTGCAAAAGCAAAACATCGGAATTTTGTTTGACCTCAACCGCATGGGCAACGAATTGACCAGAGCCAAACGCCAACTGGTCGAGCGACAAACGAGCAACGGCGGTTTTAGTTGGATGCCTGGCGGACGGGAAAGTTGGTACATTACGCAATATTTGGTGCAGGGTTTTGGCCGCTTGCAACAGCTGGGCATTGAGGATTTTGAAAGCGATGCCGATCTGCAACGCATGCTTCGTTTGGCCGTGCGCTACATTGATCAAGAGTTTGCGCGCAACTACCGCGAACTGCTCCGCAGCGCTAAAGACAGCAAAGATGAGCAAGAATATTTGGCCAAAAATCACTTGAATGCTATGATTGTGCACTACTTCTATGCGCGCTCTTTGTTTGCGGATCAAGCGATTACGAACAAAGATGCTCAAAAGGCGTTGACGTATTACGAAGGACAAGTGACTACCTACTGGAACCGCCAATCGCGTTATTTGCAAGGCATGCTGGCACTCGGCTTGCACCGCTGGAGCAAAGACCAACAAACCGTTCAGAAAATCCTTGCAGCGGCTAGAGAAAATGCCCTGCACAGCGATGAAATGGGCATGTATTGGAAATACCCTGCGGGCTACTTTTGGTACCAGTTGCCCATCGAAACACACGCGCTGATGATTGAGTTGTTTGATGTCGTGGCTCAGGATGAGAAAGCAGTAGAGGAGTTGAAGGTTTGGTTGTTAAAAGCCAAACAAACAACGCATTGGAAAACCACCAAAGCAACCGCCGCGGCTTGTTATGCCTTATTAAAAACAGGCGACAACTGGCTCCTGGACGATCAAGACATCGACATCACACTCGGCAATAAAAAATTAGATCAATCTAACCTTAAAAAAGAAGCGGGTACGGGCTATTTTAAAACTACTTGGGAAGGCTCCGAAATCACGCCTAAAATGGCAAAAATCAAGGTCAAAAATCCCAATAAAGTAGTGGCATGGGGCGCACTGTACTGGCAGTATTTTGAAAATTTAGATAAAATTACCCACTTTGCCGAAACGCCTTTGCAATTAAACAAAAAGGTATTTAAAAAAGAAATGACGGATCGGGGCGCGGTGTTGAAACCCGTAGAGAAAACAACGCTCACGCCTGGCGATTTGGTGACTGTTAGAATTGAACTGCGCGTAGACCGCAACATGGAATACGTACACATGAAGGACATGCGGGCTTCTGGTTTGGAACCCATCAATGTGTTGAGCCAATACAAATATCAAGACGGTTTGGGCTATTATGAAAGCACTAGAGATGCCTCGACCAACTTCTTTTTTGGCTATTTGTCCAAAGGCACATACGTCTTTGAATACGACTTGCGAGTCAACCACAAAGGAGATTTTTCCAACGGCGTAACAACCATTCAATGCATGTATGCCCCTGAATATACGGCACATTCAGAGGGCATTCGGATTGAGGTGGAATAGCGGTTGCTTCTATTTACATTTACTAATATTATTATAAAAAATTGCACGTTTCGACTTCGCTCAACGTGCAATTTTTTTTACTTTAATTTGGGCGCTTTGTTGGAATGTAATAACTTCTTGAAGTTATATTATTTGACCACCTAATACTACCTTATGAGAGCACTTTCTACACTGTTTTTTTTGCTGTTGATGCTGGCATTCCACACGCTGCAAGCGCAGTACAACATTGGCCACACAACCATTACATTTCAAGACCCCAGTAGAGGCAACCGCAACATTGAAACAGAAATTTATTATCCGACCAGTG
>CAYUZF010000047.1:26336-28217 GCA_964449615.1 uncultured Aureispira sp.
TATTATGGCTTTTCCGCGTACGGAGGGCAATGCTTTTTCGACCAACCACCAGCGGTTTGGTTGGGACTTGCAATATTTGGTTCAAGCGCTGCAAGACGAGGGTGCCGATGTGGGTTCTAGGTTGTACCAGGGCGTAGCGACTGCGACTGCGTTGATGGGGCATTCTATGGGCGGTGGGGCCAGTTTTTTGGCGGCGGATTCGCTTTGTCAGCAAAACTCTCCCCTACTCAAAGCCTTAGTAGGCCTAGCGCCTGCCGAATCTTCCAGCAATGGCGTGTCTTCTATTAATTCTGCGCGCCGTGTGACCGTACCTAGTTTGATTTTATCGGGCAGTAGAGATGGAGTGACGCCACCCAATGTACATCATATTCCAATGTACGATTCGTTGGCTTCTACTTGTAAAACCTTTGTAAGCATTACGGGCGGAGCCCATTGTTACTTTGCCAATTCTAATTTTAATTGTGATTTTGGAGAATTGACGGCTTCTTCGGGGATCTCTGTTTCTAGGGCGGAACAACAAGCCATGATGTTGGATTATTTGCTGCCTTTTTTAGATTATTGGTTGAAATACGATTGCAGTGCCAGTTCCATTTTAATGGATTCGTTGCTAAATTCTAACCGAACTACTTACGAACAGGCTTGTACGCCCAGTTTGCTGATTGACACTGCCATAACGGTTATGGGCAACGTTCTTACTGCCAATGCGCCGAATGCCCATTACCGATGGATTGATTGCGCTACGGGGCTACCAATTGTGGGGGCTACCAATCAAAGTTACCAAGCAGCTAATGGCGGAACGGTTGCCGTAGAGGTGCAGCACTACCACTGTGTAGAACGCTCCAGTTGCCGCGCTATTGCATTTACTAATACGTCTAAATTACCCGAATCTTTGTTGGCTTCGTTAACCCCGAATCCCAGTAGCGTCGTCGTACGCTTAAACCTGGTTGCAGGCAGTCCTTATTCGGTAGCGGTTTACAATCGAATGGGTCAATTGGTCTATGAGCAGAGGCAGGTGCAGCGTTCTGTATTGGAGTTGGATGTTTCGGCTTGGCCAGTGGGGGCGTATGCCGTGCGGGTGCAGCGCGCCGATGCGGCACAAACCCTACGGTTGGTGAAGCGTTGATGTTTTTTGTGAGGTGTTGTTTGTATAGTAGGGAGCAGCATTTCGACTGTGCTTCCTGTGCTGCCCCCTACTACAAAACGCCTACCCCGCAACTGTGAATAATTTATTCATGAACTCCGTTAACAACACGTTGCGCTGTGGTGGTGGCAATTGGTTGAGCATGTTGTTGATCATTTCCATATCATCGGGCAAGCCAGCGCCCTCGCCACTGCTGCCCATGCCGAGCATCTCCGCCAAGTTGTCAAAAGTAGCCGCATCTAGGTTGTCGAGCATGGGAGCAAACATGCTTGGATCAATGGCCATGCCTTCTGTTTTGGGACTGTTTTTCTGTTCGGCGACAGCCTCTTGCAACAGCTCCATTAGTTCGGGAATAAAGGCTACGTTGGCGCGGTTGATGCTTAAATGCAGCGCCTCGCGGCCACAGCTAGAAGCCAATTGCACTTGGATGTGCCAGCCGCGTTTGGCCATGAAATCGCTGATGCCAAAGATGTTGATGCTTGGATCAGTGGAGGCGATGGCCACCAAATTGATGTCGGGCGAACCCATTACTTCTAGTTCGGGAATTTTTTCGACCGCCGCCACGCAGCGCGCCGTTGCTTCTTGACAATCTTTCACCATTTCTACATAACCCGCTTCACCTATGTGTTGCATGGTCGCCCAAGCACCCGCCAAAGGCCCACCTGTTTTGCTTGATAAAACCGTAGGATTAATAATGGTATACCCTGCCCAACTCGAACAAGCGTAAATCTGGTAGCGGC
>CAYUZF010000048.1:0-4256 GCA_964449615.1 uncultured Aureispira sp.
AAACCTACTATGAGCAGCTTTTGTACCTTCCTTTACAGAACCATAATACATTTTAGAACGTCCTGTCTCCGTATCCCATGCCACTATATACCAATATGTATTGTCACTATGACCATCCACAACACTAGTCATTATTATCCCATACTTACCAGCACCATTCCCCATCTGCGGGGCATCGGCCTGTGCGGGGGTAGTAGAATGTATAATTGCGGCTATGCCGAATAGCACACTGGCCACACTAAAAAGCACCAATGCTAAATTCTTAATTCTTAGCCTTGTTTGAAAAATTGTTGTTTTCCATTTTTTTTACAATAATTGGCTAAAATCAATTTCTAGCTTTCAAAGCTATACTAACACATTAATCTATAAAGGAAAAGCTGGCAAATTAAAACTACTAGCAGCACTTTTAGTACCATTGATTTTAGGAGACCCGTAGTACATTTTGGAACGTCCCGTTTCCGTATCCCATACTACTAAATACCAGAAGTCAGCCCCAGTGCTACTAGTAGTAGCCGTCATACTCATCCCATACTTACCAGCACCATTCCCCATCTGCGGGGCATCGGCCTGTGCGGGGGTAGTAGAAAATAAAATAGCGGCTGTACCGAACAGCACTACCCCTAAAACTAGAGCGATGCCTTTACATTTGTCAAAAAAAGAAGTCGTTTCCATTTGTTTGTATTTTTGAAGTTGATAATTGGTTGAATGAATTTTCAAGGATAGTGCCAGTTCTAGTGTTGATGGACTAGAACCAGCTCCTTAATGCTATAAATATAAGGATAAATGTACATTTTTCTTGTTAAAAGTGGAAAAACAAAGCCTTGGTTTTTAAAATAGAGCCCTTGTATGTACGCCTTGCTTCCCACTAGCGGGAAGGTGGTTTTACAAAGGGGAAGTGGGGAGGTTATACATTCCCGCTGCGGGTTTTGTTCCATTCTGAGTAGTCCCATAATAAATCTTACTACGCCCAGTTTCCGTATCCCATACAACTACATACCATGTCGCTTTATTTGAAGCACTAATCACAGAAGCTATACTCATCCCATACTTCCCAGCCCCATTCCCCATCTGCGGGGCATCGGCTTGTGCGGGGGTGGTGGAAAATAAAATAGCGGCGGTACCGAACAGCACTACGCCCAGCAGCAGGGCCAGTCTAGTAAGTACGTGTCCGATGCCTTTGCATTTGTCAAAAAAAGAAGTTGTTTCCATGTTGTTTGTTTTTAGTGGTTGTGGATAAAAAATTATTGATATTCGTACTTGGGTTTGAGGTAGGTGCGGCCGCTGATGTAGGTAGCGCCGTCTTCAAAGCTTATTTTGTACGTATTGTTTTTGCAGCTGATGGCGGTTTGTAGGTCGATGAGCTTGTTTTCATTCTTGGATAACATACTTTTTACCAGCAGTTCGACTTCGAAGTAATCGACGTTGCTGCTTTTATAAATCAAATCTTCTGCGCCGATCATTGCCCCTGCACTTTTCACTTTTACACCTACGTTGATCATTTTTAACAAGCCGCTTAGGTCTTGGCCTTTGTAGTTGATGTCTTTGAGGTCGATGCTGTTGAAGAACTTTTCTACATCCGTCACCGCCATAAACAGAAACTTAACGGGCGTGCCGTAGCTCCCGCCGCCGTAGCTGATGGTGGCTTTCACCAGTTCTATGCTGGATTTGGACGCTTTGCCGCTATCGGCGGTTACTCGGGCTTGGGTGGGCAGCAGCACCAAGTAGTCTTCCAGTTGGCCTTTTTCGGAGGCGGGGTAGTTTTTGTAGGCCAGGGTACTTGGTTGTGCTGCCAGACGGTTGAGTTGCGTGGCTGTTTGTGCAATAAATGTTTTTAATAAAGTTCCTTTCTCAATAGTTTCTGTTAGTTGGTAAATGGCCTCGGTTACTTCTGTGGTCAACGCATTGTCCCCTATTTTAGATAAACCAGCGCGAATGTCGTCGATGTGAAACAACGTGTCTGTTCCTTCTATGCGGTGCAATTGGTTGATGATCTTCTCTGCCCAATTGCGGTACGTTTGTTGAAAAGCTGGATAATTGGGCGCGTTGGTCGGTGCAGCCGTAGCCGCTTGTTGAATTGCCACCAAAAACTCTACATCCGTAGGCAACACATTGCCCACCATATACTCAAAATTATTGTCGTCGTAAGCTTGGTAGTATTGATAGTCAAAATAAGGAGACACTTGCGCTTCTTTTACCGCTTTTAAGCCCTGGTTGAGTAATGCTATGGCATCCTGCTCGGTAGGGCGCTCTTTCTTGTTTCGATCCAAAGATTGGCCTACGATTGTCCCCATTTGCTTGTTGACAAAAGCATCAAATTTGCCTTTGTTAAACACCGTTTCCAATTCTACTTTTAATACCTCTAAATTTTGAAATCGGTTTAAAGGTGCTGTGGAGGATTGGTTTAAGTTTGATAATAAGAGTGCAGGCTTTCACAATGCTGGATAAGGATGCGCTACAAGTTGTATTTTACAATTTTCATAAAAAAAAAGCTGAAGAAATACAGATGTATTTCTTCAGCTTCTTACTTTATTCCTCTATTAAAAATAGGGTAAATTAAAGAATTTTCTCTTAGTTGATCATCACTGTGGGTTCTCCTTTGACGATGGTGCCCCCGTGTGCGGTGCTGTCCCCCATTCGGGCAGCGGGCATTCCGCCAATCATTACGGTACCAGAACCCGCGGCTACGGTATCGGGCGGGCCAGTACAAACTGCCATATCCCCTACACGGGCGGCAGGCATTTTACCAATGAGAACCGTCATACACCCTAGAGCAATCGGGCCGCCAACATGGGGGACGGTTCCTGTGACCATAGGGCAAACATGCATATCAGAAATTCTTGCTGCTGGAGGTGCCATATTTGTTTATTTTTTAGTGCTTGTTGTACTTAATTAATAGAAACCATACCGCCTTTGAGCGTTAACATTCCCCCGCCATCGACGGTTCCTGTACCCGACCCTTTGATGTTGAACATGGTGCCTTGTGCATCAAAATTGGTCTGGGCTTTTAATTTGATGTTCATGCCTTCTCCCTTGATGTCTTGGGTAGCCTTCATCGCTATGTTCTTAGCGCCAGTTACTTTAATTTCCCCTTTTATATCTATGGTCAAATCTAAATCAGACGTAATCGTAATCCCTTTGCCATCAAAAACCATTTTGTTCTTATTGACAGGATCTTCTAAGGTAATGCTATCGTCCGCATCGTTGATTTCCAACATCATTTTATCCTCGGTAAACATCTTCATGATGTTGTTGCCTGGATCATCTTGGAACTCCATCCGCATTTGTCCCTTATTAAAAGAGATTGCCTTAAAAATATTCTTATCGGCAGGGTCGTGGGTTTCTTCGGTCGTAATCATTTTTTTATTACTGTACAAAGAACCTAGAATGACAGGATAGGTTGGATCGTTGTCAAAAAAGCCCAGCACGACCTCGTCCCCTACTTCGGGAAAAAAGATAAACCCACAGTCTTCGGTGGCATAACTATTGGCCAAACGCGCCCAAACACCTTCGCCTTCTAAGTTATCAATAATGGGAATATTAACCAAAACGCGGTACTGCCCATCTGGATCACCGTCAATTTTGATGACTACGCCATGCTGCAAACCGCTGATTGCTGGTAAAGCTCCCCCCGCACCCAATGGCGTCGCATTGGGATAAGTTTCTAGGTGGGAACGTTGCGGCAAGCCAAATTCTACTTCGGTCAACCACTGTCCGTTTTTGACGGTGTGGTGTACTTTACTAATATAGCCATCGCCGTTGAAACGGGCCGCTACTTTTCCTAATGCTATGGTCTTGCCCAATATAATTTTGCTCGAACCCACAAACTTCATGCGTCCGCGAATTCTAGACAAATGCCCACGCTGGTAAACGGCGTCTGCCCATGCCTGAATCACTTCTTTGGTAACAGGAGCCGTGGTATGTACCAGTTCTTTTTGTTTGAGAATGGCGGATAATTTTTGGCTGTCTACATCACCTTGTTTGTTGGTCGTTGGTTTTGCGCCTGCGGTATTCTCAATGGCTTGTTTGGTATAATCCCAAAAATTGGCCTGTACATCTTCGTATTGATGTTGGGCATCTAGTTTTAAATCCAGTTCCATTAAATCTACTCCGTAGTTGATTTCTACTTCTGTCGATTCGGAAACGGTCGGCTTTTTGATGCTGATTTTACCTTCGTCAATAACGGTGACCAATCCGTTGGCATCTGCCCTAGCTTGTACAAAATCCCAATCGGTACTGTAATACTGTATGAGTTTTTT
>CAYUZF010000048.1:4266-5994 GCA_964449615.1 uncultured Aureispira sp.
TGTGCGTGCCAGTTGTTGCTTCTACGTCAACAGAAGATTTGACACCCGCTTCTTGGAAGATCGAAGAAATAATATCCGAATCTTTTTGGTCGTAGAAAATCATGTTTTTTCTACCAGCGGTTAACGCTATCGATTCGTCGCGACAGGTAAGCACCAAAAAGCCCAGTCCATTTCTCCGCAATTTGACGCCGTGTTCTATCAGAATTCCTTTAAAAACAGAGCCTTTTGTTCCCGTCGGGTCGTGGGCCAGTTTGATCTCTACTTCTTTTCCAGGTTCAAAGATAGCGTTGTCGCTCTGTGGGAACGTTTGTTCTCTAGAATCACCATCGGAGATTAATATTTTGGCGTAGGGTATTTTGTTGATTTCCTTGATGACTTCGATTTCTAGGATCATCATCGTTTTGGGTACTTCGGTACCATCTAAAGTAACTTCAAAATCTACTATACCACTTTTGAGTTCTTTTACGGGAGACTTAGATTCAGCCATTGTATATATATATGGTGTTAAATGTTGTTCAGCGTAAGTAGAGACTTAGCCGGCTAATAGGTGTGGTAATATTATAGGGGGACAATGCCGATAGGGCGTAGTAATTAAGGGCGCAAACGATAATCCAACAACTCCTCTACGCGGTTCAAGCACTCTTCGATGATCTCTTCGCGTTCCATCTTGCTAAGGCCGCCGCCACCGCCGCCGCCTTTTTCTTTACCGCCGCCGTCTTTGTCCTTCCCACCTTTCTTGTTTACTTTCGTGTTTACGGTCAACTTATTAATAGATACAGACATGGTTCTTTATTCTTTTTATGCGGGTGGAATAGCCAAACGCTGGATTTCAGTATATTTAAATTTGATTGTTTCTTTGATTGGAGCATCTCCTGCTGTTGAACTTAAATCGCTCACGCCCCAACTCGTTGGAAAAGCATCTTGCAAGATAAAACCTGCCACGGGCATCGAAGAAGGCCCCACAGGAAGTGGGTTTTGTATCATAGGATGATAAATAAAAACCATAACGTCTTTTTTTACCACCTGCGCTTCCCAAGTCTTGACCGTTTGCATGGTCTCTTGGCACCATCCTGTCAATGGATCCAGTGAAAAGCCCATCACTCCAATGTGACGCGGACGCAGATAACGCACCAAGGTAAGTTCGTCGTTGTTGACGCGATCAAAGGTAGGTCTTGGAGAACTCCACCCTGCTTCATTAATTTCCGTTGTTTTAAAAGAAACTGTTAAGCCTTGTACGTCAGAAAAAGCCGTAGCAATAGGATCCAAGGCCTGCATGGCCATAGATGCGGTCGCAGCTGTTAGGGCAAACGGATTGCTCAGATCAAATTTTTCTATCACGAGTACTTCAAAAAAGAAACTCGGAATCGGCTCGTTCATAAAGCCGGCTATATTCTTCATTAAATCCATAGGATGCGCAGTATTAGTATACGGTAGATGTGGTTGTTAATAAGGATTAAATAATAGCAGCTCGGATTAAATAATAGCAGCTCCAATCTTGGCCGCGGCTCCTACAATGCCTCCTAAGCCAGAAAGTGCTCCCAAAAGTCCGCCAGCTTCCATAGAGAACGATTGGTAAGTAATTTCAATTTCTTCCAATGCCACTTCCCCGTCAGATTCTGCGTCCAACCCAGAAGGCGTAAACTTAGTAATATAAGCGCGGTCTAAGGTCCAATTAAAAACATGGCTCAACCCACTTCCGCTCAACTCACAGAGCGTGATTGTAACGGT
>CAYUZF010000048.1:6071-8795 GCA_964449615.1 uncultured Aureispira sp.
AGATTGCTCATAAAACATAGTGGAGTTTCCATCTCTAAACTTCATGGTAGCAATGGTTGCTCCCAAGCCATCCATAGCTTGAAAAGCGACTTTCCCGCTAAAACCTCCGATGCTCACTTCGAAAGAAAATTTAGAAAGTGGCCAAGTTCCAGTGTCGGTGCTGGGGGTGCTGTAGTTAGAGCTGATTGGTGGTAGTTCTGGCATTTTGTTTAATTTATTTGGTGGAGTCTAGAAATAAATAAGCAAAAATAAGGGTGGTTGTGGGATGGTGTACCAAATAGGAATTCTTACTCATTGCCTAATAAATGACCCACAACTACAACAAAGTCTTGGTAGGTGTTCAGTTAGACAGTTGGCCCTTCTGAATTCTTTGTTTTACGCCACAAGTCAAGGCAACTCTAAAATACAAAAGTTTGCCGTATAAAACAAATAAAAAATGACCTAGCAGAAATAAGCTTTCTACTAGGTCTATTATTTGACGTTAAGTTAATATAACTTAAACGAACTAATTATGCTTAGGATCCAACATCTTGAGTCCAAGATTCGCAAGCAATCTCAATTTCTTGAACTGCTACTTCAGAATCTGCTTCTGCATCCAATGCAGTTGGAGTAAATTTCACGGGGAAACATCCACGTACAGTCCAAGTAATCATAGTGTTGTCACCTTCGTCCAACAACTCGATAATGATTTCTCTACGCTTAGTACGGTTGTCTACTTTCTCCCACTGGTACAAGTGCATCCAGTCTCTGATGTGAGCATCACCGATGAACTCACCTCTTTTGAAAGTAATGTTGCTGTACGTTACCAAACCTGGTCTTTTAGATTTGAACAAAACGCCAGCGTTACCGTCACGGTATTCCATGATAGAAACTTCAGTTTCTAGTCCCTCTACAGTTTGGAAACCCAACTCTGGAAGATCTTCGATGCTAACGCGGAATGCAAATTTTGCTAAAGGCCAAAAGTCCGCGCCGTTTACGGGGTGATCGCTATAATCAACAGCCATAATATATAGTTTTTATGTTATTTTTATTTGAAAAAGGTTTCTTTGTGGAGCCTATGCTCCGATAATTAATTGGCTACAACCAATTAATCTCTACTCACCACCAGGCATTTTTTGCTGGAAGGAGATGATGATAAACTCAGCAGGACGAGAGATCGCAACTTTTACTGTTACTTTCATATAACCATCCAATACATCTTGAGGAGTCATTGTAGTTCCTAATCCACAATCTACTAAGAATGCTTCTGCTTCCGAAGAACCAACCAAAGCACCGTTTTGCCATTGGTTACGCAAGAAGTTAGTGATCATAGAACGTACAGCCAACCAAGTGTTGGTGTCGTTTGGACGGAATACGTAAGGCTCACAAGCGAACTTGATAGATTGCTCTAACATGATCATTGTACGACGAACACTGATATAGCGCCAGTCACCACTGTTACCGTCTAGGGTACGTGCACCCCAAACTAAAGTACCTTTTCCTACGAATGGGCGGATAGCGTTTACAGCTTTACCATTCAAAGGCAAGTTCAAGTTTTCTTGCTCCTCAGCAGTAATGTTTACTGTTGGAGCGCTAACACCAGAGATGCTTACGTTAGCAGGCGCTTTGTATACCCCTACAGAGCTATCTACCAATGCGTAGATACCAGCGATCGCACCTGATGGAGGCATGATGTTCAATTGCTCTTTGATCTGCCCCAAAACATCGTTGTAAATTGGGCTAACTGCTTTCAACAAGTTGCTAACAGAGTTAGTGTTGGCATCTTCGTCTTCAATTTTAGCAATTTCTTCTTTGATCAAATCACCTTTTTCAGCTTTTACATAACCAGCAGATACATTCTCATCTACTTCGTTGTTCAATACTTCAACTAAGCTGTCAGGGTTGCTAATGTTTTTGTAGCTCAAATCGTCAGAGCTAACAACAGTAGCAGCTACCCATGGGTAGTAAGAAGCACCGAAATCTAGGAAGTTGTTGCCATAGTGTCCGCGAGCAGCAGTTACTACGTCATCGTCCAACAACGTTCTAGCTTTGTGGCCATTCCATACATCCAAGATAGCAAAACGGCTGCGAGTATCCGCACCACAGTGCTTGATCATTGCCTGCTGTACAGCAGCGCAATCGTTCTCTTCCAACAAAACAGCATCAGGAACTACCAATAGAGTAGGCTCTTGCTCTTTCAACAAAGCAGTGATACCACCACCGTTTTCAGCACCGATCAATTGGTTGGCGCTAACACCTTGACCATACTGGCCAACAGATACGATGTAGCAAGCACCACCACCGTTCGCGAAGAACAACTGAAGGCTGCGGAATAGGTTGTAGTTAGACTCTTGGTCAGCAGTTAGGCTGTAGTTGTCACCGTCAGAATCGATAGAGAAAGTAGTTGTTGGAGCAGCTCCAAAGTAGCTAACATACTCTACCAATGAGGTAATACGCATGGGCGTGTTCGTGATGTCTCTCTGTCCAGCAGAAGCCTTAGCTGTGTAACCTACAAATGCAGGTACAGCAGTAGCTACAGATACTACTGAGTTTGAAAAGGCACCTTTTTCTTCGATATACACACCAGGTGTTGCATATTGTTTTGCCATGATAAATTTGTTTAAATTTAGTTAATTTAATATTTTTTAGTCGGCGCTTCTAAGACCGCTTTTCGAGGGTCTTTTTCCGAGCCGTTACAAATATACTAATTATTGGGAGTAAACCTCAATTTTGAAAAAAAAATTT
>CAYUZF010000048.1:8805-16995 GCA_964449615.1 uncultured Aureispira sp.
TACCGCTTTCTATGGCATTTTTGTGACCAACTCCCTGTGCTTTTCCTATAAATAGACCAATAATTCGGCGTACAGCTCGCTGGAGTCTTCTGGATTAACTTTTAGGTCTGCCATCGCCGATGCACTGGGCAAGGGCACAATCCATTCCACACCGCTTTTGCCCCGCTTGGTTTTTAATTTAAAACGCTGTGGCTGTCGCTCCTCGAAAGGAATTTTTTTATCTGTCCAAATACCAAAGACCTCCCGCCCATCAAAATCCATCGGTTCGGCCAACGTAAAAGGCACAGGTAGGTAATCGTTTTTCTTAACGCTGTCGTAGACTTCGTGTTCCTTGTGTTGTCGCTCGGCGTTGTTCTCTAACAATACGTATTTCCAACGTACAGAACGCACGCCAAAATGCAAATTGTAATCGCGTTTGATCAATTCCTCTTCGTCGTTGTAAAAACTATACTCGCTAAAATCGTCCTTATCTATAAAGATATCCAACACTCCAAACAGCGGGCGCAACCCCGTATACAAATAGAAGCTTTTTTCTTCTAAGCCATTGACCAACAAAGAATACTTCCCCTCGGGCAAGCCCAGCAAACTCACCTCACAAGTATCGGCACCGTCGTCCATGATTGCAGAGAAAACCGTTTCCTCCAATGCATTCTGAACCTCGATCTCCGTTCCATACTGCTCTTCGTCAAAATCGTAATTGAACAAATGCGCCGACACCTCAATCTTATCTTCGGAACTCACCAATCGGTCTTGTGATAGGTTGTTGTAATCCGTTGTTTCTTTATCGTAATCGCGGTTGTGAAAATAAAATACCTTCCTGTCGCTAAATTCGAAGGGCAAATCAGTATAGTTTAAGAATTTGCTGTCGTAGAGTTCTATAATAAAAGACAACTGCACTGGTTTGGTACTTTCCATAAGTGGAATGTACTGCGTTGTTCCGCCAAAGCCCAGCAAAAAGCCACTTGGCTGCGCTCGAAACTGTAAGCTGTTCTGTCGCATCACCGCTCTAGTGGTATCGGTAGGGCGAATGGTCAATTTGCCAACAGGAAATTCTTTTTCGTTAAAATAATCGTGTTTCACATCAAATTGCAGCAACTCTTTAAACTGTGCCAAGAGTTCTAATTGAATTTTGGGAAACTGCCCCGCTTTTTTTCTTTTTCTGATAGACATTCTAATCAATAGCTTATGTATAGTATTCGTCGATAACTAAAGAACACTGTACGGGTCTAATAGTATAATCCAACAACGCCCCCTATATCTTTTTGATAACAGGAATTTCTGGACGCAATATCTCGTGCTTGACGGGAATAGTTTTAATTTTATAAATTACAGAAGGCAAATACTTAGAGCCCATAGAACCCCAAAAATTGCTCAAATCACGCATGTCCAAAGAAATCATTTCTGCTTGCAAGCGATCCACGACCCCATTGATGGCGGGCGTATCTTGCGGTGAAAAGGCTCCGCCCCGCGATTGGAAAAAGGCAATTACAGAAGTAATAAATTTTAGTCCTTCTTGATAGTTCTCTGTAGTAAAGTAAGCCGAGAATAAGATGGTCAAATTCATGTATACGGGTGGCTTATCTTTCTTATACGTTCCTTTAGGTGTCTGTTTGTAACTACCGACGTTGCTCTGCGTCTTGTCCATTTCCAAATTGGCTAAGGTCATGACAATTTTGTCGGGTTCTTGTACGGCTACGCTCCCGTCCAAATTGATGACGCTAGACAGTACTACTTTCTCCTCTGTAATGTTGTGTTTGCTTTGCAAAAACCGATTGAGTTCGCCTGCAATTGCCGAAACCGCTTCGTGTATCATATGACTCCTTGTTTTTTTAGTTGCTGTGCGTTTCGTTAGAATAACTAACAATGCTCCCTAAATGCCTGCACCAATGAGGTTATTCTTCTTCGTATTCTTCTTCCTTAGCAGTCAGCGACTTGAGCGCCATGCCAATAAAGCGAATAATATAGATGCCTACAAAAGAGGTCAAACAACCAATCAAATACAACCAAAAAATGTAATTCTTTCTAATTTCTGTTAGATTGATGGTTTCTCCTGTAAATCCAAAAAACCACAGAAATACTATGCCCAATGGAATGGCCGCAATCAGCCCCACAAAAAACCATAGAAATTCTCTGGCAATAACCTTTCCCATGTTCGTTTATATTAGATAAGTGTTCAATCGTTAAATGTTGTTTCTTTGTCTTGTATGCTAGGGCAATTCTTTTTGGCTGCTGTCTACAATATTCGAGGCCACCCAGGTGAGCAATAAGCCTAGAGCCGTGCCGATGGCAAACGTAATCATTCGATTTTGAAACCAAGCCATCCAGTTGCCAATTAACAACAGCGCTACGGTAAAGACCACTAGGTAGAAAATTCTAAACGACCCACTATAAAACAGTACATCCCGCACTTTCCAATCCAATACCGAAAAGGCAAAACTGATACATATAAATATAGTGATAAAAAACAGAGTGGCAAAAATCAAATTTCTATAGCGGCGCAGCAAATATTGTATGGTATAAGAAATTTTGTTCTCTTTCTCAATCGTAACCCTCGTGTACACTCCTTTGTCTTCGTTCCAAACCCGCTTGTCCACAAAACTGCGCTCGATACTCGCCCACAAATCGGTGTGCGCATAGTCAGCGCCTAGCGCCCAGATCCCAATTCCGCCCAGCTGCTGGTCTACTGCAAAATCAAATTTCTTGCTCAGCGAAGTAGAATTGTCAAAATAAATCTTGTACACGCCCCCCAAAGAATCGCGCACCGTCGCCTCCAACGAATGCGTGGACTTATCGTAATCCACACTGGCGCGCCCCTGTTCGGCTAGGCGCAAAATTTCGCTGTAAGGCATGTAGCCTTCAAAATCCTTTTCCCCTGCACGGTCTTTGTACCAAACCGCCCCGTGGTAAGCGACGCCCAGTACCAAGCTGCCGTAGTGGTCGTTGCCTATTTTATCTTTGTAATAACCAATAAGTTGGTTTAAATCCAATGCTTGCGAATCTACCTCTGCCTGCACCGCGATATTTCTAAACAAATCGTACTCTTTAAAAATCAACGTGTCTTTCTTGGGTTCAAACAAAAAGAACTCTACTTTATCTTTTTGGCGTTTAGCAGGTACCTGTTGCGAAAGCATGCCCATACAATTGGTGCGGCGCAGTAGGCGATTGATGGAGGGAATTTGCCACAGCGGACGGCCATCTTCATCGCGGGTGATCTTGATGGTATTGAGTACGTCCGTTATGTCGTAGGTGGCATACTCTAGGTTGCTGTAGGTGCGCCGAATGTAGTAATTGAGCGAATCGCGCAACCGATTTTCATAGTCAATATCGTGCAGCAAAGTCACCTCTGAAATGCTGTAAGGCACCGCCAGTAATTCGTCCAATGTGGTGTACATTTCGTATAGACAAACCGTTGCCCGTATGCCTGCATCTAGGTCAGTAAGCGGAGTTAGTGGGCCTTCGTTGAGTTGCGCAGGCTGTATGTGGAAATTATAACTGCCAATGACAAACAAATCTACCCAGGGTTTGAGCTGTGGCAAGTCGTAGGTATTGTCCTTGTCATAAATCGGCACCGACATACTAATAACATAATCTTGATTGGCTTCCCGCACTGCAAAGGATAATTCTTTGACAAAATCTATAAAATTGTCTTTCTGATGGCTGGGCACCTCCTCAAAATTGATGTCGATACCATCGGCATTGGCACGGTACAAAATACTAATCAAACTGTCGATGAGGTTGCTCTGTACATCGGGTTCGCTGGTAAAGAAAATATCGTTGTTCGCCTCTCCCCTATTGCTCACGGTCAACAATACTTTGCACGTATCCAAATGCGCGGTATTGATCAAGTCGCTGCTGGTAAAATCGTAGATGGCCTCAAAATTACTGTACCCACCTGTGAAAGGATTGACTTCGTAACCGTAATAGGCCAGATGTGTTAATAATCGGTAATTGTACGTTTTATAAGTATCGCCCTCCCAGTAAGGATGCCAACCCAATACCGTTACATTTTGCTTGGGATGGATGTTGCCCGTACTGCGGTAGAAGGTACCGTTGGCATTGCGCCAGTCGGGATTTTCCAACGAAGTATTATAAGGCTCGTAGCGGCTGTTGATGGCTTTGTCAATGCGGCGCTGTTCTCGATCGGTAGGAATGCCCCACCACTCATAGGCCAGCATCAACAAGCGTTGTTCGTTAATTTTCTCATCTACCCGCTCCTGCATGGGTTCTGTAGCCTGCAAAGGACGTCGATTTTCTAGGCGCTGGGCTTCGATGGAATCAAAATCTCCTCTAAACAAAGGCCCCTGTCCATTGGCATTCAGTGCCATCCAGACAAAAAACAAAGTAAGAAGCGGCGAAAAGGTCTTTATTGTGTAATTCATGTTGCTAGCAATAACTAAGGGAATTTAATTCCAACCAAACACTGGAAAAAACCCCTTCAAAAGCTTTCTAAAATTAATACTAAGGAGTAAGCGATTTTCTACGGCTGAAATATTTCCAACCCAACCAACTCATAAAAGCACCGAAGACAACCCCTACCATCAGCGGCAACGTCGTTCCTCGAAAGAGGCCCATGTACCCGCCCAATAGGAGGATAAGTATGGTAATAAAAATCATAAACAGTACTCTAAAACGGCCTTCTTGAAACAGCGCTTGGCGCACCTTGACATTAAACAAAGCCGCACAAAAACCGATGGACATAAAAATAGCTAGGTAAAGCAATACAGCCAGCAAATAAATGGCATTCTCTCGCATCATATTGCTCTTGCTATTCAGCTCCGCTAGCTTGGTATTCACAGGCTCGATTTCTTCCATAAAAGCATTGGAAAGGACTTGCTCCAAACGATAAAACCCTGCATCATTCCCCAAAAACTGTACACCGACCCCACCCAAACGGCTGTCGATGATGTAGTCGTATTTTTTGCGCAAAGAAGTCGTATCGTCAAAATACAACGTGACATCTACGGGTATATCGCCTGCTAGTGTATCCACGTTATAATAGTCGTAATAACTAAAGGCATGGTACGTCATCATGCTATCGTAACGCAAGCGCGCTCCAGGGAAACGGTCGAAGTTGTTCATCTGCATAACAAATTCAAATTGCACGTCACTAAAGGTCACCGAACGCATATCCAGCACCTCTTCCGTCACGCCGTCGGTATACCAGAGCGTCCCCGAATAGGGCAAAGCTAAAACCAGCCGCGCACTATACAAAGGACCCAAGTTAGCAATGTATTTGTCTACGGCCTTTCGAATATCGGGGGTAGTGGTTAGTCGGCTGTAATTGAGGGGCGCTGACGGTTGCTTGGCCAACCCTTTGGGCGTCTCGTGCATGTCAAATCCCTTGACTACAAAGATATCGACAAAATTTTGCAGCAGGGCAATATCGTAGACGTTGTTGGGGTCGTAAGGCGGTACACTCAGGAACACAAAGCTCGTATCGCCGCGCGCCGCTGTGATTGTTGTAGACAACGTACGCACAAAGCGGTTAAAATCATTTTTCAACTCTGTATTGACCCCTTCAAAGTTGATTTCAATCCCGTCGGCATTCGTAGAATCTAAAATAAACACCAGCGAATCCAACAGCCGCCGCTGTGCAATATTGTTGTTGTTGAGAAAACGCCGTACGTTTTGTTCCCCGTGGCAAGTGATGGACAACAACGCGCTACAGCCTTGACCCTGAGCCGTTTGCACAAAATCACTCGCCAAAAACTCATTGATCACTTGTGGGTTTTGTGGCCCTCCTTGATCGGGATTAATATCATAAGAATAATAGGATACCACGTTGTACATTCCATAATCGTACCCTTTGTACAAATTACCCATCCAATACGGGTGCCAACCAAAAATAACCATCGGACGGCTGTCGTCCCAAATGTTGCGTGTTTGGCGCAGGAGTTTGCGGTCGATGTTGCGCAGCGAATCTTCAAAAGCTTGGATTTCTGCCCGCAATTTCAATTCTGCATCACTGGGCATCGTCGTCCACTCTCCCAACAACTCAATGTAACGGCCATCGTTGTTGGAATTGGTCAAGCTGGCGCGTTTTTCAGGGTCTTCGATCAACTCATCTAAAGTTGGATCTAGGTTTTCGCTGGGTTCGTACCGAGCGCCTTTAAGGGAGCTTTTGAGGGCGCGTTTGGTGCCAACAGCCCCTCTGCGGCCTGTACTTTTGAGCGCGCTGACTTTCTCCTCTACTAAACGACGCGATTTACTTTGGACGCGATTTTGGATAAACCCTGATTTGTTTCCCTGCGCCTGCACCGTAGTACTCCACAAAAAACAAAACAACAGTCCCAGTAATCTGTATTTTATACAATTGGCAATAGTGCAGTTCATCACTATAAAATATGATTTGGTTTGGTAGAAAATAGCTTCTTGTAGTGGGGGAAAGAGCAATTTACCCGCCTACCCCTCTTCTGGCTTAAGTACTTTTAGGGTCTTTTCTCTAAATATTTCCTGCACGCGCTCCCGAACGATGTACTCGTTGAAGTAAGTACGGTCTAATTTGAATTTGACAAACTTGATATAGACAGGAATACCCGTAGTGGTGTTAAAATTGCGCACACTCAACAGCAGTTCTTTGTATTTACTGGCGCTGCTGATTGGAATGCGGTTGTAAAAATCCCCCCGCTTATCTCGCCTCGTCAAGCGCGGTTTTCGGTTGGTCGCGTTGAATTCTTCAGGGTTCATGAATTTAAACATCACATCGCGGGAAATGGAAGAAGCACTCAAAGGCAATACATTGGTGACGCCTAACCCATAAGCCATGAGCGGCTCGTTGATGCCCTGAATCAGCCAACTTGCGGGCGGATTTGCTTTTAAATCGTTGTATGCCCGAATAGATTCGGTTCCCAATCCAATCCAATAAGCCGCATATTGGTATTCGGTATCGTCTTCTTTGATCAATTCTTCTAAAATGGTAGAATCGCTGACGGCGCCGTAATTGAGCGCTGGATTGAGCACAAATTCGTACTCAAAAATGTCAGGTACAGGAATGGTGTCGTCTCTAAATTTTTTGATGGTATCTCGAAAAGCAGAAAAAATAACATCGTGCAGATACAAAGTATCTTTGTTCATCGTACTGCGCTGCTTAAAAATTTTAATGTCTACTTCTTTCTTAAAGATGCTGCCATTTTTGAAATGGAAAGCGTACGTTCCTGTTTTAGAAACCGTAATCAAAGCGCGGTCGATCTGCTGTATCTTTTTATTAACGTGCTTAAAATCAGAATTAGGAACATCTATGGTCAACCGTCTCAACTTCCCACGCATAGGAGTTACGGAGACGATAAGATTCTCGCCTGCTTCCAAGTCAAACGTTTTGTTCAAGGTTCGGAGCGGGCCAATTTGTTCCAAGCTGTTAAATAGTTCTACCTTTTCTTGCGCCTGTACAGCAGTTGCCAGAAAAAGCGGCAATAAACAGCAAATAAATAGAAATTGTTTAAAACGGGGGGCGATTTGACAAATAGTTCGATCTGTTGGCATTGTGTAGAAGTACAATTTTTATACCTGGTGCAGCAGCGTATAAGGTTTAATTATCAAAATAATATAATTCTATAGCAATGAAAATCAAAAACTTATAGCTTTGTGTTTTTCTTTCTTATGCAATACGAGCGTACGAGGGGTGTTGCTTACTCCTCCAATTTAATTCTTTTTTTTTAGAACACTGAATAAAGTTGCCTCTATATTGAACTTCTTAATCAATCCCTGATATTTAGCTGACAATTAATTAAATTTATTCCCTTATTCCCAGCTCTAACGACCCTCTGTTCCTTGCCTGAACAAAAATAAACTACGGCACAAAAAAAGGGAATCACCCTTCGGCAATTCCCTTTTTTCATAAAGCATGATCCTACCCTTTTATTCTACAGGAATTTTCAACTGCATGCCTTCGCGCAAGATGTCGTGTGATGTTAATCCGTTTAACATCAATATTGTTCTGGCATTCGCTCTAGGATAACGACGCTGAATAGTCCAAATGTTTTCGTTCTTGCGAACAGTGTACAGTTCAAAGTTGGTTGTATTCAAAGGCATTGCCTTTTGAACCTGTTGTCTTTGAGCTACTTTGTTTTCTGCCTCTGCTTTTTGCGCCGCTTCCAATTTCGCCAAACGCGCTGCTTCTGCCTGGCGCGCGGCCTCCGCTTTTTGATCCGCTTCCACTTTCGCTAAACGCGCTGCTTCTGCCTGGCGCGCGGC
>CAYUZF010000048.1:17095-27418 GCA_964449615.1 uncultured Aureispira sp.
CTTTTTGATCCGCTTCCACTTTCGCTAAACGCGCTGCTTCTGCCTGGCGCGCGGCTTCCGCTTTTTGATCCGCTTCCAACTTTGCTAAACGCGCTGCTTCTGCCTGACGCGCGGCCTCCGCTTTTTGCGCCGCTTCCGCTTTTGCTAAACGCGCTGCTTCTGCTTCCGCTTTAGCAGTTGTTTCTTTAGCACTTTCTTGCTGTGTTAGTTTTTTGCTTTGCGCTTCTAAATAAGCTAAAGCTTGTTTTTCTTCTTTGGTAGTCGTTGTAAAAACGGTGGCTTTGGTAGCGGCGCGTTCTTTTTGGTATAAATCCGTACTTTTTTTAGCTACATCCTGTAGCGAAACCACTTCTTTAGTAGTAACAGCAACTTCTGTGGTTGGTGCTGCTGTTGGAGCAGATGGTACCGTTTTGGCGACTGTTGCTTTAGAAGTATTGGGGGTAGCTGTACGAAGGCGGCGCTGGCGCGTACGGTCTTGAGAAACCTGGTCGATAACCGTTGATTGATTAGCGCGTTGTGCCGTTACTGCTGTTGTCTTATTAGACAACTGGTAAGGATTATTGCTAGAAGACTTAGGGGTTGTCGCTTTGTTTTTATTGGTCGCAGCTAGTGCGGGGGTTGTATTTTTATTTGTGGTCTTTTTATTCTGGATGGTAGTATAAACGGGAGCAGTTAGTGCGCGTTTCTTTTCGTCGTCTAAGCCGACTACTTGCAGAGAAGCGATGGAAATACTTTCAATGGTAGGTGGTACAAACTGCTTGGCCCAAGCATCTTTGGGTACATGGTATTTTCTAATGGCTACCAGATCACCCTTTTTGAAGGTATAATTGGCGGGCAAGCCATTCCAAAACAAAACATCTTCTCTAGAAAAACGGTGCGCTTTCATCAACTTGCGCATTTCGTATTCGTTGTTGACACGGCGAACACATTTAATAGGATTCTCGCTGCGCATGTTCATAATGCGTTGGTAAGCCGCTTCGTAATTTCTGTGCTTGGCTACAATGCGTGCAGGCAGTACCAAAATATGGTTACTTCCACTAGAAGGCACGTAATTCTTAATATAACCAGGATTTAGACGCTTTAAAGTATCTTGGCCTAAACCGTAGTATTTACTCAAACTAGCCAAAGTTTGATAACCTGGTGCTAAGTGTATGGAGTCCGTCAGAACGTAATCTGCGTGTTGTTTTTTGATGGTAAATTCGTGCAAGTGTTGATATTCGTAAGAATAAGCCACTGCCATAAAATAAGGCACGTACATTTGTGTTTCTCTGGGCAACGAAGAACGGATGTCCCAAAAATCTTTGTCGTTGCCTTTGACGTAGCGGTCTACGCGGCCAGGGCCACAGTTGTAAGCGGCTAGCGCCAACGGCCAATCACCATAACGCTTGTAAAGGTTGGCCAACATGGTAGCGGCGGCTTTAGAAGCTTTGTGTGTATCGCTGCGCTCGTCTAAATAAGAAGTTACTTTCAAGCCGTACAGCTTGGCCGTGCCTGGAATAAATTGCCACAACCCCACAGCAGCGGCATGCGAGCGCGCTACCCCATTGAGATTGGACTCTACAATAGGCAAATATTTAATGTGGTGTGGAATATTTTTTTCTGCTAAGTATTCTTCAAATATAGGAAAGTAAACCTCTGTTAATCCCAACGTGCGCTCTGTAGCGGTGCGGTACCGCTCGGTGCGGTGTTTGATGTGGTTTTTAACTTCTGGTGTCAACCGATATTGAATAGCTCCTGACATTTCCAAAAAACGCGCTTTATAATGCTCGTCGGTAAAAGTAGGATAGTCGGGATTCTCGGGTTTGTAATCGTTGAGCAAACTGCCCATGCCTCGAACTAGGAGTTGACCTAGATCATCGTCGATAGAAGGGTAATCGGAAGGGTTGGCATAGGACGGGAGGGAGTTGCTAATTATCACCAAAAGTAATACAATAACTTTTGATGCAGGTGGCGTAAAATTCATTGCTATGGATTATTTTTCCTACTCTAAAGGGGCGCGATTAGATGGTCTTTCTTTTTCAGTTTTGCTCTTTTTTGCTTTACGAGCTGCAAAACAGTGGTATACAAAGGTATAAAAATCTCGCACCTTTCCAAAAAACACAAAATGAAGTCGTGGTAAGAGCATCGGGCAAAGCCGAGATTCCCTTACCACAACATAGGATTATAACTGCTTTTAAAGGCGTTTTGTTATAATCTTTCTTTTTTTAAGTTCTACTTAGTAGAATTTTCCTCAATTTTGATCTTTTCCTTGTCCCCTTCGCGCATACCCTCTTTGAATTCTTTGGTCACCGAATCGCGCGCATTGTTGAACTCGCTCACGCCTTTTCCGAGGCCACGCATCAATTCAGGAATCTTTTTGCCACCAAACAACAATAGGATTACAAAAAAGACCAATAGCATTTCTGGCCCTAAAAACTGCATTAAAAACACTGTGTTCATAACATTCATTATTTTATCAATAACCACCTCCCTCATCGGGGAGATGCAAACTAAGTTCTATCTAAAAAGCGCTTCAAAGGTACGACATTTAATTTAAATGCAAATCGAAGTCTCTTATAAATGACAAAGCACTTACGCTTAACCAATTAACTATTTGGCTTTGTAGTAAATAACCGAACAGTTTTCGGGGCGAAACAGCGCGGCACTGCGCGCTTGGATTGCTTGGGCAGTTACTTGGTTGTACCGCTCTTTCTCCGAATTGATCCAATTGGCATCGCCCAGCACTTCGTAATAACCTAAATTGATGGCTTTGTGCAGATTATTTAACTCGCTAAATTCCAAATTGTGTTCGGTGCAATGTTTAAATTTTTCTACCGCCTGTTGGCTCAATCGCTGGTCTACTAAGCGCTGCAATTCCTGCCAAACCGCCTCTTCTGCTTCTTCAAAGGTTATCCCTTCTGCCAGCTTTCCTTCTACGATTAACAAACCGTCTTCCAAAGAACTGGTAATGTAAGCTTCCACATTAGAAAAATACTCCTGCTCTTTCACTAGATGTTGAAACAACCAAGCCGAATCGCCTTCGGACAACACATCTGTGATCAGGTCATCCACGTAATACTCAGATGTTTTGCGCGCAGCCGAGCGAAAGACCATGTACAAGGCATCTAGGGGCACGTTGGCATTGACTTTCAACAACCGGCGCTCCGTCTGTATCGGTTCGGCGGGTGCTAGGCGCTTTCTGGGTTCGCCTGCGGGCAACTCCCCAAACCATTTTTGCGTCAAGCGAAAGACCTTCTCAGGTTCCACATTGCCACAAACCGTCAACACCGCATTGTTGGGGCAGTAGTAGCGTTCAAAAAAGGCTTGTACATCTTCCAATTGTGCATCGGCGATGTGCTGTGGGGTTTGTCCAATAGTTGGCACTCGATAAGGATGTTCTCGATAAGCCAGCGGCCCAATCAAATGCCAGATGTCTCCATAAGGCTCGTTCAGACAGCTTTCTTTAAATTCTTCCAGCACCACTTTTCGCTCTCGCTCCAATGTTTTGGACGTCAAACGCAAGGCCGCCATGCGGTCTGCTTCCAGCCACAGCGCCAGTTCCAAATTCTGATAAGGCAGGTATTCGTAATACACCGTCATATCTTGGTTGGTGAAGGCGTTGTTCTCGCCTCCTGCCTGTTGTATATAGTCATCAAAACTAGCGGCGTGTTCCGACCCTCCAAACATCAAGTGTTCAAATAGATGCGCGTAGCCTGTTTTTTCGGGCTCTTCGTCTTTGGTTCCAACGTTATAAGTCACACAAACCGACGCCAAAGGCGTACTTCGATCGCGGTGCACTAATAATTTTAGTCCGTTGTCGAGTTGATATTTTACGAATTCCATTACCTTTACTCCTTACAATTTACAGTCCTTTTCATTGAACAACCAACAAAAGCGGGACAAAAGTAGTTAATTTTGTGATAACTTTAAGACTGCTTTGCATCTGCTTGAAGTTTCTTTGTATTCTTTTCTCGTCTTCAACTCCATTTCTGTGCAACACCGCAACCGAGCCGACCGCCAAGAACATTTTTTAGCGAAAGCTGAAGAAAAAGCATTCTCTATAGACCACCGCCAACGGCTGGCCTTCAATATGGGCAAGTACCATACAAAAGTAGCCTTAGGCAAACAACAGTTCAAGGATTTGCCCAGAGCGCGGCAACTCGCCAAGAACACCAAAGCGCGAGTGATGCGCGACCTACCCGAATTGTTGGAAGCCTTCGAGGCCAACTTCACAGCGCGAGGTGGGCAGGTGATTTGGGCAGAGGATGTGGCGCAGGCACAAGCGGCTATTACTAAAATTATTCAGGAAAAACAGGCCAAGATTGTCGTCAAGTCCAAGTCGATGATTACAGAAGAAATTGAATTAAATCCGCTGTTGGAAGGACAAGACGTAGAAGTATTGGAAACGGACTTGGGTGAATTTATTGTACAGGTCAAGGGGGAAACTCCTTACCACATTGTAACGCCTGCGATGCACCTGTCTAAGGAAGATATTGCGGCTTTGTTTCACGAAAAATTTAACACAGCGCTCGACGCGACGCCCGAAGAAATGACCAATTATGTGCGGGGGGTTTTGCGGGAGCGCTTTGCACAAGCCGACGTAGGCATTTCTGGCGGCAATTTTCTGTTGGCCGATACAGGTTCGATTGTGTTGGTTGAAAATGAGGGCAATGGCCGCCTCACCACTACCCTTCCCAAAACACATATTGCCGTAGTTGGTATTGAGAAAATGCTGCCTTCTATCGAGGACTTACATTTATTTTTACCGCTGTTGTCTACTTTTGGAACAGGGCAAATGCTGACGGTTTACAATAGTATTTTGAGTGGACCGAGACAGCCGCACGAGGTAGATGGACCAGAAGAGATGTATGTTATTTTGCTGGACAATGGACGCAGTGATCTGCTGGGCGATCCAGAAATGCGCGAAGCGTTGCACTGTATTCGCTGCGGCTCTTGCCTCAACAACTGCCCTGTATACCAGACTATCGGCGGGCATACCTACGACAGTCCTTACAGCGGACCAATCGGTGCTGTTATTAGTCCACACTTGAAATTGGGAGGGTTTGAAGCACAGACGCATTTGAGCCAAGCTTCGTCGCTTTGCGGCAGTTGTACCGAAAATTGCCCTGTCAACATTAATTTACACCATTTGCTGCTTTACAACCGTGCTTATGAAGAGGAGGCAGGCCTGCGCCCCAAAGGGGAAGAATGGTCTTGGCGCATGTGGCGGCAAGCGATGCTTAGTCGCAGCTTGATGAACGGCCCTGCTTGGAGCAAGAATTTGTTGGGCCACTACTTCATCAGTCGCTGGTGGGGCGAGCGCCGTCAATTTCCAAAATTCCCCAAACGGACGTTCAATCAGTTGTGGAAAGCGGGTAAGGTATAGGTAGATTTAACAACAACAAGAACACTACTAATAAAAAAAAAGCTTAAATTTGAACGCTATGCCCTAAATGCAGGAATATTCACAACGACATTTAAGTGCAATCTTGGCGCTTTGGAACTTATAACAGCAAGCCGTTGTTTTAACCCACACTGCCGCTAAGGAATTATTCTACATCAGAAGTTACGAAACGGCTTCTACATCAAACTACTATAATTATTGTGGAAAACGAGAAGGATTTTTTAGAAGAAGACTTAGACGAGCAAACCTTAGAAGAACAGTCCGAAGCATCGGAGCAGGATGCGCCAGAAGAAGAATTGGAGGACAAATTAGAGGAAGAAGTGGAAGAAGCGCCCAGCGCAACGCCCGAACAATTGGCCGTGTTCAACAACGAGCTAATGCCTCAAATTGATGCCCTGTACAACTTTGCTTTTCACTTGTGTTACAACGAAGAAGACGCCAACGATTTGGTTCAAGAAACCTATTTGAAAGCGTTCCGCTTCATTGATAAATACATTCAAGGAACTAATGCAAAGGCTTGGTTGTTTAAGATATTGAAAAACGCTTTTATCAACCAATACCGCCGCAAAAGTAAGCGCCCAACACAGGTTGATTATGAAGAAATCGCCACTTACCACGACAGTGAAGATGCTAGTTATGTGGATTTCTTTGATTTAAGAGAGGAGATTTTTCAGGGCATGATGGGCGATGAGGTAACAAATGCCATCAACGCTTTGCCCATTGATTTTAGAACCGTGATTCTGCTCTGTGATATTGAGGGCTTTACTTACGAAGAGATTTCTAAAATTATTGACATTCCAATCGGAACGGTTCGCTCGCGTTTGCACCGCTCTAGAAACATGCTCAAAGAGCAGTTGCGTACCTATGCGCAAAGCAAAGGTTACAAAGACAACCGCGGAAGGAATAAGTAGCTGTAATAGGCTAAAATTGACAATTCGTTCTACAGAAATGGAAAAATAATAAAACAATTGCTAGCGGGCAGTTTGGCACAGTAATAGAATTATTGAACACAAACGAACTAGTCGTTGTTTACTACATATAAATAATTCAAAGCTGTATGCATTTTACTGACAATGACTTTACACATGCTTACAGCTATTATTCTCAACAATCTATTTAGTTCTATTTATAAAATACGTTACTATGAAAAATCGTAATAGTAGTCCAAAGGACTTCCAGAGAAGATTGGTGATGTTCCTAGACGGAGCCTTATCTAATCAAGAGTCGCGTGCATTTTTAACCGACGTGCAAAAATCACCCGAGCAATTAGCAAAATTGCAGAAAGAAAAATCCTTCCGCGAGTTCCTTCGCAAAAAAGTTAACCGCCGCAGTGTCTCTCCTGCTTTGATCAACAGCATAAAATCCAAGATTAACTCCGCGCTCTAGCGCCCACCAATTTTTATAGTGTCGCTGTTGACTACCTTTATCACACACTACTTTATCTTACCCTCTCAACAGCCGCTACGTTACCGAATTAAATAGATGTTGCCGTTATGGCCATTCGCTCTCCCTTAGCCCATTATAGAGCCGATTGTTATAGCCGCAGCCGACTTACTAAATAAGATGTGCGTCGCCTTGTTGCTGTCTAGCAACTTTCTATAGGCTGGCAATAATTCCGAATACCCTATAGAGGTATTCGGAATTTTTTTTGTTTTAGCTTTAACACAAGCGTACCAAACTAGAAGCAACGTTGGTAACACGAGAAAAGAAATGGCGGTTGCTGTTTACGATTGGAGTGGAAAGCGGGTACCTATGGGATCGTTAAGTGTTAAGTAATTCCTCAACTAAAGCGTAACACACACGAATAAAAGGAACTAAAAATTCTACTCCATGTGTCTTTTGCTGTCCCTTCGGTCGTGGGTCGTAGGGCAGTTTGGCGTTTCCTATGCGGGCTTGCTGCGCTCATGGGCGTGCAGCCTAGTCGGTGCGTAGTATCAAACCGCACGTTCACTTTATTCCTACTTTTAGTTCAACGCTGGAAATAATCGTTTTTGCTTCTCTATAAGAACAAAAGTAGGACGGCTATCTTATATGTTTTTAACCCAATCCAGTATCAACAAAAAAAGACTTCCCGCAAGAGCGGAAAGCCTTTATAATCGTTGCAAAATAAGTCCTAGCTTATCTTAATATCTTCTCTTCGTTTTACGCTTGTTGGTGTTGAATTGGTTGCCTCCTTTGAAGCCGTTACCACTGGGCGATCCTGTACGAGTCATGGCACAACGGAACCCTAAATAAGCAGAAGATTTATCTTCTTCTAAGAAACGACGAGTACCTGGTGAAAGCCAGTAAGCGCGGTCGTTCCAAGCGCCGCCTTTGTAAACGCGGGTTTTGTCAGATACCAAACTGTGTTTGCCGTATTCGTAGGTCGCTTCAGATTGTGCATCACCATCCAAGTGGTTGATTACGTTAGAGAACTGGAAGTTTCTTCTAGTAGCAATTTTATCGTCGTCTAGTTCTTTGTATTTCAAACGACCAGGAGCGATAGAATCGTTGTCCAATTGTGGTTTACCGTCTGCATCTAGCTCGATTTCCATAAAGACATTACCACGATAGGGGTTCAAATCCTGTGTTTCTACATCTCTCAATGTAGTACTAGTCATCGGGCGATACACATCCTGAACCCATTCATTGACATTTCCAGCCATGTTGTACAGGCCATAGTCGTTGGGTACATAAGCGCGCACAGGTGCCGTAATAGAAGCGTTGTCGTTCAAGGCACCAGCCATACCCATGTAATCACCGCGGCCACGCTTGAAGTTGGCTACGATTTTACCCTGGTAAGGGCCGTGCTGTGGGTAGCGTACCGTACGACCATCCCAGGGATAGATTCTACGGTCAGAGATGCGCTCATCTCTAGCATAAGATTGATTGCCAATTAATGCTAAGGCAGCGTATTCCCACTCTGCTTCTGTGGGTAAGCGGTAATCGGGTAGGATAATTCCATCCTCAAAACGCACGCGGCGCTCTTCGCCTGTAGAAGGGCTTACCATAGGCTTGTCCCCTGGTTCTGCTTCGTACAAGCCCGCTAAATAGGAGTCCGTTACAAAGTTGTTAGAACCTTGCTGGCCTTCCATGTCCGCCGTAATTTTTCCAGTTTCGATCAACATCATTTCGTTGACGCGGTCTGTTCTCCACTTACAATATTCTTGAGCTTGCAACCAAGTTACCCCTACTAGTGGATAATCCATATAGGCGGGGTGGCGCAAGTACGTTTCAACATAAGGCTCGTTGTAAGAAAGCTCCTCCAACCATACGAGGGTATCGGGCAAGGCTTTTCGGTACAACTGTGGCATAGTAGGATGAACGCGCTGCAACCAGCCCAAGTATTCTAAGTAGGCAATATTAGAAACTTCGGTTTCATCCATATAAAAAGAGGAAACGGTAACACGGCGAGGAATACCACGGTAGTCCTTCATCACATCTTCTTCCGTTTGCCCCATATTGAAGGTACCCCCTTCAATAAATACGAGGTTTGGACCAGTCTCTTGACCTTGGTAGTCCATCGGCTTTTCGAAGCCACCCCATTTTTCGGAGTTGTAGACCCAACCTGTCGTATCCGAGCGTTCTTCTTTCTTACAAGAAGTTGCCGCTACGAGCATGCCAAGCAGTCCCAATAAAAATATGTTCTTCATTACGAGCTAAGATTTTTTATGATCTATAATTATAAAAGGCTAACAAATTTAGTAAAATTTTCGGCTTACCTAAATATTTCTAGGCAATCGTTGTATCTATTTCGGTTCTTCTTGTTTTTCTCCCACCAATTGAACGTCAAGGCAATTTCGTGTGCGCCACCAGTGGCTACATTTAAAGCAGAAACCGTAAGGTCATAACTATAGGCCACTTTGAACATTCCAGTTTGAAGGCCTAGTAGAACTATAACGGCGTCGGCGTTACTAAAAGTATGTCGAAACCAAATTCCTCCTAAAATTATTCCATGTTGGACGTAAGCCCCCAGGTTTAATTGGCGGTGGGCGCGCTGTTGCGCAAATAAAACAGTAGGCGACAAAAACGATTTTGGGCCGCGTTGTCGGGGACGTCGCAAATTGATTTTGCTGCCCGCATGCAAACTGTAGCGCATTGGCCACACCTCCGAACCATCTAATGTATTGGTAGAAAAAGCCACACGGGGCGCATTGATATGCTGCAACGACAACCCTACGTAAAAATACGGCGTGTTGACCAACAAACCCGTTCCCAAATCAACATAAGTTAGGCTGTTTTGTCCCTGTACCTCCTGCGAGGTAGGCGCGGGTGCTGCCGCTCCTGCGGTCAACTGGTCTAAAAAAATTAACTTATTCCAATCCAAGCGCACATTGACGGCGTTAAATTCAAAGCCTCCTCGGATGTAAAAATCTTCCGAAAAGCGAATGTCATAAGCGTAAAACAAGCCTACTCGATATTTAGCGTGTGCATCCTGCCCTGCTACATCGGCTTCTACCAAAGCGCCAAATCCGCTGTGCAAGTTGGCCACATAATGACTCACCGAAGCGGCATAAGTAGAATACGCATTTGGAATGTTGGGCCACTGGTTGCGGTAGTTGAGGGTGATCACAGGGGCTTCTACCAAGCCCGTCAGTGCGGGATTGAGCTGCATGGGTGCCGAAAAATACTGGCTGTAAACAGGGTCTTGCGTCTGCCCTACTGTTACCCATAGACTAAGCAACCAACAGCAAATCGCTGTTTTCCAGATTGTCCATTGCCCTATTTGCATGGTGTTTTATTTGGTTTTATTGGAAAATAAGGATGTTCACTTGCCCAAGCACAAAAGTTAGGAACGCCTACACAAAGGTATACAACAGGATTCAGGAGTAGCGGTTGTAGCAGGTATTTTTTCAACGCATTTTTTAGGCTTTTATTGTCAAAAAGAGGCCGTTGCAGACAGAAAGGCGTTTTTATGGTCTAAACTTATCAAGATTTAGACATTCAAGTACAGATTTATA
>CAYUZF010000049.1:0-13702 GCA_964449615.1 uncultured Aureispira sp.
GTATCTGCTACAGGTGGTACGCCTGGATACACGTACAACATTAGCCAAGCGGGTATCGCTTCTAATACGACGGGTATCTTTACCAACTTAGGTGCAGGAACGTACACAATTACGGCTACGGATGTAAATGGATGTGAATCTACTACAAGCGTAACCATCAGCGGTACCACACCAATTGATATTACTTTAACAGCTACGAATATAACTTGTAGCGGCTCAGAGGATGGATTGATTGTAGCAGACGTAACTGGCGGTCTACCTTTCCTTCTCGATACGAATAGAATTTATACCTACAACTGGACTGGTCCTAACGGCAACATTGTCGCTACCGATTCAGTGACAAACATCGGCCCTGGTCTATACCGCTTGACGGTTCAAGATTCAGTAGGTTGTTTTGATACGGCTTCAATCACTGTGGTAGAACCACAACCGATTGTAGTAAGCGCAGTGACTACGCCTGCAAGTTGTGGCAACAACGATGGAAGCATTGTACTCTCGGCTACAGGTGGTCCTTCTGCTTTGGCAGGCACACCAAACAACTACGAGTACTCTATTGACGGCGGTGCCACCTTTGTATCGAGCAATACGTTCAACAACTTGGCCAGTGGATTCTACGACATCGTAGTCCGCGACGCAGGAGTGACGTACTGTATTGGCTTGTTCAATGTAGACTTGGGTAGCAACAGCGACCTAACAGGAAGCATTACGACAACCAATCCTGCTTGTGATAACTTGAATTCTGGCTCGGCTACCGTCTTTGCGACAAGCCCAGCAGGAGGGTATACCTACAGATGGTTTACAGATGATAACTTCATCACGCTAAGTACAACCAACACGTTGAGCAATGCGGTAGGAAACGTACGAGATGACAACAACGATGGCACCTTAGATACGCTCTTTAATTACATTGTGGTAGTGACCGATGCCAATGGATGTGAATACACAGACACGGCTTACATCATCACACCAGAACGTCCAACAATTGGAACAGATGTAGGAGCTGGATTTGTACAGGATGTAGATTGTAACGGTGGCAACAACGGTGTAATCCAAATTGGAATAGATGGGGATACAACTGGCTATACCTATTTCTGGAACACAGGCGCTACAACAAGTCAAATTACAGGCTTGTCTACAATGGGAGCAGATTCTGCGAATTACATTGTAACCGTAACCGATCCGAATGGCTGTGTGGCTTCTGATACTGTGGCACTCTTCCAACCAGAAGATCCAGTAACAGCCTTCTACACAGGTAGTACCGTAGCTTGTGCAAATCAAGCAACAGGAACAATAACCTTAGACAGCATCTACGGAGGTACTGCACCGTACTTGTTCGCCTTTGGCCCGAACGGACCATTTGGCGGAGACGCCATCCTGTCACAAGGATTGAGAGCAGGTGTTTACACCGTTTATACGCAAGATCTCAACGGATGTATTGATTCTGTAGAGAACATTATTGTCAGAGATACTATTGACTACCAAGTAACCGCTTACCAAGACCAAACCATTACATTAGGAGACAGTGTCTTCTTATACGGTACGGTCAACAGTACGCTCACAGGCGCTGACAGTACACTTGTTTCTTGGTCACAAATAGATCCAAATACAGGATTGAGTTCGACCATCTTGGTTGGTTCACAAGCCTTGACTGGATTTACACCACCGATTTTCTACACCGACATGCAATTTGTATTGTCGTTGAACAACGGATGTGGAGACAGCTCTATCGTAAACATCGAAGTAGACAAGCAGCAAACGGTATTTATACCAGATGCTTTCTCACCAAACGGAGATGGAACCAACGACGTCTTCACGATTTATGCTTCTAGCGATGTAGAACGCATTGAAACATTCATGGTGTTTGATCGCTGGGGTGAAATGATTCACATTGGTGAAGACTTTGAGCCTAACAGCATTGATCCAGATCACGGATGGGATGGAACCTTTAGAGGTCAAGCAATGAACCCCGCGGTATTTGTATACTACGCCGAAATTAGATTGGCTGATGGTACTAAAATTGTCCGCAAAGGTGACGTAACGCTCGTCCGATAAGAATAAAAATTGGAACTGTACCGCTTGTGCGGTGCAGTTCTTTTTATTCCTTTGTCGCTTCGGTGGCAATATCACGACTAGCAAATAAGTTATTAATAAGGGGTTTGTGTTGCTATAAGCCTCTCCATAAAAAGCGCTTTAGCAAGCGGTTCTAAAAATGAAGATCGTAGCGAGAACCTAACCCGAGCTACCTTTAGCAAAAGGAGAAAAATCTGACAATTATGAAATTAGGGAAATTCTTTACATGCACACTTATAGCCGCCCTGGCGAGCTTTCAACAGTCCTCGGCGCAGGACATTCATTTTTCACAATTCTATGTGTCTAACTTGACGCTTAATCCAGCGACTACGGGGGTTATGAGTTGTAAAATGCGTGTCTCTACTATTTATAGAAATCAATGGGCTGCTGCCATTGGCAACAAAGCCTTTAATACCTTCGGGGTAGGTGCAGAAGGAAAATTTAAAGTAGGCAACTACGACTACGCAGGCGCAGGCTTATCTGTTTGGGTAGACCGCGCAGGAAGCTCGGAGTTGACGACCATCCAAGCATCTATATCGGGTTCTTACTTGAAAAAAATAGGAGGCCGTCGTTCCAACGAACATTACTTGGTGGCAGGTGGACAAGTTGGATTTATCCAACGTAGCATGCGCTTGGATAACTTGCGCTGGGGCTCACAGTGGAACGGTACCCAACACGACAACAGTTTGGGAAGCGATGAATTTGGCTTAGGAGCCAACACGCCGCCTCGATTTGATTTGAGTGCGGGACTTATGTGGTTCAGTTCTTTGGACAAAGAGAACAAGAGTAACTTTTATGCGGGAATTGGCTTTCAGCATTTGACAAAAGTCGATGTCTCGTTTATTTCTGCGCAAAGTGCGATTTCCTCTGGCGATAACCCTTACGAAGCGCTGTTTACACGGTTTACCATGCACGGTGGTGCAGAAGCACGCATCGCTCGCCGATTGGCTTTGGTGCCAAACGTTGCGGTCATGGTTCAAGGACCTTCGACACAGTTGAATGCGGGAACAGGCTTGAAGTTTGATTTTAGCAAACGCGCCCGTTCTAGTCAAGCCTTCACGGTAGGCGCTTATGTGCGAGGAGCCAACCGCGTATTGGGCGACAGAGAAACGGCTGGTTTTGGCGTGGATGCCATCATCGCTTTGCTTCGCTTGCGCTTTGACAGCTCACACATTGGTTTGAGCTACGACATCAACGTATCGCCTCTATCGGGGGCTACCAATGGCAACGGCGCTTTTGAATTGTCTTATGTTTGGATGTTGTGTACGGATCGTGGACGCCGTTTGGGTTGTCCTACGTTTTAATAATGAAACACTATGCTACCAAAAATATGAATGTCCTTCTGGCAATTGCTGGAAGGACATTCTCTATATTAGGACTGTGCAAACAAGCTATGAAGCGGGAACGAGGGATGTTACTAGCCACTAAAAGGAACAGCGCTTTATGCGGATAAAAAAAGCTTGCGTAGACGTACAAAAGTAACCGTAGAATAAAACACAGCGTATTTATTTCTAATCAATACGTACGATTAAAAATAAAAAAATAAGTATTTTATTGGGATATTATTATGGAAAGGTTTGAACTATAGATAATTCTACGCTAACGCTTAACAACTACAAATCCTCCACAATATGCGCATACATCTGCCACACTTGATCTTTCTCTGGCACAGGCGCTTCAATCACCACAGGAGTTTTCTTAATGGGATGTATAAATGACAATTTGTGTGCGTGTAGGTGGATAATACCAGGATCGTTGTTGAACTTGGACGCGCCGTATTTCTTATCGCCCTTAATCGGGCAGCCCATGCGCGCCAATTGTACACGAATTTGGTGTGAGCGCCCTGTGATTGGTAGAATTTGCAATAAGTGGTGATCGGCTAGACCGCCGACATACTTGTAAGAGAGTTCAGAGCGCTTGGCGCTTTTGTAGCGCTGCTTGTTGAAGGCATTGGTAACGTTGCGCTCTTTGTCTTTGGATAAGTAGTGTACCAGCGTGCCTTCCAATTCTTGGGGGCGGTGTTCGACCACAGCCACGTACTCTTTTTCGACCATGCGATCTTGAAAGAGTTTGTTCATACGCGTCAAGCCTTTGCTGGTTCTAGCATACACCACCACGCCACTCACAGGGCGATCCAAACGGTGGATTACCCCCAAAAATACATCGCCTGGTTTGTTGTAGCGGCGCTTGATGTAGTCTTTTGCAAACTCCGTCAAAGGCATATCACCCGTTTCATCGCCTTGCACCAGCCAGCCCGCAGGTTTGTTGATCGCAATTAAATGATTATCTTCATAAATGACTTGGATGCTGTGTTTTCTAAATATAGACATGGTATGTTGCTTATCGCTAATGGTCAATAAAAAACGGTTCGTACAAACCGAAACACAAAGCTATAGAAAGCTATTGAAAAAATGAAACGTTTGGCAACGTGCGAAGTTGCGCCAAGCGAATAAAATGAATGGAATGCAGAAACGTCGCCATTTTATAAAAAACTTACTGGGTGCAAGCGCTGCACTGGCCATGCCCTGTCGAGTAACCGCAGCGGAACACTACGAGTCCATAGCGGCTTTACAGCAACTGCCTATTGGCCAGGCAGTAGAACAAGAAGACTTGTGGGAGCGCGTGCGCGAGGCCTATTTGGTGTCTAGGGGGCTGCTCAACCTCAACAACGGCGGGGTCTCGCCACAACCCGAATTGGTACGCGCTGCCGAAGAGAAATACCAGACCATCGTCAACGATTTGCCTTCTTTACAATTGGCGCGAGTGCTGCCCCGCAACCGTCCATTGCTCAAACAAAAACTAGCGCGTTTGGCAGGCTGTGCAGCTGACGAAATTGCACTCATGCAAAATACCACAGAGGGTTTGCAAACGGTAATGATGGGCATAGATTGGAAGGCAGGAGATGAAGTAGTCTTGTCCAAACACGATTATTCTACCGTTAAAATAGGCTGGCAACAGTTGGCACAGCGCTACGGCATTCGCCTCAAATGGATCACATTGCCCGCGCCCATAGAGGACGATGCGGCCATTGTGCAGCTTTATACGGAGCAGTTTACCGAACGCACCCGCTTGGTACACCTCACACAGGTGGTTAGTTGGACAGGACAGGTTCTGCCCGTAGAAGCGCTTGCCCAAATCACGCAAGCAGCGCGCACAAAAGGTATTTTTAGTTTGGTGGACGGCGCGCATTCGTTTGCACAGTTGGATTTTAGAATAGCAGATTTGTACTGTGATGCTTATGCGACTTCTTTGCACAAATGGTTGGGGGCACCCATCGGAACGGGCTTTTTATATGTGCGTCGAGCGCAAATTCCCCAGCTTTGGTCACTGCTGCCTTCCAGCGCGGCAGATAGAGAATTTATTCATAAATTTGAACACAAAGGTACCGTACAACTGGCACGGGAAGAAGCCACGCATTACGCCATTGATTTTCACCAACACATCGGTACAGCGGTAAAAGAAGCGCGTCTACGCTACCTTAAAAACTACTGGGCTGGGGCGTTAAACGAAGACGCCCGCATTCATTTTTACACTTCTTTTAAAGAGCGTTACGCGGGTGCCTTGGCGTTGTTTGATTTGCCAAAAGGCGACTACAAAGAACTGAGCGGGATACTCAGCCGAGACTACCGCATCCACCATACAAACAGTGTAGCAGAGGGGATTCAGGGGGTGCGTATTGCGCCCAACATTTATACGTCTTTACAGGATTTAGATCGGCTGGTAGAGGCCGTTAGAAACTATTTGAGAAAATAACTTAAAATAATTAGTATCAAAATGATTTATAAAAAGATTGACGGCAGATTTTTAAAAGGGGAGAGTTGGCCTATTTTTTTGCGGGTAGATGCACGCAATTATTACGAGCAAAAGGAACTATTAGTTTTAGAAGACGGCAGTTTATTTTGTGCAGGGTGCCACATCAGCTTGGAAGAACTGAAAACGGCCTTAGACAGTGGCAAATTAACAACGGTTATTCCCGATCAAGAAAGTGTTTGGATTCCGTATAATAAAAAGTGTGAAATTTACTGGACGCCGCTTTACGAAGATAATACAGACATGTTGGCCTTTGTAAAGAATAGAATACAAGAGCTACAAGCAGCAGAACAGGACTATCCGAAGGCCAACTGTATTACTTATTTCAAGGAATATTTAATTGATGCAACAGATGCCAATTTAGAGCGTTTAAAAACAGAATATGCAAAAGTACCTGTTGATAATCGGTTGTTTTTTGAACTTTCTGCTTCTAAAGATGCGTTAAATCACCTCATGGAGTCGGGGAAACATCTAAACAGACAGCAAAGGGAATCTATACTCAATAATTATTTTGAAAATCAATGGATTATAATCAAATAAATTGCCTCTGCTTGAACTGCTGCTTCCTTTTGCTAATAGTACTAGCTCCTTGTTTGTTGACAGGACAATCCGCTGCATTTACACACGCCCACAACGAACGAGCACTGGAACTGCTCTCTGAGCAGGTGTTAAAGGACAAAAAACTAGGAAGAGATTGCCAATGTAGTGCGCATTTGCACCCTAATTACCCGTTGGTTTTGGACGATAGTGTTTGTCAAGCAGCTTTATTGGAAGTAGAATTTGCTTTGTTTTTTATGAATTTGGAACGGGCTTCTTTTTTGCAAAAGCCACCGATGGACTGGTTGTTCGATGTAGTGTTGGGGAATTATTACATAAAAACAGTTGCCAACAAAGCCGCCGTAGTGGCGCCTTCTAAAGGAATTAATCCCCAAAGGTGTCCCTCCAATTATTATCAAGTTACAAGACTGACACCTTTGCAAGTGGACAGTTTGGTGTTTGCCTTTTTTGTGTTAGAAGAAATCAGAGCGGATAGAACTTGTACACCTATTTTTATCACGTTGGTGCTGGAAGATGGAATGTTGGTAGAGAAGAAGGCGGCCACTTTATGCGACACCCATGGATTTAACCCCGCACAGTTAAAACATTAAACAATGAGTAATTTTATCTTATTGGGATTGGTTTATTTTTTATTGGGACAAGCAGCTGCCCAAGCGCAAACAAAGCCGCTTTCTACGCAACACTATTTGGGAACTTGGACAGGGCAATCTAAGCAGCAGCCTGGCGCGCCTAGAACACGGTACCAGTACAAATTGGTTTTTGATAGAGCCGAATCCCATAAGCTCTATGGTAGGGCTTACGTTTGTTTTGAAGACGACACTACGCAGCGCGGCGAGATTTTGCTAGAAGCTACGCAAACTGACACGGGGTTGGTGGTACAATACACTCAAGTGGTGCTCAATCACGTAAAAAGTGGCAGTTGGTGTTTGAAGTATATGGTGTTGCGCTGGCGGGAAGAAGGGGATACAGAGGTGTTGAGCGGCCCATGGACGGCTCCGCGTTGCCCACCAGGATTCTCAGAGGTGGTAAGGGTAAAGCCAAGCCTAGAGCAGCAAACGGCCGTTGTGCCTGCCGTACGCGTGGTTAAAGAAATGACAGTCAACCAAAAGAAAATTACGTTGCTCTTGTGGGACGACCAGCAGGAGGATGGAGATATATTATCGCTGCGCTTAGATGGGCGCTATTTGGTGCAGGAGTTGGCACTAAAAAAAGAGAAAACTAGATTGGTGGTAGAGTTGAGTAGCGGGGAGCATGAGTTGGTATTGATTGCAGAGAATGTGGGCAGCATTCCTCCCAATACCTTGGCGCTTATTGTAGATGATGGGCAACAGCAGCAGCGGGTCGTATTAAAAGCCGATGCACATTACAGCGAAAGCCTAAAAATAAAAGTGCCCTAAGGCACTTTTTATTACTTGTAGAGGGAAGTTTATTGTTCTTCTGATTCTCGTTTATTGATTTCGTCGCGAATTTTGGCAGCGCCTTCGTAGTCTTCTGCTTCTAGTGCTTTTTCCAGCAATTGGTTCAGCTCTTCGGTGCTGTTTTCGCGGAGGGTCTTGGGTTTGGGCTGGCGGTCGCCGCGGCGGTGTTTGGCGCGTTGTACTTCCTGCTCGGTTTCTTCTTCTAGGATAATGCCCGCTTGTTCCAAGATAAATTCATAGGTATAAATAGGGCAGTCGAAACGTACTGCTAGTGCCAGAGCATCGGAGGTTCTAGAGTCAATCTCTACTTGTTGGCCTTCTAAAAGACAAATTAGGTTGGCGTAGAAAATACCATCGACTAAGTTGTTGATAATAATCTCTTTGATTTCTACATTAAAACGAGAAAGTGCATTTTTAAACAAATCATGTGTCATGGGACGACTCGGGGTCATGCCCTCCATCGCTACGGCAATCGCTTGTGCTTCAAATTCTCCAATAACAATGGGCAACCGCCGCGCTCCGTTTTGTTCGCCCAATACAATGGCATAATTTTGTGTTTGAGCCAAGCTGTGCGACAAGGCGACTATTTCGAGTTCTATTTTTTTCATCAAAAAAAGATTGTTCTAAGTCAGTGAAATTACCAATACAATATAGACGCAACTTTTTGGTAACAGGCAATCCTAAACGGATATAAAAGTGCGTTTACTGGTCGTTTTGACAGAAATTGCGGTATGGCTTGACAGACTAGTAGGTTTCAAAGAGAGGCTAAAAGATTCTCAGAGAGCTTATAATAAGAAGGCTAGTATACCAGTTTAAACCGCGAATTACGCTATTATGTTTGTTTCAAAACCGAAAAATACGGCTTTTTTTCTAAGAACTCTCTTTTTTGTACAACTTCTAACAAAGTTCGTGCTATCTGTCAAACAGCCGTCTTAATTTGGGTTTACTTATTAGTTCTAGTTGGCTTGTTTGGGGAAAGCTTAATAGGTCATTCTTTCAAGAAGTGTTGTAGTCCCCGAACAAATTGGTTGAAGCTGTTAGAGCGATTGTTTTTAACATTCATGTGAGGTGGGATGTTTTTGGATGCAAATCCTTTTGCAAAGTTTTTTATTGCTTGTTCTAATACATAGCTGCTGGGGGTGTGGTCTACTTTTCGGTATTTGCTTTTGTGCTGGTACTTATTGGCCTTGAACGTTGGATATACGGCTTCTATGGCAGGCATATCAACCAAGTGCCAATTTTCAAGTTCTCTACAAGCTATTCGGACTAGGTAGTTTAAGGTGCTGTCTTGCTCCTCCACTAGGGCACACAGCGACTGCTTAAGCTTTTTACAGTCATTGCTATCTTGATCCTGAACTACAATTAATTGTACAGGTTTTGGGAAGTGCTTATAAGCTCTGACTTTGTTGCGAATAGACTTTTGTAGATCCGTTTTACCTTGATGTGGACGTATAAAGCAATTGATGTTCAGTTCGTATCCATCAGGAAGTATTTGGGGTAAAATTGTGTTTAAAACGTTCTGCATCGACGGCTCTTCTACCAATATTTCTACCATCTTTTCTACCATCCTATTTACGATTTTGGATCACTGTTTACAAAGTAATTTTGCCGCCACAGATAACCCAGTTTATCCCCCGCTTCTACCAGTGCCGATAACACTGGATCCTCTGAAGCCCTATTAATAGTGGTATAGCCTTCAGATTTGACCAGCCAGTAGACTTCTTCTAACGTAGCAGCATTAACCAAGTCTGGATCATGGGAACTTACAAATACTTGTCCTCCTCTTGTGGCATAAAGTCTAAATTCTTCTAAGAGGTCTTCGAGCAAAGAAGGATAAAGCTGATTCTCTGGTTCTTCAATACAAAGCAAGGGGTGAGGGGTCGGATCGTGCAGTAGAATGAGATAAGCAAACATTTTGATGGTACCGTCCGAAACATAACGAGCGATAAAAGGATCTTGAAAAGAGCCATCCTGAAACTTCAAAACAATTCGCCCGTCAACAGTTGTTTCCGCTTCCACATGGGTTACTCCAGGAACACGCTGTTTCATTTTTTCCAAAATCTCGTTAAAGACATCTGGATAGCGCTCATGTATATATTGGGCAACCAACGCTAAGTTGCCACCTTTGGGGGATAAATGTTCTGCATATCCAACATCTTTGACGCCTTGAGCTTCGGAAATATGAAAATCGGAAACATGCCATTTTTCTATAAAATCTCTAAAAGCGCTTGCCGCTTTAAACCGTTCAAACTGTCCCAGCCCTCGCCCTTACTAAAACGTAAAAAGTAATAAGGAGAGCCGAAGCGCCCTCTTTTATATCTCAAAAATTCTTGTTGAATGTATATTTGGTGGTTTTGCTCACCAATTTCTAGGTGGTAAGTAACTAGACGGCTTCGGTTAGCAATCATCAACCTAAATTGGAGTTCAATCTCTATAAAACCATTGCTTCCCCTACTTCGCACTTCTCTAAATCCTCCACGAAGTTGCAGCGCTTGCCGAACATTGTTGCGGAGTGCATCGCTCAAAAATCCAAAAACGTCAAACAGCGTAGATTTTCCAGTTCCATTTGCTCCCACAAAGACAGCTAAATTAGGGAGATTGGTTAGTTCAAGTTCCTTGAACGATTTAAAGTTTTTGAGGCGTATAGTCTCTATTTTTATCAATGCTGTTTTTTTAATAAAGCAATAGTACTAAAGATAAGCAATATTATCAAATGCTTATTGCTCTTCGCTATTTTTTGTAAAAGGTACTGTTTTAGCACAAAAAAACTCTCTAGTCAAACAGCCGTCTTAATTCTCCACAAAGAAAGCGCGATCAGTACTAGGGCAGCGATCAATGGTAGGGCAGCAGGTGAGGGGCGCACAAAAAATTCCATCACTAGAACGCCCAGCATCGTAAGCAGTAAAAACAAATAAACAAACTTGGTCATTAACCCATTGTCTCGAAACGTAACCATCAAGAGCAAGACCGCCAAAATAATCTGTGAAACACCGATACCGATACGAAACGTATCCATCGTAATACCCAAAACGCCCTCGTACTGCTGAAAGTCGGGCATGTTTTCTTGTGGGCCTAAAAGATTGGGAATGGAAAAGTAAAAAAGTACCGCTGCTGCTGCGATGTTGCTAAATTTGTCAAAAAAAGTTGGTTGCATCTCAATAGTTGTGTTTGGTGAAGGATGTTCAATACTATGAACAGAGCGCCCGAACAAAGGTTGTTTGCTAGCAGTAGCGTCGGTCAATAAAAGAGGCGTAGAGCAGGTACAAAAAAAAATCGTACCTTATAATAAAGTACGATTTTGTAGGGTTGTTTTATCTACTCAGGGGATGAGATTGCTAAAAATAAGTATTACCACACACACACATTTTGGTTCTACTGTTTAACTCATGCAACGAGAAGAGTTTTCGCGTTTAGTTTTCAAGGTTTCCCGCGTAGTGCTGCTTTACAGCAGCGATTCAATGGATTCTGAGCGTTTAGTTGGTCAACTTAATTGAGGGTTTTGGTTTCATGGGCCAAGACAAATAAGTCAACCGATTCATAGGGTTTTAAACATTCAGCATTCAAATTCAAAGGCAAAAGAAGTTTAGTTTTCGATCACTAGTTCTAGGGTTGTTCATGGTTTCTAAGGACTAGTTGTTCAAAGGTAAAAGCGGTTTAGTTTTCAGTACACTGGTTAAAGAGTTAGTTCATGGTTCTTATTGTTTAGTTTTCTTAGTTGCTAAAAGGTAAAATGGTCTAAAATTAAAGTACACTAGTTTTAGGGTTGTTCATGGTTTCTAAGGACTAGTTGTTTCAAGCATTTTAGTAAGTTAGTTTAATAGGCGTTAAGAAGTTAGTTTACGAAAGATAACAGATGAAAAACAGTTCATGGAATTTTAAAATCTAGTTATCGGTTTCATAGTTCAAGTGTTTGAGTTTTTACTGCTTGTTGGTTCATGGTTTTGGTAAAGGTCAACAAAGCAATATTAAAAGGCTCAAGCATTCAGTTTTCATGTAGTTAGTTTAGGGACAAAGACTTTCTAAGGTCTTGGCGAATAATAGAAGAAGCACTAATCTTGCAGTTTTTACTGGTTCGTTTCAAACATCCTTCTACACGTTAATGACATGAAAACTGAAAACGTTACCGCTAGAAGATTTTTTTTTTCGGAAAAAACCGACTTTTTTACACAATATTTTTATTAACATTAGTATTGTACTGTAAAACAAATAGTTATGAAAAAGGCTAAAAAATCAAAAAAAATCAAAAAATGTTAAAAGTAGGAATTACAGGAGGAATTGGAAGTGGGAAAACAACCGTTTGCCGATTGCTAGAGCGTTTTGGTATACCTGTTTATTATGCGGACGACCGCGCCAAATGGCTCATGCATTATCAAGAAAACGTAAAAAAGGCACTGGTTGCTGCTTTCGGAACAAAGATTTATGATAAAGAGGGATTGTTAAATAGACCTTACTTAGCACAGTTGGTTTTTAACGATAAGCGTCAGCTCGATATACTCAATGGAATCGTGCATCCAGCGGTTAAGGAAGATGGCATCCGCTGGCAAGCGGAGCAAGAGCGTTTGGGGGCGGCCTATACCGTGAAAGAAGCAGCGCTGTTGTTTGAAACGGGCTCCGCTGCCGAGCTGGATAAAATCGTTGTAGTTACCGCGCCAGAAGCGGTGCGCATTGCCCGCGTTCTAAAACGAGAGGACACTACAGAAGCACAAGTGAAAGCCCGCATTGCCCAACAAATGCCACAAGAGGAAAAAGTAAAGCGCGCAGATTTTGTGATTCACAACAATGCTTGGGAACAGTTGAACATTGACGTATCGGACTTACACGAACGGTTGTTGTACTTGGCCAAGCGGCAGTAGTTTATTTTTTTAGCGTTCTATCGTAAAAATACTTCAGGTAGCGCGTGAGGGCAACCGCTGTATCCATCTCCGCGCCGTGTACCAAATGGTTGACCAGTGCATTGGCCCAGAAAGGCGCCAAAGAAGCTCCTTTGGCTCCCATGCCGTTAAATAAGTACAGCGCAGGGTGTTCGGGGTGTGGCCCGATAAATGGACGCCTATCGCGAACAGTAGGCCGTACGGCCGTTTGGTGTTCTACCACTTCAAAAGGCAGCTTTAAAATGCGCCTTAAGCGCTCTTCTAAGGCGCGTCGGGCATCGGTTTGGGGAGCAGTTGATTCGTAATTTCTCAAATAGCTGCTTCCTACCCAATACAAATCAGGAGTGGACAAAGGAACAATAAAAACGCCGTGTTTGAGCAATTCTTGGGCGGAAGGGTAGTTGGAAATTCTAACCAATAGTACGTCGCCTTTGGCAGGCCAGAAAGGCATGTAATTAAAGTAAGGGTTGTGGATGGCGCGGTATCCTTCTGCAAATAAAATGCGTTTAGCGCGCCAATTCTTATACTGTACACCTTCCTCGGTCAGCGTCAAAGCATCGTAATCGAAAGCCGCTTGCTCATAATCCGTTTGCTGTTGCAACAAAGGGCGATAAGCATCGATCAACGCTTTCATACGCACCCTACCCGTCTGTTTGAAGCCAATTACCTGCTGGACATCCTTCAGAAAAGGCGTGTATTTCTCGGCCAAACGCGGCGGCGCAACATACGGATGCAAATCGGGATTGCTGGAACGCACTAGCCAGTCGTTGTAAGATTTGGTATCGCTGATTACCCGCACCAGAGGATAGTCTACCAAAATTGGAATGTCCAGTAACGTCTCCAACTCGCGGTAGGTCTGCACAGCAATGGGCATCAACGCATCAATCATCCAAGTTTTGACGAAATGCCGCCCCGTGATGGGGTTGATCAATCCAGCTGCCACCCGCGAAGCCGCTTGTGGATGAGCCGCATCTA
>CAYUZF010000049.1:13712-14513 GCA_964449615.1 uncultured Aureispira sp.
CCGCTATCTTTTGCCCCGCCTTTAATAAAAAATGCGCCAACAGCGTTCCCGATATTCCTTGACCAACAATAATATAATCGTGCATAACCCTAGATGTCTGGTAGAAAGTTGAAAAGCGTAAAATTATTGATTAATTTGGCAACATTCCCCTCAACAGCACAACTCTTTAAAGAATTTCAATAAAAAATCCTACTTATGCGGCTTTTATGGCTGGGTTTGTTGCTTGTAAGTTCGTTGCTACATGCCCAAAAAAAGAATGTCAACCCTCACACTAACATTATTATTAGTACCCTTAAACAACCCAATGAACCAACTATAGCGGTACATTCGACCAACAACGATGTGCTGTTGGCAGGGTCGAACATCAGCAATTTGTACACATCAACGGATGCTGGTAAGACCTGGAAGACCAATACCTTGCGCTCTACGTATGGGGTTTGGGGCGATCCTGTAATTATTTCAGATACCGCAGGCAATTTCTACTTCTTTCACTTGTCCAATCCGCCTGGTGGCAACTGGATTGACCGCATTGTTTGCCAAAAAACCAGCGACAACGGCAAGACGTGGACCAATGGTTCGTATACGGGACTGAATGGCAAAAAATCACAAGACAAACATTGGGCGGTGGTTGATCCTGCTACCAATTACCTCTACGTCACTTGGACACAATTTGACAAATACAACAGCAGCGACCCCGACGATAAAAGTTCTATTATGTTTTCCATGTCTGCCGATGAGGCTAAAACTTGGACGCCCGCTAAAAAAATAAACCAGCACGATGGGGATTGTTTGGACGGTGAC
>CAYUZF010000049.1:14523-27017 GCA_964449615.1 uncultured Aureispira sp.
ACGGAGGGCGCGGTGCCTTGCATTGGTCCCAACGGGGAGCTGTACGTCACTTGGGCGGGGCCAAAGGGGTTGATGTTTGACCGCTCTTTGGACGGTGGTAAAACTTGGTTGGAGGAGGATATTCAAATTGACCCCATGCCCACAGGCTGGGAATACCAAGTGCCAGGAATTTACCGCTCCAATGGCTTACCCATCTCGGCTTGCGACCGTACAGGCGGCCCGCACCACGGGACGATTTACGTCAATTGGACGGATCAGCGCAAGGGAGCCAATGATACGGATGTGTGGCTGGCAAAATCGACGGATGGCGGCCAAACTTGGAAAACACCCATTCGTGTGAACGACGACGGCGCAGGCAACCACCAGTTTTTTACTTGGATGACTTTGGACCCGACCAATGGGTATTTGTATTTTGTTTTTTATGATAGAAGAGGGTTGAAGGGCGAAATGACCAACGTTTACATGGCGCGCTCTACGGATGGTGGGGAAACGTTTGTCAATTTCAAGATCAATGATCGGCCTTTTTCGCCCAACGAAGGGATTTTCTTTGGCGATTATAACAATATAGTAGCGCGTGGTGATTTGGTGCGCCCAATATGGACGCGGTTGGACGGAATGCAGTTGAGTGTGCGCACCGCTTTGGTAGATGTGGCGGCCATTCCAGCGGCACCGACAGGGGACGCCGCCAACACGGTGCTGCCCGACAGCACATTGAACGATCCCAACGTCCTCTATACCTCTTTTAAATTACCGAAGGCCAAGAAGGTGAGTTGGACTATTTATAACCGTTGGGGGCAGGCTGTAGCAACGGTTTTCAAGTGCGAACAATTGGAAGCAGGGAAGCACATCCGTTCGGTGCGTTACGAGGATTTGGCGTTGCCGAAAGGCGAGACCTATCATTATAAAGTATGGCACAAAAAAGAAGTGTATCAAGAGCGCAGTTTTGTATTGCCTAGATAGCGCTGCCCTTTTATAGAAAAATAAAAAGGCTATTCCGAACACTCGAAATAGCCTTTTTTTTATAACTAGGAACAGGAGCAAGTCCTGCTCGGTAAACAACGAGGTTTACTCTTGGCCAGCAATCATTACCTTACGGTTCAACTCTTTTCCTTGATCGTCTTTCAAACGGAAGTTGTAAGAACCATTGTCCAAAGACTGTACGTTCAACGCTTTGTAGTTGTTGCCTTCAGTAACTTTGAATTGGTTGTTCGCAACCATAGCAAAACCTTCTTCGTCCAACATTTCGATGGTCAAATCCTTTTCGTTTTCAGACTGAATACCGAAGATGAACATACCATTCTCTACAGGCTCTTCAGACATCGTAAACGTTACGTCCAATGCTTGCGCTTCTTTCTCAGCAGCCATCAAGCTGTTGTTTACAGCAGCTAATTTGGCAGCATCCGCATCAGCAGCATTCATAGCCTGAGCTGTACCTACAATATCTTCTGTATTTAGCGTAATTGTTTTTCCTTCGAATTCTACCTGAATGGCTTTGGCTTCGCTTGCAACGGTACGCGTCAACTGTGCGTTTTCAGGATTAACATTTTGGCTAGTTTCGGGGGTGGTATCGCAAGAAGCGGCCAATAGGATTGTAGCAACTGCTACAAAAAAGAGATTCATGTAATTTCTCATCATGATAAATTTAAACTGGTTCTATAAAATTCAAAAAGCAGTGATAGATACTGTGATGGTCAGTTAGTTATCAGCAGTGTTCTTAATTTGGTAATATCACCTATTTCACTGGTTATCATTTACCTTAAAGGTATAACATTATTCGGCTTTTGTCAAGCTCTTTGCAAAACTTAGCCTAAAAATAGGACAAGTTTAATAAAAGCAAGAGGTGTTTTTTAACGAAATTAGCAGTTACACACTAATACATCTGCTGTCTTTATTCTAAAAAAGTACAGTACAATAATCGTACTAAAAACTGGGAAGAGTGGGAGGAATTGAAGCGATGGGTCTATACAATAATGCTTTAAGGTAAGAACTTGTTGTGGAATACCAAAGAAAAATTGGTCTAAACTAGAAATAGGCCTTTTTTTATAAAAAGGGTTTGTTTTTTTCAAAAATTAATTGTAATTTTCCCGTCTATAAAATAGGCTTTGGTTGTTGCAGGTATCTCTGTTGCTTCCATCTAAGGTTATTAATACATCACCACCGCTATATAAATGCTATAAAAGCACGAAGTTATGCCAGAACAACTATCCAAAGGGGCTCAGGAAGATTTATTGAGCTTACACAAAAACGTCCGTAGGTTCCTGAGAAGCTTTACTAAATTGGAAAAAACAGATCCCGCTTACCAACGCTATAGAAGCAGCGTAAAGGTATTGCGCGACTTGTACTTCGAATTGGATGCTATAGATCTCTCCAGTGCTACAGCCCCAGCTAGTACCGATACAACAGAAGAAACAACAACGGGAACGCCTAAAGAAGACCGCAAAAAACGCCGAGAAGAACGCAAAGCCTCTCGCAAGGCGGACCGCGCCAAAAAAAGAGCCGAGCGTGCTGCTGCTGCTGTAGAACGCAAACAACAAAAAGGCGACAAAACGGGCAACAAAGAAGAAAGCGTGTACCGATTTGAAAAATTAGTGGCAGTTTGGGACGCTATCAAATTTGATGAGATAACAGAAAATTTCAGAGAATACCTAGACAAAGGGGAAGCGTTTTTAAATGATGCCCGCAATTACATTTCCTTTGTAGAAACCTACCTACCTGGGCAGTTTGGTGATGAAGTAGAAAAAGTAGAAGACTTTATAAAACGTCTGGAAGGCTTCTTGTCCAAAGCGCGCAACGTCAGCGAGCAAGTCGACCGCTACGCCAAACTGGCTAAAGACATGGTCAATGTCATCACCAGCTTACCGCGCAAAGTAGAAGACCTCAAAGACGGCGTAGTAGAAGAAGCAACGCGCGTTTTTGCCGCCGCCAAGAGTTTCATCGCTACTGCAGATACCAGCGATCCAGAAACAGAGGCCAATGTAACTAAACTGCAAGAATACCTAGATAAAGGAGAGCGCAAACTGGCACAGCTGGAAGATTTGGTGGGCATGGTCATAGAAGATAAAGACAAAGACAACCTGCCCGATTGGTACAACCGCTTGGAAGAAAAGTACAACGCCATTTTTGGAACAGAAACCGATTTGATTCCTGGAACCAAGATTGACGACAAAATCCTACTGAAAATACAAGGCCTCAAAAAATCCGTCGATGAGTTTATTGCCAAAGCCTCAGACGAAGTAGAAAAATACGCCGAACTGATTAAAAACGCCCAACAATGGCTGGGTCAGTTGAGTAAATTTACAGAGGCCATTACGGGATTTGTAGAAAACGTAAAAGAAGGAGATTTGATCGGGATCTACCAAGATCTGAAAGAATTTCACGACTTGATTCAGTCCGATGAAGACCTACTGCAAGGCACCCAAATAGACGACCGCTTAAAATCCAAATTGCAAGAATACAGCGGAAAAGCGCGTACTTGGTTGATGAATAAATTAACAGGAGGAGATCCTGACAAACAGAGTGAAGTACGCGAAATTTTGGGCGTTATTGACAACCTCATTCTCAGCAATGGCGGTGTCGTTGACCACTCTTCTAAGTACGAAAAAGACGAAGACCGCATCAACATTCCAGACATCAATGATGTGTCTCAAGGCCAAATTGATGAAGTGTTGGAGCGTTACGGCATTCGCAGCCAGGATGCTTCTTACGAGGGGATTTTGTCGGATATGAAAGACCAGGCGGATCAAACGACTGTAAAAGCGGGAGAGAAGTTCAAAGATTCTGCTAAACGGGGGGCGCAAGCATCTGCCGCTTTCAGAGATGCCAAAGAAGAGTACGATCAAGCGGTCAAAAAACACAACGATTACTTCAAATCAACCAATGTCTTAGGGACAAAAATTATCAACGGTTTGCTAAGTGTAGCAGGAATGACAATTGACTCTTTTTTGCCAGGCGCAGGAACGGTAATTAAGGCAGTTGGACAAGCGTTGTTTGGCGAGTTTACAGCCGTCAATAGAGAAATTGACAAACTCATTCCGAGCGGGTTTAGTTTTGTAAGCGATTTGGCCAAAGACATGTTGCCCGCCGTATTGCCACAGTTTGCCAGTGAAAAAGGCATTATTGAAATTGAAGGAAAAGAGTTGCTCAAAGGATTGAACGAATTGTACAACCACGGAATCGCGGCGCGTTACTTAGAGATTATAGAGCTGCTTAATACCATCAAAGCCAATACCAGCAACCTAAGTAAAAATTTACGTTCTTTAGAACAAGCAGACAACATAGACCAAGAACAGTTGGCAGCAGTTAAAAAGAAAGTAATTATTCTTGAATTGAAATGGAAAGGCTTGCAGAAAGACATCCTAGACAAATACGTCAATCTTGCTTATCCACCCATCAATCAGAAAAAAGCCTACCGCTACGCCAGTCGCTACCTCTATTCAGTATGGCTCATTCGCTTCCCTCAAAAGGAAATCCGAATTGGCAACAGCCTAATCAAACAATTTGACAAGTTTGGTATTCTAAACGACGCAAATGTCGAATGGAAAACAGGCTTTTTCTCCAAACTTGGCCGCAGTGTGTTTGGCCTATTCGGAGGCGATGTAGGAGGGCACCGCGACAAAGTCAAGGCGCTCAAACGTTGGGCCAACGACGAAAACAACCGCCTCAAAACAGCACAAGCTTGGGCTAAAGTTTTCTAAAAGAAGGGCAGTAAAAAATAACTTATACATAGGATGATGGTCTTGTAATTACAAATATCCCAAGTCTATTTTTATAGGCTTGGGATATTTGTATCTAAAGTTATGATGCTCTATCAGAGCACTTTTCTGATAACTCTATTATTAGTCTTTTACTTAGACCTAATTTTATTCTATCAATAGTTTTTGGGTAGAGATCTGCTTTCCATTATTTACAGTCAAGTAATAGGCGCCTTTCGGCAAATGCTCCAAGTCCAACTTTGTAAGGTTTTCAGTTGATGTTTTACTCAAAACTAAATGCCCTAGGTTATCTGTCAATTGAATCTCTATTTCAAAATTTTCCCCTTTGTCTATGGTCAACCACTGTACAGCAGGATTAGGATAAACCAAAATTCCTAAATCTCTTTTTAACTGACTGATGCTTAGATTAGTTACATTGATGCAAAAAGAACTTACAGTACAAGCTCCTTCTGTTACTTCTACTCCATATCGCCCATTGGTAGTAGGACTGAAAGATGGATTGGTTTCACCAACAATGGGAGCATTACTATTATTACAATCTACCCATTGGTAACTAACAGTGGGGCCTGAGGCAACAGCAGTTAAAATAGAACCACTCTGTGTAACATTACTATTTACATTATTACTGTTTTCTATTGTCAAATTGATCGTTATTACACTATCACAGCCATCTACATTTCCAATAACAACTGTTTTTTGTCCACTGCTATAATGATAGGAACTATCAGGAGCAATATAAAGATCACAAGCTGTTGCAGTAATAGTACTGGAGCTATTGGTACATGGAGATAGCTTTAATACAAAAATATCTTCATCCCCTAAGGAAGTCAAATTTGTTGTTCCCCATTTTGAAAAATTCTGAGTTCCCTCAAAGTAACCAGTTAGAAAAACATTTCCAGAGATATCATTGGTCATGAATTGCCCAAATTCAAATTCTTCTGGAGTCGTCCTTTCTTGGATATTACCATTGATTGACTTTGCCCAAATAAAAATTCTAAGAATTTTTTTTAGACTTATGCTTGGTCTAGTTTCTGGGGTATAGGGCAGTTATCCCTGCACTTCTAATCTTACCCAACTGCGCAAAGGGTTTGGTATAATAACTGGATTGAAGAATAACATCTAGGTAATTTCCAGTTCGCTCCAAAGAGGCACCATGATGAGGCGTTCCAAGAAAAATTATCTTTTTTAGATGATTAGGCCAAGTTTTGTTTTGTTGTTGCCCATAATGAAGAGCACTTCTTGTTACCAAACCACCCATGCTGTGCCCAATAATAACGAGCTCTTCAACAGGAACTGGCCACTCAAGAACTAATTGTTCTAATAATTTATTAAAATTTTGTCTATTGGATGAAATGTGGCGACCAGTATTGTAATGTAGATAAATTGGTGTTTTTCCTAACTCTTTAGCCAATGCTATTCCATGATTGTGTTCCTTTCTAGTCCATAAAACATCATTCATACAGAACCCATGCACCATCAAAAAAAGCTGCCGAAAGAACTACCTTCGACAGCTTCGACTAGTTTTATGATTTTTTAAAAAAGACTACTTAATAGCGCGGGTCATTTCTCGTTTTCCCGCAGGGCCAGGCAAGGCCTCTACTGTAAAGCCAAGCGCTTTAAGTGTACGCTTAAAGGCACCTTGTGCGCAATAGGTGGTCAAGACCCCTGCTGGTTTCAGGGCGTGGTAAATGCGTTGCAACTGCTCTTCTTGCCACAAATGCGGCTGTATACTTGGCGCAAAAGCATCGTAATACACAATATCGTAGAGCGCATGCGCATCCAGCGATTCAAAGGGGTGCACCGCTTTGGCGAACGAAAATAGGGGAGAAATAGGTACTCGTACGTTCTCTATCTCGTGCATTTTTAAAAAAGCCGCCGCATCTTGCTCCGTCGCTTCTAATAGCGTTGGATAATGAAGTGTTTGAGCCACCGACGGGGAAATAGGGTAGGCTTCCATCCCTGTATACTGAATTTGCCACGCCTTCTTTTTCGCTTCCAAGTAGGTCATAAAGGCATTAAGACCTGTTCCAAAACCAATTTCTAAAACAGACAAACTAGGCTTTTGCTGTGCTTTGTAGTGAAGAGCAGCCTCTATAAAGACCACTTGACTTTCCTGCACCGCTCCATTAATGGAGTGGTACAACGCATCGAACTGGCTCGATTTCAAGGTATTCGAACCATCTTTGGTAGGTATAATTTCAGACATGCTCCACAATTAATCCGTCACTAAAACAACAGCTTTAGAAGTTGCCCAAAAGCTGTCTTTATTTTTGATCAACAAACGATTACCATCTATTGTGTAAGAATCTTCTGCGCGGTTGGGCAAAATGTATTGGATCGCCTTATCGCCGCAGTCTACTTCCAGTTGATTGAAATAATCGAACCTTGTTCCCAATTCTTTCGCTTTTGATCGGTATTCAGGAGTTAGCCGTCGGGCACTCAACAAACGCAAGATATCGTTCTGACGCAGCGCAGATTTGTCGCCACAAATTACATAAGCTTTTGCATCTTTTTCAATAAACTCAGTTTTGTTTTGCAGTTCTACTAAGGTCACTTCCAACTCCGCGTTGTTGCGCTCTAGCTTGCTGGTTTTGATCTTCAAATCGGCATAAGCAGAAGCCAAATCGGTTTCCGTTGCCGCGACTTCTTGCTCCAAGTTATCCAGAGAAAGTTGCATGTTGACAATAGTTGTTTGCACTTTGTTGACGCTGTCTGTTAAGGCCACAAACCGCTCATCCAAGCGTTTAATGGTTTTTTGAAGCTGGGCATTTTCTATCTTAAAATTTCTGGCTTTGGTACGCAATTCTTGCGCGCGGTCATTGGATTGCTGGTTGGCGTCTTTGAGTGCTTTGAGCTTGATTAGAATGGCCTGTTGTTCGTCCACGTCCGTAGTCATGTTTTTTTGACGCATCAGCTTACCCATTTCCTCGTTGCGCTCTGCCATCTCGCTCAAGGTCTCGTCAATGGCATTGAGCGTTTCGATTGCGTCGGCATATTCGCCTTTAATCAAGCGCTCTTCTTCTTCTAAGACGCTGATTTTCTCTGCATACAAACGCTCTTGTTGACGTTCTTCTTCGTATCTACTTCTATAATCTTCGCAACTGCTAAAACCCAGCAACATCGCTAAGAGCAAAAAGATTGGTGTTAATTGTTTCATTGGAAAGTGTGTTTGTCCTTCGTTGGCATTTTTTCTAAAACCTGAAAGGAAGCCGAGAGGAGGAAAGTTATTTTTTGACTAATACCACCGTTTTATCGGTTGCCCAAAATGATTTGGAATTTTTGATAAGCAGGACACTGCCGTTGATTTCATAAGAATTAGCATCACGCTCAGGCAATACGTAGGCGATTTCACCGTCGCCTCCACAATCGATTTGATCGTTGTTAAAATAATCAATCTCATCGCCATTCTCCTGTACCGAAGGTTGGTAAGTCTTGGTCAATTTTTTCATACTGCCTTTGCTAAGAATTCCCGCACGGCGCAAAACACGCTTGTCTCCACAAGCGACATAGGCCTTCGCTTGTTCCTCAATAAAATCCGTTTTGTTTTTTAAATCAGAAATCGTAGTCTCCAACTTAACGTTGCTTTCCGTCAATTCCTCGTTGCGGACTTCCAAGTCTCGGTAGGCATCCTCCAATTGGCCACTTTTTTCACTCAGCTGGCCTTCTATTTTAGCAAGCGCCAATTCCATATCATCAATAATCAAACGCGCTTCCCGCAGGTCTTCTTCTTTATCGTTGATGCGCTGTTCGCTTTGAGCGATCATTTTTTTGAGCTGTTGGTTCTCAATTTGATAAGAACGCACGCGGCTTTGCATTTTTCGAGCGGCTTCTTTGGCTGCTTCATTGGCATCGCGTAGCGCTTGCAATTTTACGATGATGGCCTGGCGTTGAGAGAGGTTGCCGCTAAACTCCTTTTGTTGAGTCAATCGCTGTATTTCTTTTTCGTTGTTGTCAATACTGCGCAGCGTATCTTCTATAGAGTTGAGCGTTTCGATGGCCATAGAGTATTCTCCGCGAACTAAGCGATCCTCTTCCTCCAATTGATTGAGGCGTTTGAGGTCGGCAGCATTCTTTTCTATCAATTCATTGTACTTATCTTGGTAGTTGTCACAAGCACTAAACAGTACTGCCAACAAACTGATAAGAAGAATTATATAAGATGATTTCATAAGTGTGCAATTTGAATAATGACTGATTTAAAGATTTAATAATTGGGGTTGGGTAAATGAGGGGTTCTGGTGAAACCAACAGCGTTAGACGCTTAATCGTATTTTATTAAATTCCAGTATTGGTTGACGTTGGTCGATTCTAAGACAAGTTTTCCGTCCTTTTTATAAGCGCGGCCATCGGTAATGTTCAACATGACGTTGTCGTCTTTCTCCATAAACATAATACCATAGGTATTGGGGTCAATACGTCCATCAATTACTTTTCGGATATCTGGTGTCTGTATTTCAGCAGTAAAACTAATACCCGCACTATCGCGTCGAATTTCGATAAAATCGAAGGAAAGTACTTGCGTTTCTCGGTTGCCATAATCAATTTTACCTACAAAGCTTTTGCGGGTGAGGTTGGCCAAATCCAACGGCTCTTGGTTAATGGCTCGAATGCGCTCAGGAACCTCGTCGGCATAGTTGCCTGTGGGGTAAGTGGTGAGGTATTTTTTATAATGATAAACCGTGTTGCGATCCTTAGCGGCAAACCAAGCATAGTCTTGTTTGAAAGCTTCGGCGTCTCCTGCGTACTTTGTTCCAGGATATTTTAATAGAAAAGAGTCAATTGCTTCGCTCGAATTTTGAGCGACAGCCGCTTCCCAAGCGCGGTCTTCTTCGCTGGTACAAGCAAGGAGCAGACAGCAAATAAAGCAACAGACTGCAAAACGTAAAAACATAATAATAGAATTAATTTGCACTAATAAGGCCTCCCAATTGGTAGCCGTTTAAACGATTGTGATAATACAACAAAAGGTTGAGGTTTTCGCTGCCAAAGTCGCCCTGCTTCGTTCTAAACAATACCTTTTGGACATGGAAAATACCCAAATTGTTTAATCCATGCGCAATTAAATCCTCTAAGGGAGCCGCTTGAACCTTCAAAGACAATTTGACTTGGCCGCTAGCCTGCAAATGTAACAATTGTTGGCGCAATCTCTCTACATTCTCTTCAAACATAGCTTTGGGAAGCATACGATCTTCGCGGGGAAGTCTTAGAATGCCGTATAAATCTAAACTGGGATAGCGTTTTTGTAGGAGTTTAAAGGCCGTGTGTGCTATCAAATGGCTGCTCAATACCACGTTTTCGGTATAATAGCGCTTCACCAACTCTTTAGAGAGCATTTTGGTGTATTGGGCATTGCGTTGCTTATCATTTTGCACGACGCCACCCGATACAAAGTAGCCCATTAATTCTACAGGATTGCCGCGCTTGTCCAAGCTTTCTCCCGCTGCATTGACTTCGTTGCCCAGTACATCCAGCGGTTTTCCGAAATTCACCACAATTTCTGAGTTCGAAGAGAAGAATTTCCAAAAGAATTTAATAAAACTAAAAACCCCTCCAAAACCCTTTTTATCAATCAAATACAATTCTTTGCCCGTGTGTTCCAGATAAGAATTAATCAAACTCTTGGCCTCCAAAACGCAGTGGTAGTTGAGGACGACAGGAACAATGAAAACTTTGTGGCTCTCTTGGCTCTGGAACAAATTGCCCTGTGCATCAATAGCCGTTCCCAACAAGCCCATTTTGAGCCGATCTTCCAGCGCCCCAGAACGGGAGCGGGTGCCTCCAGGAAAAAAAATGCTGTGTACCCGCCGCTCAATCATCAGCTGCGAATAGGCTTTCAGCGTTTCCAAATAGAAGCTATTTTTTTTGCGGCGATCCACGCCATAAGCGCCCAAGCGTGGAAAAATATAACCCAGTACTTTGTTGTAGAGATTGATTCCTGCACCATAAGTAAAAGCAGATAGGCCAATCTGATCGGCTGCCCAACCCACCAAAATAGAATCCAAATTGCTAAAATGTGTCGGTACCAACACCACAGTTCCCTTGGGTACCAAGGCTCGAATGCGCTCTACTTCGCCTACGATTTGCAAGCGGTTTTGCAAACTTCTTTTGGACTTGAAGATGCTGGTTGCATTGAGAATGGTGCTAAAGAGCTTGGGCAAAAACTTCTGCGCTAATTTGTAGGTAGAAATTTTAAAATTGCTCATAATTTCGCGTAAATAACGCTCTGTGATGCGGCGCAGCAGGCGGTGGTTGTATTCTTCTACACTGTCCTCGCTTTGGTCCAAAGATTTGCGCAAAAGTTTTTTACGAATGTCGTTCCAAAAATCCAACTCATCAGGCGGATCGACCTTCCACGGCTCATTGATCACGCGCATGCGCTCCATGTACAGCACTTTGGCAATCGCCTCGCTCATAGACTCGGGACGTTTTTTATTGATAAGCAGCTGCGTGGTAAATTCCGAGGCGTATTTCATAAACTCCTCTTTTTCTTGGCTGAGTTTGTGAATAGGCCAATCCGTCATTTCCTCTACCGTCGGTAAAGGATAATTAACAGGCTCTATTGGAGTAGGCGCATGGACTTTGGCCACAGTATCTTCCATTTTTTTGGCTGTAAATTAAGGAAATTAAACACCTGTACAAACAAAGGCGCTCTATTTTAAAGAAGAAGCAAAACAGCTAAATATACGCAAACCACACCGTTTATAGTTCCGAACTTGCTTTTCTAGTTTTTGCTTAAAATAACGGCTTGTGCTTGTACAAACTTAAGGATTTATTTTAGAATTTGGGGGACGCAGACGAAGGGAAGCACAGTGAGCGGATAGATTATACCGCTAATTTGTGCGAGACTTCTGTAAGGATAAACAAACTTAACCCTTGTTTTTTGGCTCAAAAAGACGTATCTTATGCGCTGTTTCTATCTCCACATTCCGCTGCTTGTTTTAGTTAGGAATAATGAGAAGAGATTTTTAGGTTTTCAAACAAATTGCATAACTTACACGAACAAGCCCTTCCCAATTTTTGTGGCCTTGTTTGGTTTGAAGGAAGCAATTATTCTATCATGTTTCCCTACTTAACTGCCTTACAAGCCTTATTGTTGAAGAACGGTTAAAAGAAAACAAAAGTAAGCACAGAACGCGACCAACCATTTATGACAGAAAAAGAGTTACTAGAGCGAGAAGAACTGCTAGAAGATATATTAGATGCGCTAGAAGATGGGGATTATGAAGAGACAGAAGATTTAGCAGACGAAGCCATAGAAGCCTTTCCTAAGGAAGCCTTTGGCTACTATTATATGGCCGAAGCCCTATTTTTTCAGGGTGAATTGGAAGAAGCCGTCCATTATTACGGCTTGGCCATCGAACGCGCCGCAGACAACCCCGATTACAAAGCGCGTTTGGCACTGATGCACGCCAAACTAGGAGAGGAGGATAAAGCCAAACAAATTTATAAAACCATTGTAGAGCAACACGACCAACACGCCGCTTCTTTGGTGGCGCTGGGCGTTTATGCAAGCAACGAGGATGATTACAAAACGGCTTTAGACTATTTAGACCGAGCCATAGAGGCCGCGGCGGATTACGACGATGCTTATCGCGTGCGTTCGATCATCCACAGCAATCTAGGCGACTACGAAGCGGCACTGCAAGATTTAGAGCAGGCTTTGGAAAAAACGCCAGAGGACAATCAATTGTGGTTGAGTAAGATAAAATTATTGGACAACGCAGGCAGAGAGCAAGCGACGTTCAAAGCCTTTGAAGATTGGATTGCCCTGGCGCCCGAAGA
>CAYUZF010000050.1:0-1188 GCA_964449615.1 uncultured Aureispira sp.
CGCTATTAATGGGCAGCTTTTTGCCCCTACGACATTATTCATGATAACTGTTACTTATAAGGTGATTTTTTTTAAATTAATATAAATTAAATAACAAAAAATTATAACTAAAATTAAAATCCTCACCTCCCTGTTCGTCGGTCTACTAGTTTGTGCCTGTCAAAAAGATAACAACAACAGCAACAACACAGATACTGGGACTTTTATCGTCGAAATGGACGGTGTAGCACAAACGGCTACTAATTTTAACAACACATTGCTCGTTTACCCGCAAAACGGAAGCGAAGAACGTCGGTTGGACTTACGTGCTGACTTGGGCGACGATCTCTTTATTGTATCTGTTTCTAACTGGGCTTTTCAGAACCCGCCAGAAAATGGAATTGTGACTAAGGTGTACGATACCAATGTATCGGCTAACGGCGGTATGGGGCCCAATAGAGTTTGCAACAGCACGTCCTCTGGAAACTTATGTGATGCTGGTCTGGGGTCTTATATGGTCGATGGGATTACCAGCATGTCCGAAAATCTATCTGGAGAACCTACGGGAACAATTACTATTACGGAGAACAACGCTGCCGACAGAACAGTATCAGGAACGTTCGATTTTAAGGTATCATCTATGATTCCGCCTAATACGACCCCTGTTCATTTTACAGGCAGCTTCACCGATTTGTCGTATATCATTCAAGAATAGAGGCATCTCTTTGACAAAGACACGGATGGAGTAATCTTAGAACCTCAAAAAAGTAGTCGTCCCTTTAGAACGCTTTGCCACTTAATAAACAGCGGTGCAACAGGTTCCGAAGGGACGACTTTATTGGAATCATCGTAATAAACTACCCAGACTTACTGAATCACCAACCGTTCGGGTTGGGCCCAAATGCGGTGTTCGTTGGTGTAGTACAAAAAGGCAGAGGAGGCAGGCGCTTCATAATCGCCAGGAATATCGGCTTTAAGGTCTAAGTGTATGGTTTTCTTTTCTTTAGGCTTTAGTTGCTCGTAGTGTAAGACGACATAACCGTCAAACAATTCGTAATAATCAAACACCTTTTCTTCTTGTAGCTTTTTCAATTGCCAAGCTTGTACAGACAAGCCCGCAGGGATACCGATCATGGCCATTGTCATGGGTTGCCCTTCGTTGCTGGTGTTGCTCAACGAGTACGTCGAAACCGGACGCAGCACCGAGGG
>CAYUZF010000050.1:1198-1689 GCA_964449615.1 uncultured Aureispira sp.
TGCTCAAGGTAGTGGTCAAGCGAATGTTTTCACCCATTTTTACCTTATTTTTGGGCAACTTAGTACTCAAAGCTAGGGCGCATTCAGGGGAATTGTTGGGCAAACGCGTGGAGTAGCTCAAGGACAAATCCCAGGGCAAAGGCGTTTTAGTATCGGCGTATTGCACACTTATTTGGTTGCTGCCTTTTTTTAAGTAAGGCGCCAAGTCAGGAAGTACAATTTCTTCTTGATCGGCGGTGTACGCTACTGCCGCTACTTGTTTACCATTGACGGCAAGGAGTAGTTTGCCCGATTCTTTGGTTTTTTTACTGGTTTTGGCGTGTTCCAGTAAGGCCTTTAAAGCCAAGACAGTGCCTTGTGTAGAGCCGTAGCCGTAATGGTTTTTACCTGTTTTTAAAGCTTGCAGCGCACTTTTAATCGCTTTGTTGTGGCCTTGACTTTGCAAAAGGGCTAAAATAGCCAAACCCGTAGTTTCTACCATCAAAGATTGG
>CAYUZF010000050.1:1725-2629 GCA_964449615.1 uncultured Aureispira sp.
CGGTAGAGTTGGTCACAGAACTGCTGCGCCCCACAAAACTACCATTGGCTTGTTGCAATTTGGCCAGTTCCTGCACCAAACCTTCGGCACGGCTGTCTTTTGCTTTGAACAGCGCATTAGCCAACAGAGCCATGCGGTAGGGGTCTTCGCTTTTAACGGCTTCTTGATAAGATTTATCCAATTCCTTTTTAATTTGAGCGCCGTAGCCCGCTTCGGTCATAGCCCATACGATGTAGGCGTCGGTTACTTCGGCTTTCGCCCAACTGTGCAACGCATTGGCATTTTTGTGCCAACCGCCCTTGCCATCTCCGCGACTGAGCAACCATTTTGCTGTTCGGTCAATCAACTGCTGGTCTACTGTATACACCCGCTGCATGTCCACAAATTCCATCAAACCATAAGCCGATAATGCTTCGTGGCCAGGATCACGCCCCCACCAATCAAAACCTCCCGAGGGCGATTCGTAGCCCGTCAAGCGGGCATAACCTGTTTCTAAATAGCCCTTAACCATACGCTCAATTTTGGGTGCGCTGGTATTGGTTTCTCGGAGGTAGTCCAAGGCCAATAAATTGGGATAATTAGCACTAGACGTTTGCTCAAAACAACCGCTGGGCATTCTCAACATGCTCTCCATGCCGTTCATCACTTCGTCCAGTGCGGTGGGATACACTTGCAGCTGCGCTACCAACGAACCTTCTAAGGCTTCTTTTATGTCAATGGTAAATTCTTGCTGCATCTGTTCTCCTGCCACTACTTCTGCTATTGGAAAACCTCTAGGACGCGCATCAATAATTGTTGTAAATTGATCCTTCAATCCATTGGCCTCTAAGGCAATCACTAAATCGCCACTGGCCACAGTGTTCAACACTTCACATTCCAAATAAATAGTTTTGCTGGTCTGAGC
>CAYUZF010000050.1:2699-24247 GCA_964449615.1 uncultured Aureispira sp.
GTTAAGGTCAACGGAATGGTGATTTTATCGCCCGACAAAACTTCTCTAGGCACTTTGTTAAGCATTTCGAAGGGCAACTGCGTGAAGTAGCTGTATTCCAAACGTCCCAATTGTCCCTGCGTTCCAAAACCTTCTACGGTTACTCTAAATTGGGTAATCGCATCGTTGTTGTAAAACTCCAATTGCGCCTTTCCGTTCTCAACGCGTACATGCGGATTCCAGTATACCGTCGATCTAAAATCGCTGCGCTCGGCTACTACGACCTGCGGGGTATAGTTGACTTCTGGAAATGCTCGAACACGCTGGTAACGAGATTTGCCCGCTGGAGGAACAGGAACGCGTCTTGCCTTCAGTTTTTCTTCAATGAAGGGTTTTATAGCTGCTTCTGCTAGATTATTAGCGCCATCAAAATCCTCCATTTTTTGCTCTTTGGCTAAGGCAATTTTCTCTTCTTCTTCTTTTTCTACCGCAGGCGGTGCAACTGGCTCTGGCGCTGCGTCAAATACAGGGGCATCGTTCAGCGCTTCTATTTCTTCCACTTCCTCCACAGGCGCTTCTGCGAATACGTCCATTTTTCTTGCGGGAGGTCTTTGGCGCGCTCTACGCCCTCCACCAGCGGCAGATTTTTTTAGTTGAGCACGGTCCAAACGATTCGCACCGCGAACGCCTGCCCTAGTGGCGACAATGCTTTCCATCATCATGACCTCTGCTGGTAGGGTAATGGTCAATTTTTGGGAGTTACTACTTAGAATTTGATTGTTGGTTTGATAACCCAAAGCAGAAACAGCAATCGAACCTACGTTTTGTGGAACGACCAGTTCAAATTTCCCCTCTATATCGGTGGCTGTACCCAAACCAGTAGGAGTGCGCAACACAGCGCCTATAAGGGGTTCTCCACTGGCGTCTTGGACTACCCCTGTCAATGTTTTGCTCTCCCACAAGCTCAATTCTACGGGGTTTTTATAATCTGAAACTGCCTGCGCCCTCGTAAATTGGCCATCGCCTACCGATTGAACTTTCAGATTGATAGGCTGGTAAAGGTTGTAATCGGTGATGCTAAACTGCCCTTGTACATCGGTTTTGACGGTTATGGATTCTCCCATGATTTCTACCACAGCATTGGAAATAGGCTCGCCCTTACCGTTCAAAACAGTACCGTTGATGTCCGCCATTTCGCCTATTTGCGTAGGTTTTTTATAAGAACCAGCCAACACTTCTTTCCAAACAAAATGCCTCCAACCCTGCGTCATCAAAAGGTGGTCTAAGGCTTTTTGGCGATCAATTTCGGGTTTCAACCGCGTAGGATCATCTGCTCGATCAAAATAAAAGTTCGGCTCTACAATTTCCCCCTGCAATTCGCTTTCTAAAAGCATGTACGCCAGTAAATGTCCTTGTTTATCGTCGGCAAAATTGAGTAATTTATCGTCCACGACTGCTAGAGAGAAATCACCAGAAACGGGATTGCCCAGATGATCGGATACCATCAATTCTAAATTTACCTTTTCGCGTGGCAAGTATTTTTCCTTGTCCGTTTTTACGGAAATGTTGAGCTGTTTGCGGTTGTTGACAAATACCAAACGCTCCGCCACTGCTACTTTGTTATCGTCAAACAGGGTGAGTTGGCTGATGCCAATTGGGAAGTTTTCGGTAGGAATGCGCACATTGTTGAGGCCTTTGCGGGCGTCTATTGTTTGGGTGAAATATACCTTGTTGCGCGTTTGAGCGACCAAATAGACCGGGCCTGCTTGGCTGCTAAGTAGGTCTAGGCTGATGCTGTTGTTCTGATTGGAATTGATGCGTAGGGAATAGCCGTCGGCCTGCGCGGCAGGAAGAGGGTAGCTTTGCTCGATGTTGGCGGGGCGGGTAATTTGGGCGCGGTATTGTTGGCCTGCTTTGGGAACAAAACGCACGCTGCCCATGCCCTGGTGGTAGCTGTCAAATTGAGCAACAACCTTGCCCGTTTGGTCTACTATGTTGCCGCCCACGTCGGCGGGCTTGCCAAATTCGTTCAAGGCTTTGAAACCCAACCCACAGGAAAGTCCTTCGATCAATGCACCACCTTCTGGGTAAAAGGCAAGGTCTATATTGCCCAAAACGATGGGAATACTGCGGCTGATGGATTCAGTTTGTCCTTTGTATTGCAACAGCACATTGAGCAGGCCGTCGTTGGTCGTAAGCTGCTTAGGCAACTGAAAAGGCACCAGAGCGCGTCCTAAAGCATCGGTTTGCCCGCTTTTTTTGGCTACTTCTTGCCCTTCCAAAGCGATGACATAAGTAAACGCATGATTGGCCAGTGCTTCTTTGGTTAGGGTGTTTAGGTCGAGGGTAGCTTCTACCTGTTCGCCCGCGCCGTAAGCCTTTTTGTTGAAATTGAGGCGCATGTTGAGATTGGGCAATACGGGTTTTTGAATGGTAATTGTCCGTTCAAAAAAAGCACCCGTGTTTTTTTGCCATTGGGTGTATGCTTTTACGGTGTACAAACCCCCTTTGAGGTTTTCGGGAAGTGCAAAGGTGCCGCTGCCCGTTCCATTCTGCGCAATCAAAGTGAGGCTTTGTTCTACGCTACCTTTAGGATTTAAGAATTCTACGTAAACAATTTCACTTTTTTGACTGGCTTTGAAACTGCTGGCGTCTCGGATATAAGCGTTGAACCAGATGGCTTCGCCTGGCTCGTAAAATTTTTTATCAAAATGCAGATACACTTTGTCTTCTGCAGTTGTATTTTGGTAAGTCGTAAGCTGTGCTACAATTTTTTGTAGAAACGGGTGCTTGGAGAAAAATTCAGGCGTACCGTATTGGCCTGCTAGACTAATGCCTAGAATGGCAAAAACGAAAAGCGCGGTGAGTAATTTTGGTGTTGTCAATTTCATAATAAATAGAGTATACAAAAAGGAAACAAACAAGCGTGAAAAACCTGTTCGTTCTATTTGATTCAGAAAATATTGGTGGTTTTCCAATCCGAAAGGGGGACGACTAGTCAATAAAAGTACCTGTACTGTTGATTGGTTGTAATAGGAGATGCAGGTTCTTCTTTTTTTGGTGCTTTGAGAAACCTATTTTTAGAAAAACGGGCAACGCCGCTGAACGAGGGTACTTATTTTACTACTTAAAGCTGGCTGCTGTGAAAATAATTATCGGGATCAACGAGCAACGGATGTTCAGAAAACCAATCCACAAACGCCTCCCATTCTTCTTGATGCTCTTTTAGCCAAGCGCCAAACGCAGGTTCGTCGCCTTTCATCAGCAACCAATGGTTGTAGGCATCTAAGTGGCCATTTTTTAGTAAGCGCTGCTGGTATTGAAACAACAAGTTGTCGTATTCTTCGTCTTGTTCTTGTTGATAGTACAATTCTGTAAAATTGTTGCGAATGTGGCACAAGCTGTGCAGGTCGACTTCTTCTACCAATGCCGCACTGGCTGAAAAAACAGTTCCATACACCAAACAAAAAGGAAGTTTGAAGGTGTTTTCGTCAATGCCTTGTTTAGGATCAACGTAAATGGTGTTTTTACAAATATTGAAGCTGATGCTTTTTTTATTTTTAGTTTTACCAGCTTCTATAACCAAGTTGCTGGTGTACGAATCGTACAAATGTTTACTCATCTCTGCCGTGCGAGGAGAGTTGCGCTCCAAATTCATAAACAATTCTCCGTAGAGAAATCCCCAAATTTTCTCATCGCTGCTCAAATATATTTTAGAAGCCCAGAAATAATTGGAAGGGAAGGTCGGTTGTACCGCGATGCCCCGCTCATAATATTCCAATGCCTCTAAGTAGCGTTCTTCTTTTAGCTCCATGTTGCCGCGCTCTAGGTGTAAAATACCCGATTTGGGAAATAAGCGCAAGCCTTCTTCATAAGCAGCAATGGCCTTTTTGGACTGTTTATTCATGTCGTAGGCATTGCCCAACATTTGATGGACGCGGTCGTTGGCATTTGGGTGTTTGGCCAGTTTTCTTAATACTTTAAGCGCATTGGGGTAATCTTTATTGAGGTAATGGGCATAGGCTACTTCGTAGGGATAATCAATGTTGTTCGGATCTAGCAACTGTGCTTTGGCCAGCAACTCCAAAGAAGCCGCGATGTCACCTGCATCCATGCGTTGTATAGCTTGGCGACCCAGCGCCCGCGCTTGCTCGGCAGGGCTTTGCGCCCCAGCAAGAGTTGAAACCAATAAAAAAGCGAGACTTAACAGAAACGGAAAAAAAAAACGTAGGATGTTTGACATAGTGTTAGCTGTATTTGGGGAGAACGAGTAGTATCCAGTCATTGCTGGCCGCTTTAATTTACAAATAATTTTGAAACCGAGCAACCTAGAATTTGTGAATCGTGAAAATAGCACTATGAGAACCAAGTGTTTGTACAGCTGCTGCCCAAACGGCACACACAGGAACAAAGAAAACCCCTTTGGAGTTTTTGTACTAAATATAGCGTTGTACAAAAATTCCAAAGGGGGCATCGAATCGCGTTTGGCAACCAATTGAGGTGCTGCCACCTCCATGTTAGGAGTACTTTAGCGTCAAACGCCGAAGGTGGATTATAATGCGAGAACTTTTAGTTCCCTTCGTTCAGGAGCGCTACGCTTTAGTTGAGGGACTACTTAAGCCATCACTTTCTGCCCATGCGCGGCTTTGATCGCCTCCAAACGGCGCACCATGTTGGGCGAGCCCATAAAAATAGGCGTGCGTTGGTGCAGTTTTGTGGCCTCCAATTCTAAAATGCGCTGTTGTCCATTGGTCGCCTGGCCACCTGCCTGCTCTATGATAAAGGAAAGGGGATTGCATTCGTACAACAACCGCAATTTTCCTTGTGGCGCTTTGGTGGTGGCAGGATACATAAAAATACCGCCTTTGATGAGGGTACGGTGTACGTCGGCCACCATAGAACCCACATAGCGGAAATTGCAATCGCAATCCATACACTCGTCTACAAAAGCCTGTACGCAAGGCTCAAAATGGCGGTAAGCGCTCTGGTTAATGGCATAGATGTTACCATCGGTTGGAATGCGCATGTTCGCATGCGACAAACAAAATTCTCCAATAGAAGGATCTAACGTGAAACCGTTCACCCCTTTGCCTGTAGTATACACCAACATGGTAGAAGAGCCATACAGTACATAACCCGCTGCTACTTGCTCTACACCATCTTGTAAAAAATCTTCCAATTGGCAAGGCCCTTCGTCCGAAAAACGGCGATAAATAGCAAAAATAGTTCCGATAGAAACGTTGACATCAATATTGCTAGATCCATCCAAAGGATCAAACAAGACTACATAGTTGGCATTCAAGCTGCTCTCGATGGGAACAAACGTATCGTTTTCCTCCGAGGCAATGCCGCAGCACTCTCCACTATTTTTTAAACAAGAAATCAACAAATTATCCGCCAAAACATCCAGCTTTTGTACTTCCTCGCCAGAAGCATTGTCCGCTGTACCTGCTCGCCCCGAAATATCGGCCAAACCCGCTTTGTTGACTTCGCGGCTGATAATTTTGGACGCAAGTCCGATATCGCGCAAGAGGCCAGAGAGCTCGCCTGTAGCGTATGGAAAATCTTTTTGACGTTGAATGATGAATTCGTCTAAGGTAATAATCTTATTCATAACCGTTTTTTGTGCGTTGGCAAAATGGTGCAACTTTCCTTGTAAAAGGTTGAGCGCTGCAAAGATACGATTTTTTGCTAGCAATATACTAGCCAAAATAGGCTTTTGTGGGGCAAAACGGACGGAAAGGGAAGAATCTAACGCTTGTCCTACTAGTATAACGTTGCTGAGGCGCTTTTAGTGGGAACAGGGGTGAAAATTAAGGTAGTTTGGCTTGCAAGGCTGCCCCAAGTGCTTGAAAAGCAGCTTTATCGGGCAACATAAATGCTGGAATGACAAGCCAGCCCCCTTCGTAATGCAGCAACAAACTGCTCTGTGGACGTTTGAGAACTTCTATTTTTCGGAGTGTAGCATAGGGGATGGTGATCATTTTGCGGCGCAGGCCATTCTGGGGAGCGATGAGCGCTTTATCCGTCAATTCTACATAGCGTTGACCAACGTTGTTGAGCAGTACGCTTACCAAAAAAGCAGCAAACAGGAAAGTGAGGAACAACGCGCAGGAAAAGCACAGAACTACTGCCCAATTCAAAACAAACCCCCGCTGTGTGCCTGTCGGCTGGGCGTAGTGCAGCGTCCAATGAACCAACGTATAAATAGAAGCGCTAAAAAATAGAAAGATAAGAATGGCGTGGCTAGAGCGAATTTGGTAACGAAAACGAGGTGAAGACATAAGTACAACGCTGTAGTATTGGATAAAAACAACCCTTATAACAGGACAAAATGCCTGTTCAAAAGTTTAAATTTATGTGTAGAAAGCTGGATTAAAGAATTTGTAGTACCTTAACCATCTGTTTTAGAACAAAGTTGTTTAAGTATTGAATCTTTCATGAGTACTCCCAAACAAAAATTACTACTGCGCCTCAGCCTCTTAATAGGAGTGATGTTGCTCCTAATTGGTCTGGCCAAATATACGCCTCTAGGGGCTTACTTCGATTTAGAAGTCCTGCAAGCTTTGGTTAAAGAGGCGGGAAGTTGGGGCGTATTGCTTTTTTTAGCATTTTTTTTGGTGGGTACTATAATGAATGTGCCAGGAGCGGTATTTGTCGTATTTGCTGTGTTAACTTATGGTTTTTTCTGGGGAACGCTGTTGGCTTATGGTGGAGCGGTAGGCAGTGCGTTGGTCAACTTTTGGCTCGCGCGCTTCTTGGGGGGGCAGAGTTTGGCTGAAATAAAAAATGCCCGCTTGCAGAAAGCGCTATCGCGCATCGAAACCCATCCCATTCAAACGGTGTGTTGGCTGCGTGTATTTATGCTCCTTTCGCCCGTCATCAATTACGCCCTAGCGCTCACCCCTATGAAAAGCCGCCAATTCCTGATTGCCAACAGCATCGCTATGTTGCTGCCTTTGCTGGTCATTCTAAGCGGCACCTTCTTTTTTCAGAGTGCTTATTTTCAAGAGGTAGTTTTGGTGTGGCTACAGCAATTGGTCTGCTTTAATTAAAAAGTAGCGCGTGCCGTTTCTATTTTCCTAAACTTTATTTAAAAATAAGCTTTTCACTAGTAAGCTTTTTTTGAAAGTAGTATCTTACTGCCCCTGCCCAACCCATCCACAAATTTACGTTTAATTATGACCGAACCTTCTGAAAACACCCCCCCCTGGTATCGCCGCAAAAGTATGCTGCGCTTGGCCGCCCTGCTTGCTTTTTTGATCTTGTGTATCGTATTGGTAAAATATACGCCCATTGGCACTTGGATCAGCCTAGAGAACATGCAGCACATGGTAGCCAAAACAGGGGTGTGGGGCGTGTTTATTTTTATTGGTATTTTTGTGGTTTCTGCTATTCTCAATGTACCAGGAACGCCTTTTTTATTGCTGGCGATTCTGTTGTTTGGTTACTGGCAAGGGGCTTTGTTTGCATACATTGGGACGAGTCTGGGCGCTTGGGCCACCTTTTACATTGGGCGCAAAGTTGGCGGTATGGCGCTCTCGGAAATTACCAACCCAACCGTGCGTAACCTTCTGGCAGAGGTAGAAACCAAACCCATTCGCACCTTAATCGTATTGCGAATTTTGGTACAATTATCGCCAATTGTAGGCTACACCTTAGCCCTGACGGGCATCAAGGCGCGGCAGTACATCGTAGGAAATCTAATTGGAATTCTCATTCCTGTAGTCGTTTTGAGTATTGGAATGTATTTCTTCGAAGACAGTGTTCGCCATTTGTTTGGTTAGGGCTTTTAAGCGATAAAATGCCCCAGTAGGCGATTTCAAGTAAGAAAAAACGTTCTTTTTATAAAAAGCGGCGTATATTTATAGTATGACAACAGCAGAATTAACAGAATTATTAACACAACCCAGCCAATTGCAAGCGTGGAGTTATGAACAACTCGACCAATTGTTGATGCAATATCCTTATTGCAATGGTTTGCGCATGTTGTTGCTCAAAAAATACAAAAACGATCGGCACGTTGCTTTCAACCGACACCTTATGTTGGCTTCTATGTATGCCGTAGACCGCAGCCGTTTGTACGATTTTTTAAATACTTCTGTGGTGGCGAATGCAGCAACGCAAGTGCTGCCCGTAGCGGCCACCGATGAGGCGAACGAACAAGAAGTCCAACTGGTAGACCCGCCACCCTTGTATGCGCACAAAGTTTCTGAAAATCCACCCATTCTAGCTTTTCAAACCCCCGTAACGGTTCAAGACTTAACATTGTCCAACCCAGATTTGCAACAAGCAAAAGAGGATTGGAGCGCTATGCCAGTAGAAGAGTGGCTGGGCAAAACGCAAGAAACAGCGGAGGAACAAGCAGCACAACAAGCCGAAGAATCTGAGGCCAAAAAGCCGTTCAAATTATCGCGGATTCCTGTTTTTGATGAAAATATGTTTGATTTTCTAGAAATACAAGAAGAGCCTGCTGCCGAAGTCGAAGAAGCCATTGTTCAAAAAGAAACTATAACAGCGCTTCCAACCGAACCAACACCCCAAGAGGCCGATGTGTTTGATTTTTTTATGCAACAAACCGATAGTTTTCTCAAAAGCCTCAACAACCGCAAAGATTCTAAAGGAGAGCGCGAATGGCAGGAATTGGAGGACAAAAGTACCATGGAAAACGATACCGTAGTCTCTGAAACACTTGCTGAATTGTTGGCGCTACAAGGACAAAACGCCAAGGCCATAAAAATGTATGCGGCGCTAAGTTTGAAGTTTCCCGAAAAAAGTCGTTTATTTGCAGATAAAATAGCCGCCTTAGAAGTGTAAAAAGAAGATTTTTTACCATCTTTTATAAGCATGGGCTAACTTTGATGCGATTCAATTATGCTTGGCAACGAGCATCATTATTTATTAATAATGGAGTTGTCACACACAACTTTATAAGAAAAACAATACAAAATCATGGTTTTATTACTAACCATATTAATTGCCTTTATCTCCGTGTTGTTGATTTTGGTAATTTTGGTTCAGAATCCTAAAGGAGGCGGTTTGAGTTCTTCTTTCGGAGGAAGCGCAGCAGCCAACCAAGTGATGGGTGCCGCCAATTCTAGCGACATGTTAGAGCGTATTACATGGGGCTTGGCCTCTGCTTTGTTGGGTTTGTGCTTGGTTACAGGCGTCTTTTTCAAAGGTGGCCCATCGGAAACAGCGGGGGAGGAAATCAATACCACCAACACCACTACACAACCCGTTGCACCGCCAGCTACCAACCCAGGCGGAACCACCGTGCCACTTCCAGCAGATGACTAAAGATAATCGTTTATAAAAAATACAGGAGCGCTAGTGCTTCCCTTGTAGTAGGTTTGTTCCAAAGATGGCTTTGGAACAAACCTTTTTTGTGTTCGCGCTCAACCTTCTAGGATGAAAAGAACAAGTTGACGACGGATTGACAGAATTAGTGCCTAATATTGGTATCTTTGTAGGATGATTTGGCATATTTCAAATCACTATTGTAGACAACGCGTAGAAAAAAAACTATGGCTAGACGGAAAAGCGCTGCAAAAGAGCGCCCCAAGATTAGCAAAGATGGCTGGCTCAAAGCCAAACGAGAATTGATTGATATTGCTTCGGGCACGTCCGAAGAGGGCTATACCTTGACCGACGTGGGCATGGTATTGGTGGTTATCTTGGTGCTGCAAGCCCTGACGTCTTATTTTCGCGTTTTGCTGTTTGCCAATGTGAGTGAGAAGGGCATGGCGGATATTCGCAAAGCGTTGTACGACCGTCTGATTACCCAACCTACCGCTTTTTTTGACAAAAACAGAGTGGGCGAACTCACCAGCCGCAGCACTGCTGATGTGCAACAATTGCAAGATGTACTATCGGTAACTCTAGCGGAATTGATCCGTCAAATCATCATTCTATTGGTTGGCTTCGCTTACTTGGCTTGGATGGCTCCACAGTTGTTGTTGGTGATGATTTCCACCTTTCCTGTGGTAATTATCTTAGCGCTGTTTTTTGGGCGCTACATCCGCAAGTTGTCCAGAGAGCGCCAAGACAAATTGGCCGAAACCAGTACTATCTTAGAAGAAACGTTGCAGGCAATTTCAGTAGTAAAATCGTTTACCAATGAGTGGTGGGAGCGCCAACGCTACGGCAAAGCCGTGACGGATGTGGTGCATATTTCTCTGCGTTTTGCGCGCATTCGTGGGTTGTTTATTGTGTTTATCATAACCGCCTTATTTGGAGCCATGTTTTTTGTGTTGTGGTGGGGCGCTACGATGGTAGAATCGGGACAATTAAAACCAGGGGAGTTGGTGACGTTTATTACCTTAACGGCCATTATAGGCGGAGCGGTAGCCAGTTTGGGGGATTTTTACACACAGTTGTTGCGCGCTATTGGAGCCTCCGAGCGCATTATGGAATTGCTGCAAAGCCCATCAGAAGTAGAAATTGACGAGCAGTTGCCTGCCCTTGATATCGACGGACACATCCAGTTTAAAAACGTTCAATTTAGTTATCCTACGCGCCCAGATTTGGCCATTCTCAACAGCATTAATCTGGACATAAAAGCAGGGCAAAAAGTTGCTTTAGTAGGGGCTTCGGGGGGTGGAAAATCTACGATAGTTAAGTTGCTTTTGCGCTTGTACGATTTAGAAGGGGGACAAATATTGGTAGATGGGCAACCGCTCTCGCATTACAACCTTTTGCAGTTGCGTAAAAATATTGCCATTGTACCTCAAGATGTGCTGCTTTTTGGCGGCAGTATCCGCGAAAATATTGCTTATGGAAAGCAGGGCGCGAGCGAAAACGAGTTGATCGAAGCAGCCAAACAGGCAAATGCTTGGGAGTTTATCGAGGGTTTTCCCGATGGGTTAGATACGATTGTAGGGGATCGCGGCGTGCAGCTCTCTGGCGGGCAGCGCCAACGCATTGCCATTGCGCGTGCGCTGCTGAAAGACCCTGCTATTTTGCTTCTGGACGAGGCGACTTCTGCACTGGATGCCGAATCGGAGCGCGTGGTACAAGAAGCGCTCAACCGATTGATGAAAGGCCGAACTTCTATCATCATTGCCCACCGTTTAGCAACGGTACGCGACGTGGATTGTATTTATGTGTTGGAGCAGGGGCAAATTGTAGAACAGGGCAGACACGAGCAGTTGGTTGCGAAGCAAGAAGGGGTGTACAATCAATTGGCTAAGTTGCAATTTAGTTAAGTCTATAAAAAAGTTACTTGTTGTATGTTGTATATTATTCCTACGCCTGTTGGCAATTTAGAAGACATCACGTTGCGCGCCTTGCGCCTGCTCAAAGAAGTGGACGTTGTTTTGGCCGAAGATACCCGCACTTCTAGAAAACTCTTGCAGCATTACGATATACAGACGCCTTTGCGGGCCCACCATGCCCACAACGAAAATCGAGCAGCAGAAAATTTGGTGCAACAGCTACAAGCAGGCAGTACAATGGCGTTGATTTCGGACGCGGGGACGCCTGGTATTTCCGATCCTGGTTTCTCTTTGATACGCGCTTGCGTAGAAGCTGCTGTTCGCGTAGAATGCTTACCCGGTGCAACGGCTATTATTCCCGCTTTGGTCGCATCAGGCTTGCCCTGCAACCGCTTCTATTTTGAGGGCTTTTTACCGCACAAAAAAGGCCGCCAAACCCGCTTGCAGTACTTGGCTGAATTGCCTTGTACGGTGGCTTTATACGAGTCGCCCCATCGTCTAGGCAAATGTTTACAGCAACTTGCAGCGCATTGCGGCGCAGCGCGGCAAGCAGTGGTTTGCCGAGAAATATCCAAGTTGTACGAAGAATACGCCCGTGGTAGCTTGGCCGAATTGGTTCAGCAAGTCGCCGACGAACAACTCAAGGCCAAAGGGGAGCTGGTAATTGTGGTAGCAGGTAAGGAAAAAGAACGCAAAGCGGTTAAAAAACGCGACCAAGCAGGTTATTACAAAGGCAAGTAAAAAACTAACTACTTTAGTAGTTAAGAGTTATAAGCAATCTTTTTTTAGATACAAAAGGCAACAAATCTAAGACATCTTCCGTAAAAGCTGGTCAACTAATTGGAGGAAACGGTGTTTGTAATAGAACCAACCAAGCAACATACGACCTCTAAACAACTTTTTTATTCATCTTACAACGTTTAGAACAGCTATGATGGTCTTAGCCAACCCCATTTACGATACTATTTTCAAATACCTCCTAGAAGATATAGAGCTAGCGCGAGAGCTGATTAGTAAAATCATGGGCGAAACAATTGTGGAGTTAACGCCCCGCCCCAATGAAATTACCGACAAGTCTAAAAAATACGAAGTGCTTATTATGCGCATGGACTTCGCCGCTGTGATTCTTACCCAAGAAGGGGAACACAAAAAGGTATTGATTGAATTGCAAAAAGCGCAGCAATTAGAGGACATTATGCGTTTCCGCAAATATTTGGGCCACAACTACGCTAAGGCAGATTCTACCGATGGAAAAACGGAAACGGTCAATGGACTGCCTATTGTTACCATTTATTTTCTGGGCTTTCGCCTAAAAAGCATTGATACCCCCATCTTAAAAGTCAATAGAACCTATTTAGATTTATTAACGAACCAACCCATCCAAGCCAAAGAAGAGTTTGTAGAAAAACTGGCACACGACAGCTACATCATTCAAATTCCTAGATTGAGAAGGGAAGTACGCACAGAGCTGGAAAGTGTTTTGAAAATTTTCAATCAATCTTACATTTCGGGTATTCGTACCCAACTGACTGTTCCTAAGGAAGATGTAGAAGAGGGAAGCGCTTTGTTACAAAAAATGGTAGACCGCCTGCGTAGAGCAGCTACGGATACAGATGTTTTGAGAGAATTAGAGTTGGAAGAGGACTTTGAAAAAATCCTAGACCACGCCCACCGCAAAGCAATGCTCAGTGAAGAAAAAGCCATCTTAGCGCAAGAGGATCTTGAAAGAGGAATGAAACAGTTTAAAGAAGGGCTTGATGAAGCGCAAGAAGAAGTACGCCAAGCGCAGGAAGAACTGCGTAAGGTAGAGGAGGATGCTCAACGCAAAAAAGCAGCTATGGAACAGCGACTGCAGGAACTGGAAGCCAAATACAACGCACTCTTGAATAAGAAAGATAAAAAATAGAAAACTAGGGTGCAGGGTCACCGAGTGAAGTTGAGGTGCTGCACCCTAGTTTTCTATTTTTCCAATAATACCGATGATTTTACTCGCTTGGCTCCCAAGAAGAACGAATATGCTGGGGTTTCCCCAAACCGTTCTAGGGGCCAAATCGCTGCGCGGCCTTGCGCGCGAGCCAAATGAATGGCCGTTCCATCGCCGAGCGCTACGCCAATATGTGCGCCCCAAGTTTGCGCGCTGCTGTTCCAGAACAGCAAATCAAACGGTGCTATAGTGGTTACCTTTGTGGTGTGTTGCACATCGTCCCAGAGTTCGCTGGAGCGAAAATCGGGCAACAACGGGTAGCCAAAATGCGCCAACAACTGGTAGGCAAACACTTGGCAATTTGCGCCCTCCCGAAAATCACCCACCTTGGGGGAACCAGGATAGCAAGCCCCCTTGTAGGGAATATCAAAGAAAAACGCGGGAATAGGCACTGCCATTTATTGCATCTTTTTGGAAGCCATAAGGGTGGCCTTTAAAAAATCGGAAATATCACCATCCAAAACGCGTTTGATATCGTGGGTAAGGTGGTTGGAACGGTGGTCTTTGATGCGGCGATCGTCCAACACATAGGAGCGAATTTGCGAACCCCATTCAGTTTTCATTTTCCCTTCTTCGACTTCTGCCTTAGCAGCATTTTGTTTTTCTATTTCTAGTTGATACAACTGCGACTTGAGCATTTTAAGCGCTTTTTCGCGGTTTTTGTGTTGGGAACGTTGCTCTTGACATTCTACTACTAGCTTGGAAGGCAAATGGCGCAAACGCACCGCAGATTCTGTTTTATTGACGTGTTGCCCCCCTGCGCCACTAGCGCGAAAGGTATCCCATTCCAGATCGGTGGGATTGATTTCAATTTCTATGCTGTCGTCTACCATTGGAAAAACAAATACCGAAGCGAACGTAGTCATGCGTTTTTTTTGCGCATTGAAAGGACTTGGACGCACTAAGCGATGTACGCCGTTTTCGCCTTTGAGCCAGCCATAGGCATGATCGCCAATAATTTCTAAAGTAGCAGATTTAATGCCTGCTACGTCACCAGCTTGGTAATCGAGTTGCTTGACTGCATAGCCCGACTTTTCGGCCCACATGGTGTACATACGCAGCAACATGCCCGCCCAGTCGCAACTCTCCGTTCCACCAGCGCCCACGTGTACTTTTAACAAACAATTCAAATGATCTTCGGGTTGGTTGAGGGTAGAGCTGAACTCCAAGTCCTCTAGTACGGTTTGGGCCTGTTGGTATTGGGCTTCTACTTCTGCCTCCGAGGTTTCGCCCATCTCAAAAAAATCGTATAAAACTTCTAAATCGTCTACGGTTTGTTCGGCGCGGTCGTATTGTTTAAGAAGGGTTTCTTTCTCGCCTACGCTTTTTAAAATGCGTTCTGCGCGTTGTGGGTCTGACCAAAAATTGGGATCAAAGGTATGTTTTTTTTCTTCTTCTACTTGAGAACGTACATTGACCACGTCAAAGATACCTCCCCAACATGCCCAACTGGCTTTTTAACGCTTTAAATTGATCGGTGGTCATAATTTAAGGATTAACAGATTAATATTTGTGAGTAACAGCATGCTTATACTACTGCAATAATAAGGAATTCAGCGGTCAATTCGTCGTTTTCAATAAAAATCAACTAATTTAGTGCCTCGTATAGGGTAGTTGGACAAACGAATGAAGAATCGTATACCCATAACCCGACCATTAACCGCCAATTTGCTTTGAGAGAAGCGGGCGAACAATCCATATAAATTAGAAAATAACGTATGCGTTCTACAGTAGTGTGGATTATATTGGGACTTTTAGGCAGTACTGCACTAGTTTCGGCACAACGACAACAATTTAGAATTGTTGATCGAGAAGCTGTATTTTTTAGATCTGGCTCGCACAAGGTAACCACCCAATATACCAAGAAGTTGAGGTGGGTAGCGCAACTGCTCAACGAAGCACCCGACCGCCGTGCTTGGATACAAGCACATACCGATTCTTTGGGCAGCTACGAATCCAACCAGGCCTTGTCTGATCGACGCGCGCAAGCCGTTTACAGTGTGTTGGCAAGCGAGGGCGTCGATTCTACCCAACTTAAAATAGATTCTTATGGGGAGTACATTCCTCTTAAAAACAACCGAACTTCCGATGGAAGGGCTTTTAATAGGCGCGTGAGCATTGATGTCGTAGAACCGTACATACCTTCCGAAATAGACCAGCGTATTTGTACCATTCTTGGCACCGTGGTAGACGCAAAAACTAGAAAGCCTCTACAAACTAGGTTGGTATTTAATTCTCTACTAGGGCGCGATACGATAGAAACCGATAGCGCAGGACGTTACATCTACACCACTTTTAAAGAAACCAACATAGAAGTTAGAGCCTATTCCAGAGGCCATTTTTTTATTGCTAAGGTCGCCAGTACCAAGCAAGGGCAAGAGGTGGTGGTTAATTTTTCGCTAGAGCGGGCGGTTATTGGTGGAAAAATGGCCCTGAGTGATCTGTTTTTTCAAAGCGGTACCGCGCTGTTGATGCCCGCTTCTGAAAAAGCCTTACAAGGGCTGGCTGGTTTTATGCAGTTCAATGATAATTTGAGCATAGAAATTGGCGGACACATCAACAAGCCCAATCAAGTGCCTGTGTTGGAAAGTTCGTCTTCTTTCAAATTATCGGAAGCGCGTGCCGAAGTTATTTACAATTATTTAATCGAACAAGGTATTGATTCCAAACGTTTGACTTATAAAGGCTATGGCAATTCAGAAATGATTCATCCCAGAGCCGATAATCCAATACAGGAACAGATGAACCGCCGCGTAGAGTTAACGATTACAGCGGAGTAATTCATTTATCAAACGACTTTTATTATTTTGCTATTAGAAAATTGCCAAACTGCAGGAGACCACTTTAAGTACTTGAACCGTACGCTCAACGATTTGTACCCTCGTCGAGAAGCCAACACGATTGCCACTTATATATTTGAAGACTTGTTTCAGCCAATAGATGGGCCTGCCGCACAGCGTTATTGGAGTGCAGAGGAACAAGCTGTTTTTGAACGAGTAGTACGGGAGTTGCGTCAAAACCGACCCTGGCAATACGTGGTAGGGAAAGCCGATTTTTACGGCTTATCTTTTTATGTAGATGAGCATGTTTTAATCCCACGTCCAGAAACCGAGGAGTTGGTGCATTTTATCGTTAAGCGCCACGAAAATCAATCCGTTGATGTATTGGACGTAGGAACAGGCAGCGGTTGTATTGCCATTACGCTCAAAAAAAATCTACCTTCGGCCATTGTCACGGCACTAGACGTGAGCCCAAAGGCGGTCAAAATTGCTCAACAAAATGCGTTGGCCAATGCTGTTGAAGTGTTGTTTCTGGAATTGGATATTTTACAAAAACAACAGACGCTTGTGCTGCCCCAATACGACGTTATTGTAAGCAATCCACCCTATATTCCACCAGCAGATCAAGCAAAAATGCGGGCCAATGTTTTGCAGCACGAACCTCATTTGGCTCTGTTTGTAACCAATGGCGACCCTTTGCAGTTTTATAGAGTGTTGGCTCAAGCCAGCCGAGAAAAGTTGCACGAAAATGGGTGGCTTTACGTAGAAATTCACGAAGAATTTGGAGCGGAAGTCTTGCAGTTGTTTCAAGAACAAGCGTATAGAAACTGTCAAGTATTTCAGGATATGTATGGCAAAGATAGAATAGTAGCCGCTCAATTATAAGGTGCAACAGTTTTTCTTGTCCTTTATAAAAGAAAGGCAACCAATACTACAAAGCTTCCCCTAAACAACTTTAGCCAATTTGCTGTTGCTAACCAATGATTCTTCACTTAAAAAAAGTTACCTCTTATGAGATCAATACTACTAATAATAGGCACAGCCCTATTGGCAACTGCTTGTAGTTCGCCCAAAAACAACGACAACAAGGCTACTACTGCTTCGACAACCAACGCAAAAACAGTGGCCAATACAGCGACCAATAAAAACCTAGACGAGTTGAGCAAAGCTTATTTTGCAAGCGGCTGTTTTTGGTGCGTAGAGGCCATTTTTGAATCGGTCAAAGGGGTAGAAGAAGCGGTGTCGGGCTACGCAGGCGGCGACGAACCCAATCCCACTTACAGCGAAGTGAGCGCAGGCAGAACGGGACACACGGAAGCCGTAGAAGTGTATTACGATCCTGCTGTTGTCGATTACGAAACCCTTGTAAACGTTTATTACGGCTCGCATGACCCTACTACCGTGAACGGACAAGCACCCGACTTTGGCAAGCAATACCGTTCTATGATCTTGTATACCAACGAAGAAGAACGGGAAATTGCTGTGAATTATAAAAAAGAGTTGGACGCTTCTGGACAATATGCCAAACCCATTGCTACAGAAATAGAACCTTTGACTAAATTCTGGAAAGCGGAAGCGTATCACCAAGATTTTGAACGCCGAAATCCCAACCAATCCTATGTAGTCAACGTCTCTATTCCGCGCCTCAATCGGTTCAAAAAGAAATTTCCAGAATTGTTAAAAGAAGAAGCCAAACATTAAAAACCACTGTCGACCAGCCAGTTGGGGAAAAACGCATCGGGAAAATGGCGAATATCGGGCTGGGGTTCCATCACAATAGCCACCACATCGAACCTAAACTCTTGTTCGTGGCCGACTTGGTACATATACTCTGTCGATAAGTGGTAGAGCAAGCGCTGTTTTTTAGGCGTGACTGCCAATTCAGGAGGGCCAAAGGTAGCCGAGCGACGGGTTTTGACTTCTACAAAAACTAAAATATCGCGGTCGTAGGCAATGAGATCCACTTCGGCTTTTCCCCATCTCCAATTTTGGGCGACAATGCGATAACCCAGTTGTTGTAGGTGTTGTCGAGCCAAAGCTTCGCCCAAATCGCCCAAATCGTTGTGGTTCGCCATAAAAAATACTATATTGCAGAGTTGTGTTGTAAAGAAAAATAGCTTTGCTAGACCGTAGTCTGTCAATACAATAAAACGCTAAACAAGATAGAAAAATAGTTGTTTTGCTCCAATCGTTTTACCCGATAATTTGGAAGTTAAAACAATACACACACCTAAAAAACGAGAAAATTATGATGAATGTTTTTATCCAAGAATTTCCAAAGCAACTCAAAACAGCCCTGGAGGTCGGACGACAAGCAACGTTTACCAAACACGATCTAGCTTTGCACAATATTGTAGTTTTGGGAATGGGAGGCTCTGGTATTGGAGGGGACTTTGCAGCGGAATTGATACGGGCTACCTGTCCTGTGCCTATCCTCTCTTGCAAAGGGTATACATTGCCCGCTTATGTCGGAAAACACACCTTGGTAATTGCCTCTTCTTATTCGGGTAATACGGAGGAAACGTTGAGTCTATTTGAACAGGCGCGTGAACGCGGGGCTAAAATTGTCTGTATTTCTTCAGGAGGAACGTTGATTGAAAAGGCGAAAGAATTGGGGGTGGACTACGTGCAAGTACCCAACACGGGGCAACCACCCAGAACCTGTTTGGGGTATTCTCTGGTACAACAGCTTTATATTCTGAATTATTTTGGCTTTGCAGCAGCTAGCGTTTTAGAAGACTTAGAAAAGGCAATCGGTACTTTAGAGGAACAACAAGCGCTCATTCATACGAAGGCCAAACAAATGACGCGCCACCTAAACGGGCATTTTCCTATCATCTACGCTACAGAACGAATGAGTGCAGTGGCCTTGCGTTTTCGCCAACAGCTCAATGAAAATACCAAAATATTAGCTACACACCACATTATCCCAGAAATGAACCACAACGAACTAGTGGGATGGCGGGAGCAGCCTGGTGAGTTTGCCGCAGTGATTTTTAGAGGCGAAGACGACCACCCGCGCAACCAGAAACGCATTGAGATCAACAAAGAGATCATGGGCAAGGTAGCAGAAGTGGTGTTGGAGGTAGAATGTTTGGGGGATAACCTGATAGAACAAGCTCTGTATGGCGTACACGTAGGAGACTGGATTTCTTACGAGTGGTCAATGTTGCGCGGAGTAGATTCTATTGAGGTCAATGTTATTGATTTTCTTAAGAAAGAACTGGCGACGGCAGCGCTGGGTTAGACCACCAACACCATGGGCAAAGAAATTTTCTATCGAGACTTGGGCTTAGTGCCTTATGAGCAAGCCTGGAATTTGCAAACGCGCTTGTTTGAGCAAGTGGTTGAGCGCAAGCTACACAACCGAAAAGCCGAAGCAGACGCACAGCAAACACAGTTTCACTACCTGCTCTTTTGCGAGCATCCGCACGTTTATACCCTGGGTAGAAATGGCAAAGAAAGTCATTTGCTCTTGGATGAAGCGGGCTTAAAAGAAAAAAAGGCAACGTTTCATAAAATTAACAGAGGTGGTGATATTACTTACCACGGCTATGGGCAGGTAGTGGGCTACCCCATTCTGGATATGGACGAATTTTTTACCGATATTGCGCGCTATGTGCGGGTATTGGAAGAAACGGTTATTCGGATGCTGGCTGCCTACGGCCTAAAAGGAGAGCGCATAAAAGGGCTTTCTGGGGTCTGGTTGGAAGGAGAAACGCAGCGCGCCCGCAAGATTTGTGCCGTTGGGGTACATCTGAGTCGCTGGACAACCATGCACGGCTTTGCCCTCAATGTCAATACCGATTTATCATATTTTAAATACATTGTACCTTGTGGTATTGACGACAAAGCAGTGACCTCCATGCAGCAGGAGCTGGGCCGTGAAGTAGATATGCAAGTAGTTAAGGACGCTTTAAAAAAACATTTTGCAGCGTTGATGGAAGCACATTACAGAACTAGTTAAATAATTTCGCCTTATACCATTATGAAAAAAGACATTCCTGTAAAGAAAGTGACGGACATCGCAATTGCCGCCTTACCGAGTGAAGAGGATGAAAATTTTTGGGACGTTTATTTTTTGAATCTAAAAGACGAAGCCGTCGAAAATGTATTGATTAGCGCTAAAGGCTATGGTACGGTAGAGGGGGAGAAGATAGAAACTTCGCAATTGCGTTATTACTTTGAAATCATCGGCCCAGAAATGGCGGTAAAAATTGAACCCATCAGCGCTGAACTCTTTAAATTAGCCAACGAGTACTGGATCAGTTTCAATTTTGAGAGCTTTATGTATGATAAAAAGTACGTTTTTGTACCAGGAAGTTTTATGGAAAGTAATTTTACAATGCTTCCAATTATTGGCCGCCGAGGCGTTATGATACGGTAATTTAAGCGGGTTATTGATTTCTAGTAAGTTGCAAGGCCATCAAACGGCGCCCAGGGGGCCTTGCAACTTACTAAAACTATACGGCAGCACTTCATAACTATTTACTAACCAACCACTTTGCTAAATAGCAAAATATAATTTTTAGGGGTACCATTGATAACTATATCCAAGGAAACTTCCAGCGTGCCAGCAGTTACTTCTTTTACATCAATTCGTAAGGTTTCTTTTACAATAATTGTTTCTCCTTCTATAACATAAGGTTCTGTATCTGTAAAACCAGGTGCCATAGCACTGAGCAAATTGCTGCTAAACTCTGTTTCTGTAAAATTAAAAGTTAGCCTGTCAAGCAATTTTACCCTTGTTTGTCCACCATCAATCGTACCTTTCTCAAAAAGCCAATTACCAATCAATTTATCTTTTTCCAGCTCGGCGGCATCCGAGTCACAAGCCTGTAGACTCAATAAGCTCAAAAGCAACAAGAAGAAAAATTTACCTACAGGAAACGTTGCAGCATTCATAAAAGTAATGTGTTAAGTGGTTGTTATATAGAAAGTATAAGTTATTTTTTATATCCGACAAGATAGGTATTCGTTAGAACATCGTGCCGCAATAGAACTGCCAATTGTAAACTGCCAAATAAAAACAGCCATTCCTCAACAGTTATCGCTTATAAAGGAACCAAAAAGGTAGGGACTAGGTTTTAAATACTCGACTTAGAATAGTAATTTATTTCTCTTGAAGTATGAAAACCGACAAATACGGGCGCACCTACCATTTGCCGTTCTCCAGAGGCGTTACCAACGACGACCGCGTTTGCTGGGATTGGGAAGCTGTCCTTTCAGAGGAGTTGGTTCTAACAGAAAAGCTAGATGGCGAGAACACTTGCCTGAAAGCAGCGGGCGTCTACGCCCGCTCGCACGCCGCTGTGACGCACAACCCCTGGGCGAAAAATGCTTGGACGATTTGGGAGCGTATTGGCCACCAATTGCAAGAGTTGGAGATTTTTGGAGAAAACCTGTACGGCATACACAGCATTGTGTATGAGCGGTTGCCCACTCATTTTTTTGTATTTGCTATACGCGACGGCACGCGCTGGTTGTCTTGGGACGAGGTGGTTTTTTATGCCGAATGCCTTGATTTGTATACCGTACCGCTGCGCGAGCGGGGGCATTTTTCTGCAGCAAGCTTACAAGCGGCCATTC
>CAYUZF010000050.1:24257-26861 GCA_964449615.1 uncultured Aureispira sp.
ACGGAAGCGCTTTTGGAAAGGATTGTGAAGGCATCGTTTTGCGACCGAGCGCAAGCTTTTCTACCGATGATTTTTCTCACCAAGTACTGAAATACGTGCGCAAAGATCATGTAAAAACGGATGAACACTGGACTAAACATTGGCAAAGAGCTCCGCTCTGGTATGAAACACTGTTGGCTCGATGACCAGCAACCCAATTGGACTTGTATCAGTCAACAGCCGTGGTTCGAAGCCCTGCAAAACTGCCCGCAAGATCCCGAATTTCATGCCGAAGGCAATGTAGGCATCCATACCAAAATGGTAGTAGAAGCGCTGCTAGGGCTAGAAGAATACCAAGCGGCAACGGCCGAAGAACAGGAGATCTTGCGCTGGGCAGCCCTCTGGCACGACATCGCCAAGCCGCAATGTACCCAACGCGACGCCGAAGGTTATATCCGTGCGCCCAGGCACGCCAAAGTAGGCGCAAAATGGTTGCGGCAACAGCTTTGGGATTGGGATTGGGCCAAGCGTGAGCAGGTCTGTCAATTGGTCGCCCAACACGGGTTGCCTATTTGGTGCTTAGACAAGCCAAATCCCTACCGAGCGGTTTTCGCCAATAGTTTGAACAGCTCCAACCGTTTGGTGTATATTCTTTCCAAAGCAGACGTGTTGGGTAGAATTAGCAAAGGGCAAGATGATTTTTTAGAGCGGGTCGAGCTGTTCCAAGAATTTTGTAAAGAACAGGCCTGTTGGCAAACCCCCAAGCAATTTCACAACGCGCACAGCCAGTTCAAATATTTTTTAAAAAATGAACAGCACCCCGCTGCCCTGTACGACGATACGGAATTTGAAGTAGTGGTTATGGTAGGCCTACCAGGTGCAGGCAAAGACACTTATGTGCAAACGCTAGATTTGCCCGTAGTGGGTTTGGATGCGCTGAGAACGCAGGTAAAAGCCCGCCACCACGACAAAAAAGCGCAAGGACAAGTCATTCAAGCCAAAACCTATGCTGCTGCCAAACAGTCCTTTGTTTGGAACAGCACCAATTTGACGAGAACCATCCGCGCTAAATTAATTGCAACACTTGCAGTCTACAACCCACGGGTTAGTATAGTTTATTTGGAATGCAGCACACAGGACTTTTGGAAACGCAGAAAAGCAGTTATTCCGCAAAAAAAACTGTGGCAGATGTGGACAAGTCTGGACTTTCCAGCAGATTACGAAGCACATTCGGTAATATACCAACGCCAATAATCACCAAACAAAACAGGGAAATAACAGTTATTATCTTGGTAAAACTAGCTTCTAGCAGATGAAACCAAATAAAATTTTCTAAAAAACGTTAAAATAGAGCGCTCGAAGCTATATTATTGTATATTTGTTTCTCTCGAAAAAACGTATTTATTCCCGTCATGCTTATTTGCGAAAGGGCAAGGGCATGAGAAATTGATTATCATCATCATAACAACAAACGCATGTCAGGACATCATAAGTTAGACAAAATTGATCTGAAGATCTTAAAAATACTTCAGGCAAACAGTAAAATCACCAACCTAGATTTATCCAAAAAAATTGGTTTGTCACCCGCACCCACGTTAGAGCGGGTAAAAAAATTAGAAAGCTCTGGTATCATCAAAAGTTACCATGCTCAAGTAAGTGCCCAAGTGATCGGATTAAGCGTTAAGACCTTCGTACTGGTTTCTCTGGCCTGGCAGAAGGAGAATGCTTTGGAGAATTTTATTGCTAAAGTGGGGGAAATTGAGGAAATTGTAGAGTGCTACATCATCACAGGAGAGGCGGACTTTTTGATGTCGTTGGTTTGTAAGGATATTCCAACTTATGAGCAATTGCTATTCAAGACGCTTTCTAAAATTGAAGAAATAGAGCGCCTTAAAACATTGATGACGCTTTCGACCGTAAAGGATTCTAAAGTACTGCCTTTCGACTATGAAACGGTGCCTTTCAACGGATAGCGATTTTGTTAATAAACTGCAACTAAAAATGCTCCTAGAGATAACCTCTAGGAGCATTTTTTATGAATGGGCGGATACATCGCAAAAAAATAAGGTTGCCCGTATTACTTGGCAACCTTATCTACTTTATAAAAAAGTTGTTTTTATCGAATCAGTGTTACTTCGCCTCGGACTTCTCTTTCCTCTGGCTCACTGGCGCGTTGGTAAGTAATCACATAAATGTATACTTCTGTAGGTTGTTCTTTGCCCTGGAACGTACCATCCCAGCCCTCGCCGTGGTTTTCATCGCCGTTGTAAACGACTTGTCCCCAGCGGTTAAAGATACGGAAGGTCAATACTTCTTCATCCATTAAGAATGTTGGACGGAATAAATCATTCACATTATCTCCATTCGGCGTAAAGGCATCAGGAATACCATTAAACGGCTCTTCCACCGTTACTAGAACTGTATCCGTGACCGTACAAACGGTATCGCCCGTAGCGGCAGAAACACTAACAATGTATTGGAAATCGCCTGAAGGGTCAGGGGTAGCCGTTGTCGTCGACAAAACAGGATTGGAAATGTTTGCGTTGCCTGTTACAGGGTCGGCAATACTAGTCCAGTTGTAATCAAAACCCGTACTGCCCGCAATCAACGTAACGTTGGTATTAA
>CAYUZF010000051.1:0-26619 GCA_964449615.1 uncultured Aureispira sp.
CTTTTTTCTCTAGCGTTTCTGCAATTTGTGCTACGGTAGAAGCTTTTTGCCCTACAGCAACATAAATACAATATACAGGTTCTCCTTTGTCGTAGAATTCTTTTTGGTTCAAAATGGTGTCGATCGCAATGGCTGTTTTACCAGTTTGGCGGTCACCAATAATCAACTCGCGTTGTCCTCTACCAATTGGAATCATAGAGTCAATCGCTTTGATTCCTGTTTGTAGCGGCTCGTTTACAGGCTGGCGATAAATTACACCAGGTGCTTTGCGTTCCAAAGGCATGGCGTAAGTCTGGCCTTGAATAGCCCCTTTACCATCTACAGGAACTCCCAGGGTGTTTACAACACGTCCAAGAATACCGTTTCCTACCTGTACGGAGGCTACTTTTCCTGTGCGTTTTACGCGGTCGCCTTCTTTTATTTTTTCGGCTGCACCCATCAATACTAGACCAACGTTGTCTTCTTCCAAGTTCAAGGCAATTGCTTCTACGCCATTTTCGAAAGCTACCAACTCTCCTGACATGACATTTCTAAGGCCGTAGACACGGGCGATACCGTCCCCTACTTCCAATACGGTGCCTTGTTCCTCTAGTTGAGTTTGGGTATCAAATCCACTGATTTGTTCTTTTAGAATCGCAGATATTTCATCTGGTTTTACGTTAGCCATTTTTATATATTTTTGGTATACAGATTTTCACTAAATTGCTTTTTTATTCCTTCTAGTTTGTTGCGCAAACTAGCGTTGTAGACTTGGCCATCAAATTCCAAGATAAAACCTCCAACAATACTGGGGTCTACCTTTTCTACCAATTCTACGCGTTGCTCCAACAAGCCTTTGTTTTTAAAGACGTTTAGCAACTCTTGCACTGTAGCATCGCTTATAGCTGCTGCGGTTGTCAATTGTGCGCTTGATACTTTATTGCGTTTGTTGTACATCAAGTGAAACTCACGAGCAAAATCGCTCATATACGCTTCACGTTTGTGTTCAATCATTACTTTCAGGGTATTGCGCAGGTTAGCATGGCTGTCTGCAAATACCTTGTCGATCACCGCTTTCTTTTTCTGGGTCGGGATGATGGGACTTTTCAAGAAGGCCTCAAAGTCTTTTTGTTTAGCCACTTCCCATGCCATCATGACATTGTCGTGTATTTGATCCAAGTTGTTGTCTTGGTTGGCTAAATCAAAAAGCGATTTGGCATATCTCGATACAATTCTTAAAATAGACATATTTAGAACTTGTAAAAAGAACCCCCTCAAAACTAAGAAGCTGGTTCTTGGAGCTTATGGTTAAAATGCGTTTTGCAATGGTTGTGATAACCAATAGCAAAAAGCGCTTATTTCATGGCATCGATTTGAGCTTTTACAAAGGCTTCGTGGTTGCCTTCTAGCTCGCGGTGCAATAGTTTCTTGGCGATTTCTAAAGCAGACTGCCCGATTTGGTTTTGGATGTTGGTTTCCAATTCCTTCATGCGGTTTTGTTTGTCCAATTCAGCGGCTTCCAAGATGTTTTTTTCGCGTTCTTTGCCTCTAGCCTCACCTTCTGCAATTTTGTTTTTCTTAATTGCTTCGGCTTCTCTTAGGATTTCCAATCCCTTTTGCTCGGCTTCTTTAATCAAAGCGTCTTTTTTGGCAGCCATACCCGCTAGAGCAGCGTCTGCTTCTTTTGCTTTGTTCAAAGAACCATCAATAAAATTCTCACGGTCTTCCAGCGCTTGGGCGATGTTCTTGAAAAAGCGGCTCAAAACCAACCAAACGGCAATAAAGATCACTGTCGTCCAGAAGAACAGTCCAAAGCTTGGATTTAATACTGGGAAACCTGATGCTAGAAAAATCATTGTCTCTTATAATTTATAAAAATGCAAATAATCAATGTTAAGCGTTAAAAAGAGTCTACTAACCGCCAATCGCGCCCAGTAGTACTCTATGTTTCAACGTTCGTTGGTACTTCGGATATTAGTTACCACCCAAAAGTACAACCAACAATGCTACTACGATGGCAAACAAGGCAGCACCCTCTACCAAGGCAGCGGCTACGATCATGTTTGTACGAATGTCTCCAGCTGCAGAGGGTTGACGTGAAATTCCTTCCATGGCTTTACCACCAATTTGTCCAATACCCATTCCTGCACCGATAACGGCTAGTCCAGCTCCAATAGCTGCTAATCCTGCTGCTCCCATTGTTAATATGAAGTTTAAGAGAAAAAAATAAAAATAAAATTATCGTGTCAGCGTCTTGCGCTGTTTATAACTCCTGTTGCTCTACTTATTAAGAAGTAGCATGCTCGTGTCCGTGGTCGTGGTCGTCGTGTGTTTCTACGGCACTTCCGATGTACAACGATGCCAATAAGGCAAATACAAAGGCTTGCAAAAATGCCACAAACAACTCCAACAAGTTCATCGCAAATACAAATGGTATCGCAATGGCGCCGCCTGCAATCGCACCACCTGTTCCCATTGCAGTATTAAAGAAGAAAATCAAACTTACCAAACTCAAGATAATCACGTGCCCTGCTGTAATGTTGGCAAACAAACGAATGAATAAGGTAGCGGGCTTGATGAACAAACTCAAAATCTCAATAATACTCAAAAGAGGTTTGACGGCGGTAGGGATACCAGGCATCCATAAGATGTGCATCCAGTAGTCTTTGGTACCATTAATGTTCACTACAATAAATACAATTACTGCTAGAACGATGGTTACCCCAAGATTACCCGTGATGTTGGCCGAACCAGGGAAGAAAGGAATCAATCCCAAAAGGTTACAGAACAAGATGAAGAAGAACAAGCTCATAATAAAAGGAAAGAAACGCTTCCAGTCTTTGTCGCCAATAGCTGGCTTTACTACCTCATCACGCATAAACAATAGGATGGGCTCAAAGAAAGACTGTATGCCTTTGGGCGCTTGCTTCTCGCGCTTGGTATACGCTTTAGAAATAGCAGAGAAAACAAGAATCAACAGCAAGAAAGCCAACAACATCACAAAAACGTTCTTTGTAATGGAGAAATCTTGCCAAGAAGAACTGGTGTTTTGTAGAGACATCGCTGCCTCTAAAGGATACGATTTGCCGTTGTACTCAACCGTAGCTACGGTTGCTATGTTGTCCTCTTCTTTGGCCAACGCATTTTCGCTGTCATTTTCTATCGGATTGTCTACTACTTGACCGTTTTTGATGCCATCTACATTGACAATCTGATCGCTGTTGTGGTCGTGCAAGTGGGCATCGGCGTGGCCATGTGTGGCGTGTTCTTGTCCGTGGCTGTGACCAAAAGTTACTTCTACCGTCTCTTTGGGAAAATCTTCTCCCAACACCCGCATCAAAATGCCGTGGTGTAAAACATACCCTTTTACGGCTTTGTGGCCATGCTCGAACGCGCTAGACATGGTAAACATCATTCCGTCTTCACTCCAAGCAATGCAAGGCAATGGAACGGCAAGATTACCGAAAAGGTGAAATTCATTCGCGTCCCCCAAGTGGTGCATCATTGCCTCGATGGGGTCTTCCTCGTGTACGTCTCCTTCTGGGCCTGATGCAAAAGCGTTTGTTCCGCCCAAAAGCATCAATAGCAATAGAAAAAATGTAGCGTTTACTGTTTTCAACTTATTCTTTTTTGTGAAGAAAGTCTGTAAGTACAATTGCACCGACAAACCATATTCTGTTTTCAAGTGCAAAGATATACTTTTCTCTAGGAATAAGCAATATCTTTTGTTTTTTTATCGCCTTAAAACGCCTCCTTTTCCAAACACCGTTTTCCCTAGTTTTTTTCTCTGGTAGTTTGCTGTTGTTTTCTTTTAAAATAAGAGCTGTGGCCAAATAAAATTTGGAAATAAAGCCTTTGACAATAATAATATCGCAAAGCACCTTTTTATACCTGCTTAACTATCTTGACATTTTTGTGGTTAATCTCTTAACAATCAGTTCTCATTTGCATAAATAAAACAAACAGCGCCACGAGATGCGTATAGCTATACGCATTCCGAGAAATTAAACCCAAAAAATTACCTTGCTGCCCAAAAGCACTATATTTGCCCTTCACAATTCCCACAAAACTCATTCCGTTCGTTTTCTACCACAGCCATCCGCCCATGCACACTTTTTCCCGCAGCCAGCTCGCCCTACACAACGGTCAAGATAAACCAAGCATCTATGTGGCCTTCAAAGGAAAGGTCTACGATCTTACCCCAAGTCGCCTTTGGCGCAACGGCCAGCATTACCAGCATTGGGCAGGCCAAGATTTGACCGCAGAACTAGCCGAAGCACCACACAACGCCCGTGTTTTTGAGCGTTTTAAATGCGTAGGCAGCTACCAACCCTAGCCCAGCTTGTTATTATGACGCACAACAAACCTTAGCCTTCAGCTATTTTTGTATTTTTGCACTCTAATTAAACGCTGTCTATTTATCTAAATTTATGATGTTGCGATTTTTAATTTATACTTGGCTATTGTTCAGTGCTACGAATTTATTGGCACAAGGGTTTGATATTTGTGGAGATGGAATTGACAACGATGGAGATGGGCTAATTGACGAAGCCTGCCAGCCCTTTGCCTGTGATGGGAGTTTGTACCAGTCAGCCAAAGACGGCAATAACTTTGTGCTGTATAAAGTAAATGTCAACCCCATTCGTTTTACACAAGTGGCCAATTTATCCAACAGCGGAGTGGTTAATGATTTTAATTCGCTGGGTTACAATCCTGTAGACAACCTAATGTATGGCATGGGGTTAAATGACGGGCGCTTGTACCGCGTAGATGCTGCTGGGCAAGTAGAATACATGGGCAATACGGGCCTTTCTAATTTCAAGAACGCAGGTACCTTTGACAACAACAACAATTACTACGTTTTTGGAGGCAACCGCCTTTGGAAAGTTAATATAACTGCCGTTACTTTTAGCATTGTAGGTGCTCCAGGTGACTATGGTAGTGCCGACATTGTCTTCAACTCCTTAGACGAACAACTGTATGGGTACAACGGCGACTCTCCTCGATTGCTGTTCAAAATAGATCCTCAAACAGGACAGCAAACGAAGGTGCCAGGCAACGCCCCTTTAGCGATTAACGGCGCGTGGGGGTTTATGGGTTCGCTGTACTTTAATACCCAGGGCGATATTTTGGCCTATTACAGAACAACTATGGTCAAGTTTGACCCCACAACGGGCATTGGGCTCAGCGCAGGCAGCAACGGCCCTTCCAAATCCAACACCGACGGTTGTTCTTGTTCTTTTGGCGTAGAAATGACCAAAGCCGTTTCGGGAACGTACAACGCGGGCGATACGGTAATGTACAACTTCGAATTGTTTAATCGCTCTTTCGCACCAATTACCAATGGTAGTATTTTTTCTGATACGCTTACCGATGGTTTTGAATGGGTATCGGAGCCGTACAACCTAAACAACTTACGCTTTGACAACAACGCCCCGATTACAGGCCAGAGCATTGCCAATTTGGTGATTGATAGTTTGCCGAAAGGCCAATCTAGTTTTAGTATAAAGGTGCGCATTCCCTGCGATTACAACCAAAGCAGCTACACCAACCACGCGACCTTGCGCAACTTGCCTGCCCCACTACAAGAAAAATTACAATCTGACGACCCCAGCACGACTACCATCGGCGATGCTACGACGTTTAACATCAGCAGCAATCCTATTAATTATACCATAAACCGCACCCCTATCATTTGTGAACAAACAACGGGAAGTGCTACCATAGATGCTACAGGTGGACAGGGACGCCTCTCTTTTGAGTGGAACAATGGCGCGCAGGGCAATAGCATCAACAACCTCGCAGCAGGCAATTATACCGTGAGCATCAGCGATGAAACAGGCTGTATTCTAGAGGCCAATGTAGAAATTGAAGAAGAAACGGTAGACGTCCAAAGCTTTGTAAGCAGCCGCGACCAGAAATGTATGGATGAAAAGGATGGCTTTATTCAAATTGATTCTACACGCGGCGGCTACCAACCTTATCAATATTCGTTGGATGGCATTGCGTTTAGTTCAATTCCTCGTTTTGATGGGCTGTTGGCAGGTACTTATAATTTAATTACTAAAGATCGTTTTGGTTGCCACTCCGAAGAAACCCTTACCCTTGATCCACCTCTTTTTGAGCTGCAAATCAATGCGCCCAGCGATACCAGCTTGCGCCTCGGTGACCGCCTCACTCGTTCTATTTATCAAAATACCTTAACCCCTGTAGACTACGTTTGGGAGCCCAATACGGGTCTGAGTTGCAGCGATTGCCGCAGTCCGCTTTTGTTGGCTTTAGAAACGACGACCTACTCTATTGTGGGTACCGATGTGCAAGGTTGTACCGATACCACAACATGGACGGTCACGGTCGACGAATCGCCCCGCGTATTTGTTCCCAATGCGTTCAGTCCCAACAACGACGGCGCCAATGATCTATTGATGATTTACAGCCCTGGCGATGTTGGACGCGTCTTGGATTTTCAGGTCTACGCGCATTGGGGAGAGTTGGTTTTCCAGCAGCGCGATTTCTTACCCAATTTTCCCGCTTATGCCTGGGACGGTCGTTTCAGAGGGCAGCGCATGCCAATGGGCGTTTACGTGTATAAAATTGAGGTTTTGCTGGTGGATGGTCGTAGAGAAATCCTTACAGGAGATGTGACCTTAATCCGATAGGAGATATATCTTTCTCGATGGCACTATTTTGTTAGAAAGTTTGTTATTTTTAGTCTATCCCTGCCGCTAGGCGGTGGGGCTACCTGACCCATTCTTCAATCTACGCTATTTCGCGTTTTCTCGGAAATAACCATTGCCCTTTCATGCAGCATTTGGATACCCAATTTATACAACAACTTGTCAACCAACTTTCGGAAGACCGCCTTCATTCGATCTATCTCAATGCTTCTCCACAGCGCCATTGGACGCGCTTAGACGCTAAAGATCTAGACCTCCTGCAAGAGGGATGGAGCGCGCAGTTCATGCGGACTTTACTGGGTCGTGCGCAGTTCAGCTTGCCCATAACGGCGGCTGGGTCGCCGCAGGCACCACACATTCTACAACGCTTAAAGACGATGGCCTTGGAGAATCAAGATTACGAGCACGAACACGGGCGAGCGGCCTTTGGTTTTGGTTTTCCGCTGGTGTTGTTGCGCGATCCACAGCAACCTAGTCGTTTGTTGCAAGCGCCGTTGTTTATTTGGAGCTTGGTGTTGGAACAGAAGGATGCACAGTGGTTTTTACGGCGGCGTTTGGGGGGCGCCGTATTGAACAACGAGAGTCTAGCCGCTTTTTTGCAGCAGCGCGGTCTAACCATTGGCCCTCCCCGTTACAACCACCTCCTCAACGATGGTATTTTAGACAAAGACGAACTGGCGCAATTGACCAACCAGTTTTTACAACAAGTACAACCCAATACATCTACGCAGAACGCAGCCTTTTTTAGAACCGTACTAGACCAACCACTGCAAGCGGTAAAAACATCGGAAGCCCTAGCTGATTTGCCCCTAGAACAAGCTACGATTCTATGGTCGGGGGTATTTGGCTTGTACCGCCACCACAAAACCGCCCTACTAAAAGACAGTTTGCGCCTACAAGAAAATTGGCCGCAGTTGCAGCCCCTGCTTACCCAAGAGCGCAACCCAGAAGATCCTAACCGCTCGGCCTTTATGAAACACAGTTTCACGTGCATCAATACCGATCCTTGCCAACAGCAAGTCTTACACGATTTGAGTAAAGGCAATGATATTTTGTTGCAATCGCCGCCTGGCACAGGGCGCAGTCAAACGCTGGCGGGTATTTTGTTCAATATTCTGTCCAACGCAGGTACTTGTTTGGTAGTGGGTGATAAACGAACGGCATTAAGGGGTTTGCAAGCGGCCTTCGAGGCAACCAATATGGGCGAATTGAGTCTGTTGGTAGACGATCCCTATCGAGCCCCTACAGCCGTTGTACAGTCGATATGGACACGGGCGCGATTGGGGCAAGCCCCTTATCAAGTAGCGCCCAGTTTCATTCGTTTGTTGCAAAGCTGCGCGGCTTATGTAGGCCATTTGCAAGGCTTTTTTAAGAAAATGCACACCCCGCTGCTCAACGAAGAAACGTGGACAGATGTGGTCGGTCGTTTGTTAGTTCAACAACAAACACAACCCAAATCTACGCTGCATCAGTATTTGGAAGTCCGTCAATTCAAGTACACACAGCACGAATTTGAAGCGATTATGCGCATCTTGCCCGAAGGCGAAACGCTATTCCAAGCACTCGGACAGTTCAAGCATCCTCTTAATGCACTCAACGACCGCTTTTTTGAAACGGCCAATGCCGTACAAATGGAAACGTTGGCGCAGGAAGCCATCGGCAAGGTGCTGACGGTCGTTCAAAATGCCCAGCGCGATGCGTTTGCTTATTTGTTTGAATACGAGCAATTGATTGACCAACACCTGAGCAAGGTTTATACCACCAAGATGAAGTTGGTGGATCAGATTGTTACGGGTATACAGGGCGGGTTGGAAAAATCGAGCTATCATTTTAATAAAAGCGATGGGTTGTACCGCAAATTTATGAAGCGTGTCAGCGACAAACACAAAGCGTTGGAAGAAGAAAAGGTGCGGTTGTTGGAGGCCTTTTATAAACTGCAACGGTATCATCAAAAATACGATTATTTTACGTATAAATTCTTAGATACTAGTAGATCCGCCAGTCTGGCTTTTGATGCTTTGTTGGAGCATGTAAATGCGTACAAAATGAATTTGTACGAATGGTTTGAGGGTAGGCAAATAGGAATTCAACAGATTGTCAAGGACTTATCGCCGCGCCGAATTTATCCGCATGTTTCTTTTGAACGGCAAGTACGCACGATTCACAACAATTTAGATGCTTTTGAGCGCAATTTTGGCAGCAGCCGCGTTTTTAAGGTACAGTTTGGTTTTGTTACCCCAAATTTGCGCAAGCGCCTCACACAAATTGAACAGCTGGAAGACAACTTAAAAAAGCTGCAAACTTCTTTTCATAATTTTAAGGCTTATCATGCGTTTAAGTTTTTTTGGCTTTCGCTAAATGCGCAACAACAAACGGTTTTGCAGGCGCTAGCACAGGCGGAAGTGGAGGACTGGCAAGCGGCTTTTTCTCATTGGTATTTAAATGCCTTGCTGGCACAACACGAAGACGAATATGTTCCTAACGAACAACGGTATTCGGACAACAAAACAGCTTTTGTGCAAGAGCATCAAGCGTTGCAAGCCCGCATGGAGCAGCACACGTTGGCGTATTGGCGCGGCAAGCAGACCCAAGCGGTTCAAGCTTTCCACCAGCACAAAGCTCCTTTGACTCTAGGCGCGCTCTACAACCCGCAAACCAACCAACATTCGCTTGCTCATCTGGTAAAAACCGACCCCGAATTGTTTTTGAGTTTCTACCCTGTTTTGTTGGTTAGTCCAGCTGTCGCCGCTACGATTTTACCGCTGCACCCGCATTTGTTTGATGTGGTGGTGGTCGAACAAGCCAACCAGCTGCCTGTACGGGAAGTATTTTCGGTCTTGACACGCGGGCGCTATCAAATCATTGTTGGTGACGGGCAGCAATTGCCAACACCCGAACAATTGCAACCCGCCGTAGAATCATTTAGTAATCAATCTTGGCAACTACAGGAGCAACACTATTCGCCCCTGTCCCCTAGCGCACAACAACTGGCGCAACTAACTGCTGCACCTTCTTTGTGGCAATATGCCCAGCTTGTACACCAGTACAAAGAGCGAAAACTTACTATTCATTACCGCGCCCAACAGCAAGCCCTGATTGATTTTTCTAACCGAGCTTTTTACAAAGGTCAGTTGCACCCCATTGCGGTACAGTCCGCAAGCGGCGTGCCTAGTATTGTGTTAAAAACGGTAGCGGGAAATTGTGTAGACGGTAAAAATACGGCAGAATTAGAAGCTTTGCTCAACCATTTGTGGCAAGGCGATTGGCAAGATCAAGTAGTGGGTATTGTAGTAAGCAGCTTGGAGCAACGACATGCCCTTTTGGCAGCTTTCCAGCAGGCGACTGCCGAGCAGCAGAGACACTTGCAGCACTTACAAGCACGAGGATTATTTGTTAAGCAGTGGGAACAGTTGCAAGGAGAGGCTTGTGATGTTTTACTAGTGTCGACTACCCAAACAGCGGAACTCTGGGCGCCGCCTTACGCTGCCCGCTTGGTTAATGTCTTGGCAACACGGGCTAGGCGTCAACTTGTTTTGTTCACTTCTATTCCAAAGGCGAGTTATGGCCAATACGCTACCCTGTTTGCACACAAAAAAATGCAGGATGTGGCTTGGTTTTATGCTTACTTGGCCTATGCGCAGGCGGTCAGCGATGGTGATGGAGCCGCCAAGTTGGCCGTTCTGAACAAAGTAGAACAACAAAGTGCATTGACCTCGGCACTGCCTTTTGCAGCCGCTTCCCCACAACAGCAGTTTTTAGACGTTCTTTTAGCGGAAGCGACCGACAAATACCCCAGCTTACGTTTTGTTACCCCTTATCAACATGCTGGATTGACCGTACCGCTTGCCGTATTAGATGGGCAGGATCGGTTGAGGGCGGTGTTTTACTTGGATTTGTGGACAGAGCATACGGCAGAAGAAGGCTATGCTTGGGCGCTGTTTCAAGAACAGTACTGGCAACAGCTTGGAGTAGCGTACCACCGCGTTTGGTCGGTGGATTGGTGGAAGGATCGCACAAAAGCATCTGTCCTGTTTGGGCAACAATTGGAAGATTGTCTCGTATAAGTAGCATAGAGCTGTTGCAGCGCCTCAACAACAATGCCGAGGTTTTGGTTGTTTTTACAATAGACCAATGAGCTGTCCTTTTTCACCATTAAACCAATTTACCGTATGCGATACTTACTAATTTTGCTTTTTTTAGCTCCTTTGGCGCTTTTTGCGCAAAGTGAAGAGGAAGTACTTTATTATAACAAAGGTGTCAAAGCCCACAATGAGGGAGATTACATCAGTGCGATTCAATGTTACGAAAAATGCTTGGTCAAAAATCCCGAACACGCCGACGCCAAGCGCAATATGAGCGTGGTGTATTACAACCAATCGTTGGCCGCTTTTAACAGCAACAAATTTGACGAAAGTATACAACACTCCAACGATGCGCTGCGTTTTGCACCGACCAATCCAGAAGTTTATGCCTTACGCGCCAATGTACACGTTCGCCAAAAACGCTACCAAGAGGCCATCGCTGATTTTACAAGAGCAATAGAAAACAGCTCTGAACCCGCGGCTTATTACGCTTCTAGGGCTTGGGTATACAACGATTTGTTAGACAATGTCAATCGTTTGGCCGATATGGAACGCGCAGCAGAATTGGAGCCTACCAATGCCAAATACCAGTTTCTTGCAGGCAAATACAAGCAGCGTTCTACCCAAGACCGCTACAAATTGGCCTTAAACAACTACAACAAAGCAATTGAATTGGATCCCAATTATACAGAAGCGTACACCGAGCGCGCCGCTTACTTTATGACGTTTGGAGATTTTAATAAAGCGTTGACCGATTTGCGTCAAGCAGAAAAACTAGGCGGTGATGTCAAGCATTTGATTGAAGCTGCCCAATTTGAGTTAGAAATGCAAGAGGAAGATTAGAGGCTTTTACTTTCTCTACAAAAAAAAACAGCCTTCCGAACTAGATTTGGAAGGCTGTTTTTATAAAAAATATTGTCGGGCTGCTTAGTACAACTGGCGATCGTCTACGATGTCGGCGTTGTCTTTCATATTCTGGTAGACCCCAGAAGAAACAACGCGTGCGATGCGGCCACTTGTTTTTTGGCGCGCTCCTTTGAGGTCGTTGATGGCAGGCGCTTCTGTAACACTCAATACTTCTACGACGTACACCCCTTCGCGGCCTCCTACTGCTTCTGATATACTCCCCATTGGAGTACTGGCGGCAGCGGCGGCTACTTTGGGCTCCGTACCAACCGTTCCCACACTAGCAGAACCGTACTTTACATTGATGGCAGGTTCTTTGATGACGCTGTACATGCCTGCCAAAGCATCTAAAGAACCAGCCGTACTGGCTTTCTCTTGTACCAATTTTACTTTTTTCTCATTTCTGATAATTCGATCTACTTCACTGCGTACTTGCGGATCTTCGATAGAAGCCAACCCAGCTTTGGTGCGGTTGGTCAGCCCTGCTACTACAAATTGCTTGGTGTAGTTAAGGGCTTCGTCTTCTACGGTATACGCGCGGTTGGTAACCGAGTTCTGCTCGGTAGTTTCGTCGTGTGCCCAGCGAATAATTTCTGCCGAAGTAGAGTTTTTGCCGAGGCCGTTGATGGTAAAAGTACCTTCTTCCAAGCTGGTTGCGGGTACTACATTTTTTCCCATTTCTCTAGCGCTGGTTTTCATTTCTTCTACCGTTCTATTGTTAGAAATAAATTCTAAGGCACGGCTCTTCACTTCTTTGGTTGTGCGGGCAGAAGGAATAATATCACGGCTTACCGTAGCAATGCGGACGCCTTTTTTGTCAGTTTCAAATTTGTAATCGGTAATTTGAATCAAGTGCAAGCCAAATTGGGTGTAGATGATTTCGTAGGTATCTTTTTCGCCTGTGTAGAACATGTACTCCTCAAATTCTGGTACAAAACTGCCGTCTTTGGCTTTCCAACCCAAATCACCACCGCTTTCTCTAGAACCATCTTGGCTGAACTGCAAGGCTAGGGAATCAAAAGAAGCATCTGCATCGTCTTCTAAGACTGTTTTTATGGAATCCAAGGTGGCTTTTGCGGCTTGTGCTTCCTCGGCAGTTTGGGCGCGAATTAAGATGTGGCGGCTTTTTACAGAGTCGGGAATGTCTTTGCTTTCTACTTTTTTCAACAATTTTAATTGCTGTCCTTCTACGTAGGGGCCAAAAACGGTACCGTCTGGCGCAGCCATGATAGAATCTTTCATGCCCAATGGCACGGCCATTTCATCCGCTGTGTAATAGTTGGAAGCAAACGTACCGTAGTTGCGTTGTACGACCAACGAATCTTCTTTCATGTTGTCTGCTTTGGACAAATCTTCTGCTACTTCCAACAATTCTTGGCGGTAAACCGCGGTATCTTCGGCGGTAGGAATGACATCAAAAGTAACGTACTCAATACTGGCCGTTGCTTCGCGGTCGTACTGTTTGGGACGCGCTTGGATGTAATCTTTGATTTCTTGGTCGGTTACTTCCACGGGGTCCGTGATGTTGGTATAAGGCACCCGCACGTAATCGAAGTTGTAAGCGGTTTCCTGAATTTTATTGTCCATTTCGGCCAACCAAGAAGGCGTGTAGATGCCTTTTTCAAGGGCGATAAAGTATTTGTCTTGCAAGGCTTTTACTTTCACGGCACGCTCTAGCGCAAACCACTGCTGCTGCTGCTCCAATAACGCTTCGCGCTGTTGAGGGTTTTCTTTAGTTTGCTCGATGATTTGCCCTGTGTTTTTCATGAAGTCCATGCTTTGTTTCACCTGCGCGGTATTTACTTGGCGCGTTTGAGGGTCGCCTAGACGCTGCACTACGATGGAACTCAACAACTGCGGGCGATCGCTTACAAACAAATCTCCCATTTCTACAGGTGTTACGGCCATGCCTGCCTCCTCTGTTTTTTGTAAGAGCAATTTTTCGCCGATAATGCGGTCCCAAACATCTTTTTGTACTTCTTCGTTGAGGTATCCTTGTCCTTTGTAATCGTCTGAGTACTGGCGCACCAAATCGCTGGATACCTTCTCATCGTTAACATAGCCTACGGTTAAACCGCCTCTAGAGGCTGGGGTATTTCCTGGACTGATGTCCATCAATAGAAAAGAGCCGATGCCAATAAAGATTAATGCCATCATTAACCAGCCAAAGCGGTTTCTAATTGTTCCTAATAAAGCCATTTTATACGTTTATTTTCAACTTTTTTTTGTCGTGTGTTCTGCTCGGCAGAACTGCATTTGCACAGCATTGTTCCTTATAAAACGATGCCGCCACTTCTTCTAAATACTTAATAAAGGGTTTTCCGATTCGAGATCGATTTTTTTGTTGGTTTTCTTTTGTAGTCGTGCATGCCAACGGCCATTTTAGAGCAGAAACGCGCAAAATTACATAGGAAAACGGCACAAAAATACATTTTTTTCTGAACCTAGGTCTATTAAGCTGCCTAAAGTTTTGAAGGAGGGGAAGAAAAAGCAACAGGGTTTGAATGGGTTTTGTTTATTGTTTAAGGGTTTATGAATGGTTGTTGGCTGTATCATTCGGCTTTTCTTCATTGGCTCGGTCGAATGCGGCTGGGCTATAAATACAGCAACAAGCCCTTGCCTAACAAGGCGCCCACTGGATACAATTAGATTCGGTGGGCGTCCTATTTTGGGGTTCGGGTTTCTTTGGTTCGGCGGGCGTATTCGATCCCTGCCCGCCTACCGCGTTTCTTCTTCGTACAATTCGTATTCTTCTACGACTTCTATTTTACTGCCGTCTTCCAGCGTTTTGGAAATGGCATCGTAGGGAGCGGTGGTGACGCTTTCCCCTGCTTTTAAGCCTGTTTTGATTTGGATATATTCATCGTTTTGTAATCCTGTGGTTACTTGGCGCAGATTGACGGAATCTGCCGTTTGTACAAAAACGTACTCTTTAATAACTTGTTTCTCTGTGCTGGTCGTTCTGGCGGCTTTGTCTTTTCCTTTGCGCTTGTCCGAACGGGTGGTTACCGCTACAACGGGTACCGAAAGAATATCCTTAGCTGTATTGGTTTTGATCTGCGCGGAGGCCGACAAGCCCGAGCGGAAGGGCGAACGGTCGGATTGTGTATCTAAATCTTTGTACGAATTTTCTAATACGACAATGCGCACTTCAAAATTGGTCACTTGATCCGAGGTAAGCGCGGTAGAAGTAAGGCCCGTGTTTAGCCCTGTTGCCGTGTTGGCAATCTGCGCAACAATACCTTTGAATTTGCGATCTGGATACGCATCTAGTTCAATGTCTGCGCTGTCGCCAATGGCCGTGTTCAAAATATCGCGCTCGTTGACATCCACCCGCACTTCTACTGTTTTGAGGTTGGCAATTTTGAGAATGGGCGTCCCTGCCATTTGAGCGGTTCCAACGACCTGCTCCCCTTGTTTTTTGTAGAGGGTAGAAACGACGCCGTTAATGGGCGCATAGATTTTGGTTTGTGACAAATTGTTTTGTTGTTCGCGTACGGTTGCTTTAGAGCTTTGCACGGTAAACTGTGCGGCGCGGATGTTTTGCTCGGCAGTTTCTAAATTGGCTTGTGTGGATTTGTAGCTGGCTTCTGCCGTTTCAAATTCTGCTTTGGAAATGACTCCATCGTTGTAGAGTTGTTTGTTGCGCTCGTACACAATTTTGGTATTCTCAAACTGCGCTTCTAATTGTTTTTTTTGCGCTCTAACCGATGCCAATTGCGCCGAAGCGCCATCCGCGGCAGCCCTAGCCCGCTCGACCACCGACACTAAGGCTTCTGGATCAACTTCTGCTAACAATTGTCCTTGTTTTACCAAGTCGCCTTCTTGTACGTACAGCTTTACAATGGTTCCCGAAATGTTGGAGGTGATTTCTAACTCGGTTGCAGGAAACAATTTGCCACTGGCATATACGCGTTCTACAATGGTGCGCTTTTGAGCCGTTTCTACTGCTACTTTGATACTTTTGTTGTTGCCTTTTTTACTCCTGAAGTAAACTGCTATTCCTACAATTATAACAAGGATTAGCACAATATACCATCCTATTTTCCTTTTCTTCTTGGTTGCCATGTGTGTTGGTTGTGTATCTCAATAATGTAAGTTCAATCGGAAATTAGCTGGCCGTTATTCTATGCTAATGGTTCGCCCGCGGTAATAATCCAGTATCTTTAGTTTAAACAAATAGTCGTACTTTGCTTGTAGGACACTGGATTCCGCACTAACTAGTGTATTTTGAACGCTGGTTAGTTCAAAAGAATTAACAACGCCCAATTCGTAGCGGCGGCGGGTATTGTCTACGGACAACCGAATGGCGCGTACACTTTTTTGGGCTGCCGCCAAGCGTTTTTGAGCAGCGCGCACATCCGTCAAGGCGCGGTCAATGTTAGACTTGAGGGTAGTTTTTAATTGCTCGGTAGACAAACTGGCAATTCTGGTTCCCAGTTCTGCGCGTTCTATGCCGATGCGACTGCGCAAGCCATTAAAAATAGGAACAGAAATCAATTGAGTAAAGAAGGGAATCACGCGCTGTGTACCAAGTACAGGGCGCTCTCCCAAGAGGGCTCTAGTTGGCTCGCCCGTAGAAACCACTACCCCATCCAGATAGAACGGTTGCGTTTCAGACTCTGTGAAATTGGAGGAAAAATTGGTGTTTAAATTGCTGTAAAAACTGATAGAAGGCGTCAAGGCTCCTTTGGCAATAGAAACCCCCAATTGGGCGCTCAACTCCCGCATTTCAGCCGCTTGAATGTTGGGCTGGGCTTCTAGTGCTTCTTGGTAGACCTCCTCCAAAGTCGCCACTGTTTTTGCCTCTTCTACTTCTAGATCATCGGCGCGTTCTATAGCAATGGCTTCGGCTACATCTAGGTTCATCAACACTTTTAGATTGACATAGGCCAACTCTATGTTGTTTTCTGCAATTACGATATTTTCCTCATCGCGTGCCATCTGTGCTTCCAAATCGTAGCGGCTGTTCTCTGCCAATACGCCCCCGTCGATCAGTTTGGCCGTCTGTTCGTATTGAGCCTTGGTAACTTTGGCTACCAATACCTCTTTGCTTTCTTCGGCTAATAAAATGGACAAATAAGCCTGTGCGACGGAAAGTGCCACATCGTTTTTGGCTTGCTCCACGTCTTTTTCGGCAGCCCGCAAATCTATTTTGCTTTGCTTGATGGTATTGCGTACCTGCATGCCCTGGTACAACAACCAGTTTCCGTTGACGCCTAAATTGGCCGTTTGAAGCACCCCTACCGCAAACTCATAGGTGGTGGGATCAATCGTCCGCCCCAAGTTGAGGCCGTATCGAGCAGAGCCGTTCACCGTAGGCGCTTGCGCCCAAATGGATTGTTTCTCGGTCAATTGCGCTTGACTGCGATTGAGGCCAGCTTGTTTGACTTGCAAGTTGTTTTCGATGGCATAATTGATGCACTTTTCCAACGACCAAGTAGGGGCATCTTGCGCCATCAACGGCAGTGCCATTCCCATAATCCACAGTAATACTAATTTTTTATACATGATTTTATTTTTTGGAGTCGTTCCTTCCTTCTTGTTGTGAAGTCAACAGTTGCACGGTGGCGGTTGCGCTGGCAAAAATTACCGCTGCAACCAAAATAATTGTATTTTGTCGGCAGCAAAACAACAAACGTTGCGCCAACTCCCACAGAGAAATTTTATACTTACTTTATCTTTCCAAACTGCTGCTCATGAGTCCCCAAGATACGCTATTTTCTATCTTCTCGCACGAATATTATATGAAAGAGGCTCTAAAGGAAGCCCAAAAGGCGACCTTACTCGACGAAATCCCTGTAGGGGCGGTTGTGGTCTGCCAACAGCAAATTATAGCCCGCGCCCACAACCGTACTGAGCAGTTGAGCGATGTGACCGCCCATGCCGAAATTTTGGCCCTTACAGCAGCTAGTAACTACCTGGGCAGTAAATTTTTAAAACAATGTACCTTATACGTTACCTTAGAACCCTGTGTGATGTGTGCAGGGGCGTTGGCTTGGGCACAATTGGGGGCGTTGGTCATCGGTGCTAGCGACAGCAAACGCGGCTACCAGCGGTTGGCACCACAGGCGCTGCACCCCAAAACTACGGTGCTGCGGGCAGTGGAAGAAGCAGCTTGCAGGGCGTTGATGCGGGATTTCTTTTTGGGAAAACGCTGATGCAGCTGTCTCGACTTCGCTCGACAGCCTTGCGTTGTTGCTGGAGAGCCGTTGTATTTATTTTTGTTTGTCTAAAAATACTTGTACGCCTGGTTTGGGAATTCGATTGCGGTAGATTTTGTTGTACGCTACGATTTTACGGTGTTTGATGCCGTAGAGCTGGGCAATGTCGTAAAGATCTTGTCCTCGACCAACGATGTGTACTTTAGAAATGGGTTGGTCGGGCGCGGCTTGGTAGTTGTTCTTTTTCTGCTCTAGGAAAATGTATTGACCAACTTTGAGCGGTCGATCTTTTAGTTCGTTGTAACGGAATAGTTTTTTGGGATTTTTGCGGTAACGGTCGGCGATGCTTTGCAAATCGTCTGTTTCTTGAACGTAGACGGCTTGTAACCCGTTGATTTCAAATTGGTAAAGGGTTAATACTACATCTACACTGTCGGCGGCTACTCCAAAAGGATCGGCAATGCGGGTTGTTGTCGAAGTGGTATCGGTCTCGCTTAGGGTTACTTCGGGCGCCATGGAAGGAAACAACGTGGCCAGTTCGCCTGGATTGAGCATTAAAACTTCTACGGTTAGGTAGTCGAGTTTGTACAACTCTAGGCGTTCTATGATGGCAATGAGGTTTTTGGAATACGTCTTGGCGGTGGCATAACCTGCTTTTTGAAGGCCTTTTGCCCAACCTCTATAATCGGTTTTTTCGAGTTTGAACAACTGCCCGTAGCGAAATTCCTTTTTGGGGTTGCGCAAAAATTCGCTGTGGGCAATGTAGGACTCTTCGGCGCTGGCGTACACTCTAAAACAAGACTTGACGACTTCATCATCCCAAACGTAATGCGTGTTGCCTGTCCATACTTCACCGCCGCATTTTATGCCAAAATGGTTGTTGGCAGTGGTGGCCAATTCGCTCTCTCCTACTCCCGATTCCAAAATTCCCTGCGCCATTTTGATGCTGGCAGGAATGCCTGTTCGATCCATTTCGGACACCGCGATGTGCTTGTATTTTTCAATGTAACTTTGCGCTTTTATATCGTCAATAAAATAGGCAGTGGTAGGCGCGGCTTGTAAGCTTTTTATTACAAACAAACACAAACTGAGCAACAGCGACAAATGAGGGAACATTGCGAATTGTTTTTATTGGAAACGAATAGTGAATCAACGGGTTTGCAAAGCTACTTAATTGCTGGAAGTATTGCAAGGGTTTGCACTAACAAAGGCGTATTTTTATGCTTTGTATAAACAGCCCTATCAAGCAATTTTTCATCTATTTCTTGGTATTCTTTTGTTCCTGTTCTGGGTGCTTGTTGTGATGGTGGTCTCCCCAGATAGCCATTTCCACTAATACAGGCGTCAAGGTATTGCCGTAATCGGTGAGGCGGTACTCTACGCGTGGGGGAACTTCAGCGTAGATTTTGCGGTGTACAATACCATCGGCCTCCAATTCTCGCAATTGTTGTGTAAGCATTTTTTGAGTGATGGGTAGTAAGGCACGTCGCAACTCATTGAAGCGTATTACCTCGTGATTTTTCAGACTCCATAAAATAGCGGGTTTCCACTTGCCTCCGATTACGGCCAAGGTGGTTATAACAGGACATGCTAAAGCATCGGATTGATTGTTTCGAAAAGAGAGTATTTTTTTATTCATCCTAACTAATTGGTTATCAACAACAGTTTCTTTATAGGAACTACTGTACTTTTTAGTGCCTACTTGCGAAAATATACTATTCTCTTTACTTTTGCAACATAAGAGGAACAAATTAATCCGATAAAAAGGAGGCGTGGAGAAACTGTATTTTAAGCGCCTTTACAAAGCAAAAAAACATGGCAACTTATTTTATTACAGGTGCTACAGGCACCGTAGGCAAGGAAGTAGTACAACATTTATTAGAGCAAGGGCACCAAGTGACCGCCGCTACGCGACATCCCCAAGATAGCAGTGCCTTATTTGGCGAGCAGGTCAATGCGGTACATTTTGACTTTACCGACCCTTCTACTTATGCTTCTGCGTTGCAAAGCGATGGGGTTTTTCTTTTGGGCCCGCCCCTCGACATTAATTTGTTTTCTATGCTGGAACCTTTTGTGGACTATTTGCAAGCGCGTGCAGGTCTTCGTGTGGTCTATCTATCGGCTAGTGGCATGGAAGAGCTGGACAGTATGCCCTTTCACCGCCAAATGGAAGAAAAACTGGAGGCTAGTAATTTAGATGTTTGTGTGGTACGACCAGGCTTTTTTATGCAAAATTTTGGCAACTACGAACGGGAAAACATTAAAGAACGACAAGTAGTTTTTGTTCCTGCGGGGGAAGGCAAAACAGCTTTTATTTCTACCCGCGATATTGGAGCTTGTGTAGCGGTATTGCTACAGCGCTCTTCTCTGGATCAGCGCATCTTTACCCTAACTGGCGATACCGCGTTGGATTATTTTCAAGCGGCCGAATTGCTCTCCGACATAACAGGCAAAACGATCACTTATGCCAATCCAGATGAACCCACGTACCGCCAAGTCTTGGAACAGGCAGGAGCACCTGCTTTTGTAGCCGATTATATGATTCCGATCTACGGTTTGATAAAAGCGGGTAAAGTCAATCAAATTACTCAAGAGGTAGAACAGTTAACAGGCCGCCCGCCAGAAACCTTAGTAGACGTTCTGAAACGCGATTTCAACTAATACGATTGGATTATTGAACAGTAGTAGAAGTTGATTTTTGTAATGTGTTTGGCTAAACGCAGTAGCTCTATATAGGGGCTATTGCGTTTTTTTTCCCTTTATTCAATAAATTTCCTTAAATCAATTTTTGCAACGCCCCTCTTCACATAAGCAAGACTTTCTTCGTCGGACATTTTTAGTAAAGGATGTTTAAATCCAATAGTATCGTTTAGAATTTCACAGATTTCGGTGATCCATTGGCTCATTTGAACTATTCGTCCGTTAATCCGTTTAGCCATATCCGCAATTCGGCTGTTTGCACCAATTCTGTCAATGATTACTATGGTTGACATAAAATGTTTTTTTCTACCAAACTCCATCTCACGTTCAAACCTTGAAACCTTGTCAAGAGAGATTTCTGTGTTACCTGGACCGATAAACCCAATATCGAATCTAACTCCAACACCTGGTTTGTAAAGTAGTGTTGCGTCACTTTCCCTTTTATCGCCTCTTGAAGATAGCCAGAATACTTTCTTCATCTTATCTGTATTGGACTCCTCAATATGTTCAAATCCAAGTATTGTAAGCAAAGAGCCTAAAATGAGTTTTTCAAATAACTTGCCGTACATGGACTTTTCAGAACCTCTCAACGCTAATGTTTGAGTACCTATTGCAGTAAATATTTGCAACAATGATTTCCAGTTCACCCAAAAGAAATCTTTTCCTATATTTATAATCCCTTCTAAATTTCCAAACGTTTTTGTTAATTGAGTTGAGGAATTGAGTAAGGATTTTTCTAAGTCTAAAAGATATTGTTTGGTTGTTTCTTCTTCCCCTCTCATCACATTCTGAATACTTTTTTTTGTAAGTCCTAACATCCATTCTAAGTACAGTTTTTCTTCTGTTGATAATTTTGAATGTCTTAACTCGTCCGAAACAATATTTGACATATTTTCCCTAAATCCTTCAATTTTTTTAGACGCTTGTAGGTAAGTAAAGAACAGTGCTGCATTTGATAATGAAAGTCTCTTGCGTGTCAATCCTTCTGTCAATGAACGGATATTCCCACCGCATAAAACTGATGCCACAACTTCTTTAATTGCATCGTTACCAACCCTTTCGATCATTTCAATAGCTGAGTATTTAGCTAATCTTTTCCCCATTTCTGGTATAAGTGGAGAGACCGTTTTTTTATTCCGTTCTGCTTTCTTCTTTTTACTTATATCTATAAATCAAGATAAAGTTTTCCAATTGGGTTAGGCTTATAATTGATCCAATTCACATTTTTGGCCTCATTATGCAACCACTCAGGTAATTCTCTTTCAATTATTTTTATATACTTTTCTTGCTTTTCAAAGAGTACAAACCTCCTTCCCAACTTAACAGCGGCTTTTCCTGTTGTGCCTGTGCCTCCAAAAGGGTCAAGAACTACATCGTTCTTGAATGAGTAGTATTTTATTACTTTTTCTGCTAAATCAGTTGGAAAAATAGCAGGATGTTCTTTACTATTTGCAGGGTGTATCTTCCAAAGATTGGTTTTCTCGTAGCCGTCTTCAATTTTAGATTTCTCTACTAATTCAGGTTTTGGATGTTTTCGTATATGCCAGTCAATTAGCTTATCTGATTTTTTTCTATAAACTAAGACATATTCTGTAACAGGAACTGCTTTGTATTGCAAGGGGTTTCTGTCCGCTGCAAACCTTCGTCCTCTCCCTGTTGCCCAACCTGCACCCTCGGGTTTTACCCAAATTATATCATCAATAAAATCAAACCCCTCTTCAATAAAGATTCTATGTACGTCAAACGGAACTGCTATTCGTCTTGAGGCCTCACTTCTACTTGCTCTTCTTATTAATACATGAGAAATGTTCATTACAAAAAATCTTCCTTCATTGAGCACTCTATGAGACTGCTGGATTATTTTACGTAGTTTCAGTAAATAATCTTCATAAGTGACATATTCAGAGTATTCTGGTCGTGCATTATAGTATGGCGGTGACGTAAAAACTAAATCCACCGATTCCGCAGGTGTTTCCATCAGTAATTCTTCCGAATCGCCAAAACCAACTGTATTTCTTAGAGTTGATAATTTTGGAGCTCCTTTGGGTTTTCTTTTTGTCTTTTGACCATTTCCGTTTTTTCTACCTAAAAGTCTTGATTCAAGGATTTCTTTAGTTGTCGTTTTAGGCAATTCGATTAACGATGTAATTGCATCAATTACAACTTCACCTATTTTGTCTCCATTCAATGACTTTAATGGAACTCTGTAAATATCATACCTATCATCAATTTCAGGCAGCCCAAATTTCACAACCTTCTCCAAATCAGCTTGTATTAGATATTCTTTTGCAATTTTCTTTGCTTGTGCGGTAGTGTTTACTCTATATTTTTTTTCTTGCTTCCTCATGTTTATCGTTAAAAGTTACTGGTAAAAACTTTTGGCCAAAAGTATAATCATTTTCCTCTTACTTTTTGCGATAAACGTAGAGTTTTATTTTCTTGATTATTGAGATTTTCTACTGCTACTTGCCTTTATTGCTTCAAGAGCGGGTACTGGCTGTGCTGTCCGTTGCTGTAGAAAAGTTGTAGATAGTAGTACCCTTGCTTTTGTTGCGTCAGTCTAATGCGCACAGCGGTTGTATTGGCCGTTCCTTGTTTTATAAGCTGTCCCGAAGCGTTGTACAGCGCCCAGCGCTCAATAGGTACTGCCGCTTGCACCTGCACTTCTTTTTGCGCAGGGTTGGGGAAAATATGGGTGGCTACCGCCATTGCTACTTGCCCAGTGGCTACCGCCGAACAATCCAGCGCGTTGATTTTTATCCAAATAGAATCGTTGTAAAAATTAGGCACAAAACCCGCGCTGGGCGTGTTGCCCATCCGAATCCACACCAAGTTTCTGCTAGGCGACACATTGACCATTTGCCCATTTTTGCCCAGCGCAGCGATGACATCGTCGGGAGCATTGGGCGACATTTCACCCACAATATTAAACGGGATGCCTGGAAGCTGGTAGCTGCTTTGTCCATTGAGCCACCACAAATAACCGTAAGCTGGATTGAGGGTTTGGGAGGGCGTTGTCATAGCATTGAAATAAGCCGTATCGGATAAAACGGGCGTGCCGTTCCAATGGCCTTTGTTGAGTGTTAGCAAACCAAAACGCGCCATACTACGCGGTGTACTGAAATACACCTTGTTGTACCCCACCGAAAGATAAAGCCCGTCCATTCCTGTGGGTTGTTTTATTTTTTGAACAACGTAGGTATTGATGTTGCGGCCTGTAGACTGCTCAATAGCTTGATCGAGCAAGGTGTACGGTGCATTGTGGTAAGCCCAACGACTTCCTGGGGGCGCTAAGTACTGCAAACAGGTATCCAACGTACAGTCCACCTCTGGTACGCCATCGTCTAAGCCTGTGGTCATCGCCAGTTGGTTGCGGATCGTAATGGCTTGCTCCTGAGCGGGCGTGAGTGCCGTCCAGCCGTTGCCCAAATATTGGCTGGTGGTATCTTCTATAGACAAATAGCCCTCTTGCTGGGCAATTCCTACCAAATAGGCCGTCAGCGATTTCCCTGCAGAAGCCCAATACCATAAACTGTCTTTGGTAAAATTATCATAATAAAACTCTAATACAATTTTACCATCCTGCAACAAAATGAAGGCTTTGGAATCGGTCTGGTCTAGGTACTGTTTCAACGAATCGATTCGGTCGGGACAATAGCCAAGACTGCTGGGAGCGGTGGTATCCCAAGTAGTACTGTTGTTGGGCGGAAAGTAAAGGTTTTGAGCAGTGGCGTAGTAGGCCGCTCCAATAAATAAAAGCAGTAGGTAGAGTTGTTTCATGGTTTATTTTTTTTGTAGTTTAGGTAGCGCTATAGCTAGGCTTTGTTTGCTGTTTCGGGGCGTTTTTTTAGAGTCTTTTGTTGTAATTAGGCTTTTATTAGACGGCCGCTTTTGTCAAAGGTTTAACTAGTTGTTAAGATTTCTGTGTGGTGACGCAATATATAGTTGTACGATCGCAACTTACAACCAACTGCACTGTTGTCTGGCAAATAGTCTATACGTACTAATAGACAATCGTTTTTTGCTGTGTTCGTTTGTTTTTTCGTAAATTTACATTAATATATTTTTCTTGCTTCCTTAAAACTCTACTTCACCCTATGAATAACTTAAAAAAGATCACGCTCTTTTCTTTTATTCTCCTACTTCCTTTTTTATTGTTGGGACAATGCCAACCTTCACCTTTTGGCGTACATATATTTTACGAAACCTTTGATGATACGACTACTTGTATGACGCAAAGCGGAAGTGTTCCCTGGGAATTTGGAAGCTTGTCTACCCCCATTCCTGGATTTGCAAGAGGAGGCGCTGCAAATGTCATAAATTCGTTCTTGCCTTATATTTCTTCCTCAGGAACATTTATAGGCATTGATGGAACTGACAATACCAATGGGATGAGGAGTTCTCTAACTACTCCCGTTTTGTGGATCGCCAACTCCCCTGATCATTTTCTGGAGTACGATTTTTTTAGCAACAATACCACCGATAGTGCTCAAAATAAGTTACTAGTAGAGTTACACGATGGAAATACTTGGATCGCAATTGATTCTAGTCAACAGAATATTTTTGGCTGGTCGCGAAGGTGTATTCCCTTAAGTTCTTTTGTGCCTCGTTTTTCTTCCGCTTCTATTCAAATTAGGTTTACAGTAATTGGAGACGATTCTAATGGTGGGAGTACGGCCAGCAATGATATTTTATTGGACAATATTATGGTTCGTCCAGTTCGGGTGGAACAACCTTCTGTTAGTGTTATCGGTACCACTCCAACATCTGCACAGATAAGTTGGCAGGACAATGGGCATACGGCTCAATGGCAAGTAGAGGTTGCAACAGTAGACAGTGGTCCTAATTTTAATACCATGTCCTTTCTTCTCAATACACAATACCCATATAGAGCCAGTGGTGGAGGGGTTAATATAACGGGATTGTTTCCTGGCAGAACGTATAGCCTGAGGATCTCTAATTTAGTTCCTGGCTGCCATTCGGGCCCTCTAAATTGGGGTTCAGGCCCCCCTAGAGGTGCCTCTTCGATTACCGTTTATTTTAACACGCCCACCGTCTGTCCTCCTGCTTTCACTACTGCCAGTCTAGGATCAGGCAGTAGTATTGCCAATCCTCGTCTGACCACTCCCCCTTTCTATAGGGATACTTCTCGCAGCGATTCGTGCCACGGCTATGATCCTTTCACTCGTAATAACAGCGAAGAAACGTGGTATCAGGTGCTTATAGATCCTTGTGCCGACTCGCTCAAAATAGGATTGGACTACGAAAGAGGGATGGGATTCCAGACTTGGGATGCTAGGCTGCGTTTAATAATTGCAGACGCAGCAGGAAACACCCTTGTCTCCAATGTAACTAATTACGAAACCTTGTTAAATACAGGAGGTATTAGCAGCGGTGATACCATTTACGTTTCCACAAAAAGCCTTAATCCAGATATGTTCGGTTGTTTTCCACATTCGTCAACCATAGGTCCCAACTGTTATGTTACAGGAGCAGACTACGTCATCACCATGGAGCAAACCACCATTCCCCCACCTGACGCTACAATCGCTTATTCCAATATCGCTTATTGTGGCGTAGACAGCTCAACGGTTGTGCCTTCTTTGTTGGGAAGTTCAGGGGGGATTTTTTATTCTACTCTTCCGATGTTGGACAGTATTACAGGAAGCTTTACCGCACTACCCAGCTCCGCTGGCAGTCATCAGGTTTATTACCAAGTAGCTAATACCAATATCCCAACTTGTGTTGCCATCGATTCTTTTGCGGTTACGGTATCGGGCTTGGAGGCTACACTTGCTTCTTTCTCTAACCCCACTTGTTTTGGAACGTTGGATGGTGTTGCCGTAGCTACTGCCCCAATAGGTATTGCCCCTTACAGCTATGCCTGGAGCAACGGCGATACTACTGCTGCCGTAGATTCACTAGGAGCAGGAGTTTATAACCTGACTATCACCGATGCCAATGGTTGCTCGGATACTGCTTCTATGGTACTAACCAGCCCCACTGTACTCCTCAGCAGGGATTCTACAACCAACAACCTGTGTTTTGGAGATTCCTTAGGAAGCATTGTGGTGTCTACAACGGGAGGAACGCCCAATTATACCTACTCTT
>CAYUZF010000052.1:0-2192 GCA_964449615.1 uncultured Aureispira sp.
GAATGGCTGTTCAACAACATGATTGTACACTCTGTGGATCATTATTGCGCCTACAAATACACCGCGCCTTTTCAATCATGGACGATGGACGGCAGCAAATCCAAGCGTTCTTATTTTAGAGCCAAAGTTTTTTGAGCCATCTGGCTACCCGATTACGAATCGTTTGTAGAGCGGCAACGCATTGGTAAAATGGATGCTCAACGCTACCCTTTTTACCGAGAATTGTACCAACAGTTGGTGGTTATTGATCGAGAATTAGCAGATTGTATTTTGGCTTCTACTTCTTTCTAAAGCTGTTGTTTTATTAGACATTATTATAATAAAAGCACAAGTTATCGTTTAGTCGCAAACAAGGTTCGCCAAGCTTGCGCGGTAGCGGCATTGATGGACATAGGGGCGATGGGCGTTGTCGTCAAATTATAACCAATAAGCGTATCGGTTGCGACCTGTTCTGCTGCTGCACTCCCGTGGTAATAGACCCAATCTTGCTTGGTGTAGAGCTGACTCGTGGAGGGCTGGCGCAACAAAAAAGAGCGGCCTTGCCCCTGTACGCCTTCTTCCCAGAGCGCGTGGGCAACTTCTATAGCGGGCGAAACGGGTTGCTGGTTGCTGTCTTTTAGAAATAAATAAACGGCGGTATAGGCGTTGTATTCGGGTTCCAATTGTATCAATTGCCCTTCTAGCCCTGCGGTGAGTGGGTAGGTTCCCAAATCGTAGCCTTTGTACGCCAGTTCTAAGCTCAAAGGGAGGTAATACTTGCCCTGCAAAGACTGACTTAAATAAAGCTGGGTAAGCGAATCGGGCAACGCATGGGTCAACGTTCCGCGTTTGCGCACCTGCCAATACAAGGTGTCGCTGGGCACTGGAACAGCAGCGGGCAGTTCGTTGGTCGTGGCAGGCCGTTCCTGGCTGGCCTTGTTGGGTTTGGGCGTACAACCCAGCCAAACACAAGCGGTTAGCATACTCGCTAGCAAAACAAAAATAAACGATTGGCGCATGTAGATCAATACTAAAGGCGTTTAATAATCGGGCGTGTAGGTATTTACATTTTTGTGTGTCGTTCTAGTAAACAACTCGTTGATGTTTACGTAAACGATTTTGGTGCCGTTGGCACGAGCATAATCCTCCATCTGTTTTTTGTCGCGAAAGATTTCCTCCAAATGCGGTTGGGTATCGTGCGCCAAAATGATGAACGGTTTTTCCTCGCCAGGGCGCATTCCTTGCACCAGTTTTTCAAATTTGCCGACATAACGGTAATAATTGGGATTTTTTTTCTGCCGTTGGGCCTTGACCGAAACCACATTGGTCACATCGTCCACCATTCCCGCCGTCCCTGCCGAAGCGGCGTTCCAGCTCTGCGGAGCAATTTTGTCGGGGTCTTCTGTTCCACTCCACAAAAACAATTTTAGTTTCTTAAGACGGCTTTTTAGCGTGTTGTAATCGCGTTGCATGGTGGCAAAATGTTCTTGTAACGTTTTTCCATCCAACCCTCTGTCTGTGGGTGCGGCATCCGAAATTGCGTTGAAGCCCTTGTTCTCTAAAATAGCGTTTCTAGCTTGGCGCTGTGCATCGCCTTTAAACCCCAAATGCCGTGCATAACCTTGCAATTGAGACGCTAAACCTCCTGGAGGACGGACAAATTTGGGATAGATGTTACTGTTGGTCAACTGCCCATAGAAAAATTCAAGATCGTTCATAGCCGCCTTCATCGAGTCGTAACTTTGATAGAGGGGGTGGGTTTTATCGGGAAACCAAATAATGTGGTCGATGCTGGTGTGCTGGGCATGTATGCCAATGGTTCCGCCTTCTTCTTGATAGCGGCGGTAACGGCTTGCGTTAGCATCCCAACCTTCGTTGCGGTTCATATTGGCCCGCACAATAAACCAAGTAGCGTTGTCAATGCCCAATTTGGCTTCCAATTGGTCGGTAGCAGGCACCGGGCCGTCGTCAAACGTCCAAGAAACTAGTACGGTTTTATTGCCGTTGGGATCGCCTGCGGTTTCAGTGTTGCTGGTGCCTGTATTGGGTGCAGGAACAACCACGCTCGGATTGGGGTTGGGGTTAGTAGAGAGCGTGCCTTTGGGGAGGTAAATAATGTCGCCTCGGTGCATGTTGTCCAATTGCAAATGGCTGTTGAGGGCTTGCAACTGCGCGTAAGAAATACCGTAACGGGGATGTTTGGCAAAGCGTTC
>CAYUZF010000052.1:2202-6404 GCA_964449615.1 uncultured Aureispira sp.
ATATTAACATCATCCGTATCCACCAAAAACCGCAATTCATCGTACTGCGTGTTGCTGGTTGTCCCCAACACCCCTTTGGGCAAGCAGACCCAATCGCCCTTGCTCATTCCTGCAAAATCGGAACGTCCGTTCTTAACTTCCAAATGCCGATTGAGTTGCTTGAAGCCGTTGTAATCAATGTTAAAAGCAGGGTGGTTTTTGTATTTTTTATAAATGCTGTACAAAGTCTTTAGCTCTGGATAATCCACCAAGAATTGAAAGGAATCGCAGTTTTTGCAAGGGTTGGGTTCTACGGGTTGGTAATTCCCAACTTGCCCATATGCATCGGGCGCGGAATTGGTTGTTGCCACTTTTTGGTAATGCGCTTGGCATTGCTCTAGTAAGTTGCGCAAATGCGTTAGTTGTGCCTGTATGGTAGCAAAATAGGTAGGATCGCCTTGTGCCGCTTTTAAAAGCGCGCTGTAGCGCGTACGCAGAGTTTCCAATTGACGTTGAAAAGCGCTTAGTTGTTCTTTGGTCATGAGATTGGCGGTTGTATGCTAAAAAATAGACGCATACAAGTTAGATAAAAAATTGCGTTTTTCCTAGTATTTTTTTGAAGGGCGTGGAAATTGGTGGGTGTTGGTGTTTTTTGTAAGAGCGTAGGGACATAATCCTTTACAAAAACGGCTTTTTAGTCATTATTGATGTATCTTTGTACACCTTATACCATTTGTTTTTTTTATACACTAAATCTTATTACTATGAACCCTTTCTTCTCCTCCTTGAGGACGGCCTTATTGTGGGCTAGTTTTTTCTGTTGCTGTTCTCTCTCGGCACAAATTGATTTGCAAGTGCTTAATCCTTCGTTCACAGGGTTTACAATAACGGCTGGACAGACGACTACAGTGCAGTGTACCCTTCGCAATGCAGGCCCCTCCGCTTCTTTGGGAGGCAATCGGGTTGATTTCTATCTCTCGACAGATGGTGTTTATGATCTAAGTGATGTTTGGCTTGGAGTGAGCAGTACGAGTTACTTAGCGGCTTATACCAATTACAGCATCAGCAAAAGTGTAACCATCCCTTTGAATACACCTGGCGGGGTGTATACGGTTTTGATGATTGCAGACCTCAACAATACCATCACGGAATCGGACGAAACCAACAACTTAGCTACTAGTACCGCTTACATTGCCCGCGCCAAACCCGACTTGGATATGGAAAGTGTGCAAGTATTGCCGCGCGCTGCTGTGGCAGGTAGCAGTACCCGTGTGGTTAGTGAATTGGAAAACAATGGGGCGGCATCTGACAGTGTAGACATTGGTTATTATTTGTCGTACACCAGTTATTACACCAGCAGCACGGCTGTTTTCATAGACCATAAGAAGATAGGGCCCATGGGTCAAAATACAGTGGTCTTTGATACGGCGACAGTAAGCATTCCCACAGGTACCCCGCGAGGGGAATATTGGATTTTTGCATTTGCAGATTACCAGAATGTTCAAGTAGAATTGTTTGAGAGCAACAACATGGAAAGTGATCGCTTTTTTGTCAAAACGACCTTGCCTGATTTGGCTATTATTGCTACAGAGATCAACCCAGATACGGCTTTTTCAGGTACGACTATTGCCGTTGACAACCGAGGAGAGAATATAGGTGGAGATTTAGTGGGTATTGATCGAAGTTTCCGCATTGGCTATTACCTTTCTACAGATACCATTTACGACAGCAGCGATGTTTACATGGGCTTAGATCGAATGGATACCCCTTACGACGGCTGGTCTACATTTGCTAGCGCAACCGTTACGTTGCCTGTAGTTCCTGCGGGAGACTACTACGTTATTTTTTACGCCGACCATTTGGACGAAATTCCAGAGGCTAACAACGGCAATAATTTGGCGTACCAAGCCATTAATATCAAAGCGCCTGCACCAGATTTACAAGTTTCTTTAGGCTATAATTTTAATCCGCAAATAGCCAATGGAGGGAGTGTAACGCTTGCTACTAGAGCATTTAATTCAGGAGCCGCTGCTGCCGCAAGCACCACCGTTAATTATTATTTGTCCAACGATGCTTTGTTTGACCCGAGCGATGTTTATTTAGATTTTTTACCCATTTCGCCGCTTACTGTTGGACAAAACATACAACAAAATACAAGCGTTACTGTTCCTTCGGTGTCTGTTTTTGGGCGTTATTATATACTAGCCCTCATAGATCCAGCGGAAGCCATCTTAGAAGCAGACGAAACCAACAACAGCATTGCCTACCCTATTTCGATTGTGGGTTCGGGTCTGGGGGATTTTGTCCCCTTTAATTTAGATCCTTACCCTACGGTTGTTGTGAACGCTCAAGTTCCCTATTTGGTAACGCAGTTGGGGATTAACAATATAGGTGAGAACCACGTAGGTGCTTACAACACTTGGTTGGGTTATTATTGGTCTACCGACACGATTTACGACAGTGGAGATGTCTTGCTCTCCACAAAACGCATGGCAGTGTTGGCTCCCAATGAAGTGGATACAATTGACAACGCTTTTAATCTTACTACCAATCCTGCTAGTGGGCGTTATTACCTGTTGGCGTATGCGGATTATCAACAAAACCGAACGGAAGCGGACGAAACCAACAATGTTACTTACATCACCGTTGACGTAGATTCTACTGCCCAACCAGACTTAACCATAAGCAATTATACCCTTTCGAAAGACACAGTCCTAGTAGGCGAGTATTTTGCAGTAGAAGCGAGGATGCAGAACAACAGTCCTGTCGGTACTTCGGCTACCTTTGCTTGTTATTGGTCTATGGATACGCTTTACGACAGTGGAGATCGACGCATCTTCCAGCCGCTTGGAGGAACACTTTTGCCCAACGGTTCTTTGACGGCAATGGACAGCGAGCGGGTGAGTAGTCTTGTTCCTGCAGGAGAATACTACGTGTTGATTGTTGCCGATGAAAGCCAGAGCGTGCCCGAGTCAGATGAAACCAACAACTTGGTTTATTCTGCTCAAAAGGTAGTTGTTTTGGGCAATCCGCACCTACAACCTGATTTGTTTTTGCAAAATCCAAATTTGCCGACCTATGCGTTGGAGGATAACTTACCAATAGACGTGGGCATTGACGTACACAACATCCATTATGGTACGGCCACTGCTACCACTCAAGTGGCTTATTATTGGTCGGTCGATTCTCTATTAGACAGTTTGGATATTTCCTTAGGAGTAGCTTCGGTCGCACCTGTTCGGTTGTATTCCCCCGTAACGGTTACTACGCCTCTAGTGGTTCCCAGTGGAAATCCTATAGGCCGTTACTATCTTTTGTTTTTTATTGACAACAACCAACAAATACCAGAGAGCTTGGAAAACAACAACGTGTTGGCGCTGCCTGTCAATATTGTAGCGCCCCGCCCAGATTTGAGCATTAGTGCGCTAAGTGTGACGCCTTCCCCAGTTTTGCCTGGAGATTATTTGACCGCGGCTTACGATTTGAACAATACGGCTCCTACGTTGGACGCGGGTGCGCACTTTACGGGTTTTTATTTGTCGACTAATACCACTTACGACAGTACGGATGTATATTTGGGCGAAAGCTATATAGACACCGTACTAGTGGGCAGCTCCTTACGCGATACCATGCTGTTGCGCGTTCCTTTGGGTACGCCTTTTGGCAATTATTATTTGCTTTATCAAGCAGACCACCGAGATCAGCAGCACGAGATTTATGAGAACAACAACTTTACAGCTAGCTTTTTTAAAGTAGGAACGCCCACGCCTACGCCTACTTTGGCAGCGGATTTGGTGGTGCGCAACCCTTTGGCGGCGGTTACGACGGCGGCACCCAATGATTACGTTAATGTGGGGTGTAATGTACGCAACAGCGGTACCATTTCGACCTCAGCTTCTATAGATGTGGGCATCTACCTCTCTGCTACGCCCAACAACAACAGCGGCAAAGTTTACTTGGGAGACATCAACTTAGGTGTTATCGCTCGCAATGCGCAATTGGGCAACAATACGTTTGTACAAATTCCCACTGGTACCCCTGGCGGCGATTACTACATTCTGTTCTATGCCGATTACAACCATTCAGAATTAGAAAGCAACGAATTTAACAACTTTGGAGCGGTGGCGATTACTATTTCTGGCGCGGGGCCTGTATCCAGTGATCTCATGGTCGATGATCCCAGTATGCACACCAGCAACCAACGCGCAGGAGAGGCGCTTTAT
>CAYUZF010000052.1:6494-10067 GCA_964449615.1 uncultured Aureispira sp.
TTGGGGAAACTTTTTTAGGCTACATTCCTTCCGATGCTTCTAGCTTGTCTTTGTTGGATACGATTATCTTACCCAACAGCACCACACCTGGCGCTTACTACTTGTTGTTTCAGGCAGACCACAACGGCGTTCAGGCAGAGCGCATAGAAACCAACAACACCGTTGCCTTACGGCTTTATGTGACCGATGCGTTTCCAGACTTGACGATGCCGAGCGTGGCCACCAACGCCAACCTAATTACCGTAGGCGATTTCTTACCCTTGTCTAGTACCATTCGCAACGACGGTTTTGGCCCTGCTGCGGGTACCCTAACGGGTTATTATTTGTCGCCGATCCCCGCCTACAGCCCGCAGGCGGTTCGCATAGGCGGGGAATACCGCAGTAATTTGGCCACCAATAGCAGTCAAAGCAGCAGTTACATGCTTACGGTTCCCTATACTGTTTCGGGAGGCACGTATTATTTAGTAGCTTACGCTGATGCCCCAGGTTTGGAACCCGAATCCGACGAAACCAACAACACAGCAGTAGACTCTTTCCCCATCACGGTTTTGGGCGATGCCCTTTTTCAGGCCGATCTAATTCCTGTACAGCCAAGTGTTGGAACTGCAAGCCTTGTAGAAGGCGGCATGGGTACGGCCAGTTGTTGGGTTACCAACCAGGGCGGTGTATGGGCGCCCCCCAGTCAAACAGCTTATTATTTATCATTGGATACCGTATTGGATGGAAATGATTTATTGTTGGGCAGTAGTACAACAGACACCTTGCACCCGCAAGACAGCAGCGTGCAAACTACTGCGTTTACCATTCCTGTAAATACACCTTTGGGTGCTTATTACATGCTTTATGTCAGTGATTATGGCAACGCCGTCGTAGAAAGTGATAAAAGTAATAATGTTGCGCATTGGGCGATAACGGTGGTGGCCAACCCTGCCGACTTGGTAGTAACACAAGCAACCGCTGGGTCCAATTCTGTATTTTCGGGCAACACCATCAATGTAGCGGCTTTAGTGCGCAACCAGGGCAGTGCGCGCATTGCCAATACGGCACTGGGCTATTATTTGTCGACAGATAGCTTGTACGATGGCAGCGATGTTTTCTTAGGCAGTGGCGCAGTAGACAGCTTAGATGCAGGCGACAGCAGCACGCAACAAACGGCTTTGACCATTCCTTTGGCAACAGCTTCAGGCAATTACTTTATTTTGTGGTACGCCGATTACCAAGAGATGCGCGCAGAAGTGGATCGAAGCAACAACGTCGTTGGCGTAGCCCTTGCGGTAGTAGAACCGCTTCCAGATTTGTTTAGCAACATGGCCAGTAGTAGTCCTTCGACCTTTGCCATTGGAAGCAGTACAACGATTACGACTACGTTAAGAAACAACGGACAAGCCAGTGCGGGGGCCAGTAGTATGGGATATTATTTATCTACAGATAATGTATACAGTGCTAACGATACGTTGTTGGCAACCAGCAACAATGCAGGCCTAGCCGTACAGGGTAGTGCAGTGCTTTCTACCTCTATAACCATACCCCATCATTACCCACCAGGTACCTACTACATCCTGTGCTACGCCGACTACCAGCAGGCACAAACCGAAAGCAATGAAAACAACAACATGACCCCTGTGGCCATTACGCTGACGATTCCCTTGCCAGACTTGCGTCCGCAAAACCCCACTATGAATGCGACTACGGTAGCCGCAGGAAGTACGCTCAACCTCTCTGTTGAGGTAGAAAACAATAGTTTTGGTGCCGCGTCTACCCATCGTTTAGGGTATTACTTAACCACTACACCAATTTTCACGACGAGTGCTGTTTTGTTGAGCGATACGGTGTTAACGGGCTTGGCGGGCAACGCCAGCAGTCCTCAAAATGCTACCGTTACCATTCCGAGCAATATGCCTGCAGGCAGCTATTACCTGTTGTTCTATGTTGATGACCAGCAAGCAGTTAGCGAGCGCGACGAATCCAACAATCGTATGTTCTACCCGTTTACGGTCACGCCACTGTTGAAGCCTGACGTAAGCATACAAAGCAGTACTGCAACGACCAACAGCGCTCTAGTTGGAACGACTGTTTCAACAACTTGTGTAGTGGCCAACACGGGCAACATGGCCATAAGTACAGGGGAAGTGGGGTATTATTTATCTACAACACCTACGTACAACAGCAACGCTGTTTTGTTGGGCAGCACACCGATGGGAACCATTGCTAGTAATGCAGTGCGTACCCTATCCCACTCGTTTTCCATTCCGTCCAGTACCGCAGCAGGTAATTACTACCTCCTGTTTTATGCCGACCACCTCAACGCGGCTTCCGAAAGCGATGAAACCAACAACACCGCAGCGACGGCCTTCGTGGTAACCGATTCTATGCCCGACTTGTTGGTACAAAATCCTTCGGCGATCTTGCTCAATGGTCAAGTACAAACAACGGCTACCGTTGTTAACAGCAGCAATCGCCCAAGCAGCAGCGTGCAATTGGGCTACTTCTTGTCTACGGACAACGTCTACGATGCGAGCGATAGTTATTTGGGAAGTACGGCTGTCGGCGCCCTGCCTGCGGGCTTGCCAGATGGCACCTACTACATCTTATTCTACGCCGATTATCTCGACGAACAAACCGAACAAGACGAAACGAACAACATCTTGGCGCAAAGCATTCAAATTAACGTAGGCTTGCACTACGTAACGCCCTTGTCTATGGAAGTTTACCCCAACCCAACCGATGCGGGTTGCCAAGTAGAGTTGGATAAAATTTATAAGCAGGTGACCGTGCGGGTTTACGATGCCATCGGGCAATTGGTTGAAACACAGCAGTACTACAACCGTACCGTTTTACCCGTATCGCTGGGCGATGCCGCAGGCGTTTACACCCTACAGCTTTCTACAGAAGCGGGGCTGTTGGGTACGTTGAAGGTGGTGAAGGAATAGCGCGGTATATAGTTTAAAGTTCTTGGCTGTTTAGAACGGATTTTAGTAGGGGGTACGTTTGGTTTTCCCTTGTACTAAAATCCGTTTTTTTTTATAAAACCACTTCCCTCATCTGCTCCCTCCCCCAAAAAACAGCGGCTTCCGAAAACAAAGGCTTATACTATGCGTTCTAGCAAAACCATTATCATCTATCACTAACACATAGAATTTTAATCGCACTATGAGCCACGATAAAAACAAGGGGTCGGACAAGCACGACCACATTTCTAATTTTAACCCCGACATGTCCAACGGGGGCTACGACACCACCACAAAAGTTACTGGCCGCACGGCTACCATGGGCGGTTGCCCGTTTCGCGGTACGCGCATTGGTGGCGCTCTAGGCTCCGAACCACAAGTCAATTATTGGTGGCCCAACCGCCTAAAAGTAGATCTGCTGCACCAAAACCCACCACAAGCCAACCCGTTGCGCAACTTCAATTACGCCAAAGCGTTTTCTGAGCTTGACTACGATCAATTAAAAACAGACATTCGCGAACTGTTGCACACCTCCGTAGATTGGTGGCCATCGGATTACAACAACTACGGCCCACAGATGATTCGCATGGCTTGGCACTCGGCAGGGACGTACCGCATTGCCGAC
>CAYUZF010000052.1:10103-11340 GCA_964449615.1 uncultured Aureispira sp.
GCTGCCGCTGGAATGCAGCGCTTTGCCCCCATCAATTCTTGGTGGGACAACGGCAACACGGACAAATCGCGCCGTTTGTTGTGGCCGATTAAGCAAAAATATGGTGCAGCATTGAGCTGGGCAGATTTGATGATTCTTGTGGGCAACGTCGCTTTAGAAGACATGGGTTTTCCCACTTTTGGTTTTGCGGGTGGCCGCGAAGATGGCTGGGAAGCCGACCGCGCTACCTATTGGGGCCCCGAAGGCTGGGAAAGCAAGCCCAAACCTGGCAACCAAGTCGGTCATCCCGACGAAATGGTGAACATGGATAAACGCTGGAAAGGCGATCCTAAGAAAGATTATTGGGATTTGGAAAACCCAGTTGCAGCTACCCACCAAGCACTTATTTATGTCAATCCAGAAGGCCCAGGCGGCAATGGTGATCCTATGGATAGTGCGCGTGAAATTCGCGAAAGCTTTGCCCGCATGGCGATGAACGACGAAGAAACGGTTGCCTTGATCGCAGGGGGACATGCTTTTGGTAAATCGCACGGCATGGTAAAACCAGAAAAAATTGGCCCTGCGCCCGAAGGGGCTCCCATTCAAGCGATGGGTATGGGCTGGCAAAATCCAAAGGGAACAGGTTTTGCCCAATACACCATGACCAACGGCATCGAGGGGTCTTGGACCCCCAACCCCACCCAGTGGGACAACAATTACCTAGAAAATTTGCTAAAATACGAATGGAAAAAAACTAAGAGTCCAGCGGGTTCCTTGCAATGGACGCCTGTAGACCCCAATGCGCCCAAAACACCCGATGCGCACAAAGAGGGCGTTTATCACGATTTGATGATGATGACTTCGGACATTGCTTTGAAAAAAGATCCCGAATACCGCAAGATTATTGAGCGTTTCCGCGACGATTTTGACGCGCTCACAGGCGCTTTTTCACGAGCTTGGTACAAACTAACCCACCGCGACATGGGCCCTAAAGATCGTTACCTTGGTCCAGAAGTGCCCAGCGTTTCCCTACCCTGGCAAGACCCCATTCCGCCGCTTAACCACCCCACTATTTCCGACAAGGAAATTGCGCAACTCAAACAAACTATTTTGCGAAGTGAGTTGACGGTTTCGGAATTGGTGGCAACCGCTTGGGCGTCGGCCTCCACGTACCGCGACAGCGACAAACGCGGTGGTGCCAATGGCGCCCGGGTACGCCTAGCGCCGCAAAAAGATTGGGCTGTTAATAACCCTGCAC
>CAYUZF010000052.1:11350-12558 GCA_964449615.1 uncultured Aureispira sp.
ACAGCTTTCTAGGGTGGTTGCCATTTTATCACAAATTCGAGAAGAATTCAACAAGCTGGCTTACCATGGCAAACAGGTTTCTTTAGCTGATTTGATTGTATTGGGCGGCTGTGCAGCCGTTGAAAAAGCCGCTGAAAAAGCGGGCGTAGCGGTGACGGTTCCCTTTGTGCCTGGCCGCATGGACACCACCGACAAATTGACCGATGCGGAGAGTTTTGAGTGGTTGAAACCCGTGGTAGATGGTTTCCGAAATTACCGTAAAACGGACATTGCTTACAACGTGCCACCAGAACAACTGTTCTTAGACAAAGCGCACTTATTGACCTTAACGGCACCTGAATGGGTAGTTTTGGCGGGTGGCCTCAAAGTTCTGGACATCAATTACAACGGTTCCAAAGATGGTCTCTTTACAGAGCGCCCAGGCGTGTTGTCCAATGATTTTTTCCGTGTGCTTACCTCTATGGATTACGAATGGAAGCCACAGGACAAAGAAGAAATGACTTTTGCCGTCAACAACCGCGCAACGGGTAAGTCTGTGTACACCGCTACGCGCTGCGACCTTGTTTTTGGTTCTAACGCCCAATTGCGCAACGTCGCTGAAGTTTACGCCGCTGCCGATGGACACGAGCGCATGGTACATGATTTTGTAAACGCTTGGCATAAAGTTATGATGCTCGACCGTTTTGACGTACCCGAAGCCCGCGCAAAAGCAGTTGGGGTTTGTTAGAAGGCGTACAATAGCTTATTGAAGGATGCCCAATTTACCCAAACGGTGGATTGGGTATTTTTCTCTAACGAATAAATGCCCAGAAATTGAACAAATAACCACCAATGCTCGTTTTTGGAGTTGTTACTTATAGGGTAAGTTGTTGCAAAACGCTTTACATTCCCCACTGACATCCATTATTAAAACTAAAATACAATATGATTATACAACTTAATACGGACAACAACATTTCTGGTACAGAAGGCTTAGAAAAATTTGTCACTGAAAAAATTAACCACAGTCTGGATCGCTTTTCCGATAGATTAACCCGCGTAGAGATACATCTTTCTGATCAAAATGCCAACAAAGGCGGCTCAGATGATATCCAGTGCAGAATCGAAGCGCGCATCGAAGGCATACAACCAACCGTAGTAACGAGCAGAAGCGACTCTAAGGACAAAGCCCTCAACGATGCCATTAGCAAAATGAAATCGACTTTGAC
>CAYUZF010000052.1:12568-12808 GCA_964449615.1 uncultured Aureispira sp.
TTCTATCATTGGGAAGATGAACGACCGCTAAGGGTTGCTGTTTTACAGCTGTTTTTGTAGACAACAGCCTTGCTCTAGCGTACTTTTTACGGCACTAGAGCAAGGCTGTTTTTAACAGTATATACCTTGTCCCACAGCCTTTTATACTACTCCCTTATTCTACCCAATAACCAACCCAATCCTCTGTCGCCGATTAGCTCGCCCTTCGCTTATTCATAAGAAGCAATCAGCGCTTCCACG
>CAYUZF010000052.1:12818-17758 GCA_964449615.1 uncultured Aureispira sp.
TCGACTTCTTGGTAGCGTTCTTTCTTAATCAATCGCCAGGGTTCTGCGGCTCTTTCTTCACAATCTATAATCCCACAGGATTCGCAGGTAACGCCTACGGTTCTTTTTTGGAAGGTATTCTCTTTCAGAAAATGCAATTTTTTCTTGAGGTGGGGCGACAACAGCATGCCGATGCTCACGCTTCTGTAGATGTTTTCCTTAAAAGGGTCTCTGTTGGCAGCGCAGATGACCAAATATTCGTTTCCAGAGGCAGCATAGGAAGAAAATTGTGAATGGTTTGCAACGAGAGCCAGCGCCTGCAATAATGGTCTTGGTTTTTGTTGGCGTGGGGACTTTGCTGCTGGGTAATGTGCAGCTCTTTGCTCAAACGGTAAACTGTTGTTCCCTGCATGTAAGTAAAGCGTAGAAAAAACAGATTTTTGATATTAAATACTTGCGGTAAAATATTGGTTAAGCGCTGGAAAAAGGTTTCATCAGAGGAGTTGTAACTTTTGATGATCTTGTGCAACCGAAGCGGACTCCACGTTGGCGCCGCAAACAACTCTTGAAGTTTTTGCACCAAAGACGCTTGGGGAATGATCAAAGCCCCAGCAAAATAGGACGCCCTAAAATTATTCAACACTTGGTCAAAACTGTCAAATTTTATCCACGGAAACGTGTATAGTCGGTTTTCGGTTTTTAGAACGTTGTAAGCAATTTCTTTGGCATAAATAAAGGTTTTTTGAGCGTCAGAAATTTCTTTGCTGATCAACAAGGTACTGCGTTTGGGAATGTAAATGCTCCGCAAGGTCCTTAGATTGTCGTATTTAGACAGCTCTTCCTCATCAATGGTATAATTAAACTCCTCTACCAGAATTTCTTCCAAATCCTGCGCCGTAATCATTTTTGTCAAATCCAAGTGGTACGATTTGGCAAACTGCTGCACCTGTTCCTCCAATTCTTCAAAATAATTGTTGTGCGCTTCTTGATAGGAACGCAGGGAAGCCAAGTGAAAACTCTCTTTGGTCAGGCTGTAATTCTGCGCTATTTTAATAATGGTGCTAATAAAGGCATTTACCTTAGCGGGCGCTTTGGCGATAATGTCAATTAGGTTGGTCTCCTTGATTCCAAACAACTCCAACGGAATCTCTTTCAAGATATTTGATTTCAAAATCTCTCCTACAGGCGCTAAGTTTTTATCCAGTTTTAAAGAAACCAAATGGTCGTAAGGCACGTCCAAACTATCGGATAGGATGGCGATTTTATCCATTTTAGGATACTTTTTCCCCTTTTCTATTTCATTCAAATAGGACTTGGATAAGCCTGTTAATTTGGATAGACCAAACAGCGAAAGTTTTCTTTCTGTCCTAATCTGCTTGAGCTTTAGCCCAAAAATAAGCTTGATGTATTTGTCTTCTATGATCATATTTCATAAAGATAGTCAAAGCCAAGCGAACACACAAAAAAAAAGTTTTTTCACTTTTAGCGAACTTTCGCTACTAGAGTTCAACCTTTTTTCGTAATATTGTAGTACAACAATAAAAAACAACGCCAATGGACACCAATACTAATTTGAAAGAGCTTCAATTTCAGGGAGTTGAAGCAGTTGATTACGCTTCTATTTTGACCGAGGAGGCCAACGCCTTTTTAGTCGCCTTACAAGAGCGGTTCAATGAAAAAAGGCTATCTTTATTAAAAGAAAGAGAAAAAACACAGCAATATTTTGACGAAGGCAACTTTCCTACCTTTCCAGTAGAAACAGCGGCTGTTCGCGATTCGGACTGGGTTTGTGCGCCTTTGCCAGAAGATTTATTGGACAGACGGGTAGAAATTACGGGCCCTGTAGAGCGCAAGATGGTCATCAATGCCCTCAATTCTGATGCAAAGACCTTTATGGCTGATTTTGAAGACAGCAACGCGCCTACTATCCGCAACATCTTGGAAGGGCAACAGAATTTGCTGGACGCCAACAAGGGTACGATTTCTTTTTACTATGCAGCGAAGGACAAAACTTACCAATTAAAAGAAAAAACGGCGGTGCTGCTGGTTCGGCCTAGAGGTTTGCATTTAGAAGAGCGGCATTTATTGGTCGACGGCGTGCCCATGTCGGCATCTTTAGTGGACTTTGGCTTGTACTTCTTTCACAACATTCAAGTATTGTTGGAAAAAGGCTCTGCTACTTATTTTTACTTGCCCAAATTGGAGCATTACCTAGAAGCTAGATGGTGGAATGAGGTCTTTGTATTTGCACAAAATTACCTAGACGTTCCTCAAAATACCATCAAAGCAACGGTTTTGGTAGAAACGATTACCGCTAGTTTCCAATTGGATGAAATTATCTACGAGCTGCGCAACCACATGGCTGGACTCAATTGTGGCCGCTGGGATTACATCTTTTCCTACATCAAGAAATTTAGAAACCACCCCAATTTTTTGGTGCCCAACCGCGACCAAGTAACGATGGGCAGCCCTTTTATGAAGGCGTACTCGCAGCGGGTGGTGCAGCGCTGCCACAAAAGAGGCGTGCATGCTATGGGCGGTATGGCTGCCCAAATTCCCGTCAAAAACGACGAAGCCGCCAACCAAGCAGCGTTTGCTAAAGTGGTCAAAGACAAAGAACAAGAGGTAAAAAACGGACACGATGGTACTTGGGTTGCCCACCCTGGTTTGGTACAAGTAGCCTTGGATGTTTTTGATGCCCACATGCCGCAAGCCAACCAAATTGGCAACCTTCGAGAAGATTTAACCATCACAGAACAAGATTTGGTAGAATTGCCTCAAGGAACCGTAACCGAAGCGGGAGTGCGCAAAAACATCAATGTCGGAATTTTATACCTAGAAAGTTGGCTATCGGGCAACGGTGCGGCTGCGTTGTACAACCTGATGGAAGATGCCGCTACCGCAGAAATTTCACGCACACAAGTTTGGCAATGGCTGCACAAGGGCGCTCAACTAGAAGATGGCAGCGTGTTGGACAAAGCCTTGTACCAACAACTCAAAACCGAAGAAATTGAAAAAATTAAGTCGCTTGTAGGCGCGGCTGCTTTTGAGAAAAGACCTTTTGACTTGGCCATAGAACTGTTTGACCAACTGGTTTTATCCAAAGATTTTGAAGAGTTTTTGACCTTACCCGCTTACCAGTACATTTAGACCACAAACAAGCAACTAAAATGCCCCCTAGATGCGGCAACATCTAAAGGGCTAGCTATTATTAAATAACTATTACACCACAAAATATGAAAAATATGGCACAGGGCAACTATAGTTCTGCTTTAGAAACGGTAAAACTGCTAAAAGAGAAATACGGCCACGCTTGGAAAAACATTCAACCCAGACACGCCGCCAGAATGATTACGCAAAATCAATTCAAAACAGGACTAGACATTGCCCAATACACCGCTGCAATCATGAGGGCGGACATGGCCGCTTACGATGCCGATCCTTCTCAGTATACCCAATCGTTGGGCTGCTGGCACGGCTTTGTAGCGCAACAAAAAATGATCTCGATTAAGAAACATTACCAAACCACCCGCAAACGCTACCTGTATCTATCGGGTTGGATGGTGGCGGCATTGCGTTCTGAGTTTGGCCCTTTGCCTGACCAGTCGATGCACGAAAAAACAGCGGTGCCTGCACTCATCGAAGAAATTTACGACTTTTTGCGCCAAGCAGATGCCATTGAACTCAACGACTTGTTTAGACGCTTGGAGCGTGGCGAGGATGTACAGGAGAAGATCGACAATTTTCAAACGCACGTGGTTCCAATTATTGCAGATATTGATGCAGGGTTTGGCAATGAAGAAGCGACGTATCTGCTGGCCAAAAAAATGATCCAGGCAGGCGCTTGCGCCTTACAAATTGAAAACCAAGTATCGGATGCCAAACAATGTGGCCACCAAGATGGAAAAGTAACCGTTCCACACGAAGATTTTATTGCCAAACTACAGGCTATCCGCTATGCGTTTTTGGAGCTGGGTATTGACGATGGGGTGATTGTTGCTAGAACGGATTCTGAAGGGGCGGGACTGACACAAAAACTGCCCGTGAGCAAAACACCAGGCGACTTAGCTTCTAAGTATTTGGATTTTGTAGAATGCGAAGCCGTAGCTCTGCACGAAGTAGCTGATAACGAGGTGCTTTTAAAAAGAAACGGCCAATTGGTACGCCCTGTACGCTTACCCAACGGTCTTTATAAATTTAGAGAAGAAACCAACATCGACCGCGTAGTTTTGGACTGTATTACCAGCCTGCAACACGGCGCAGATTTGCTCTGGATTGAAACGCCGATTCCACACGTGGAGCAGATCGCCCACATGGTACAACGCGTGCGCGCGGTTGTTCCCAATGCCAAATTGGTGTACAACAACTCTCCTTCTTTTAATTGGACGCTCAATTTTCGCCACCAAGTATACGACGCGATGGTAGCAGCTGGAGAAGACGTTTCGGCATACGACCCAGACAATTTAATGGCCGTTCAGTACGATGGCACCGAATTGTGCCAGCGCGCAGACGAAAAGATCAGAACGTTCCAGCAAGATGCGTCTCGATCCGCAGGCGTGTTCCACCACTTGATTACCCTCCCAACGTACCATACGACCGCCCTGCACATGCACGACTTAACCGCAGGTTACTTTGGCGAAGCGGGTATGTTGGCTTATGTAAAAGGCGTTCAACGTCAAGAGATTCGCAAAGGGGTAGCCTGTGTAAAACACCAACGCATGGCGGGTTCCAACTTGGGCGACGATCACAAAACCTTCTTCTCGGGCAGTTTGGCGCTAAAGGCGGGAGGGGTTAAAAATACCGCCAATCAATTTGAAGTCGAGCAAGAAGTACCAACCGTAGAAGGCGTACCCTCTTACTCCCATTGATCCATCAATTATTCGTAACAACGCGAAGACAGGAGCCGTCCCAGTAGTAGGGATGGCTCTATTTTTTTTCTAAAATAGAATACCCTCCATACT
>CAYUZF010000052.1:17778-26548 GCA_964449615.1 uncultured Aureispira sp.
GATGTGTTATAGACAGTGCCAGCGGAAGTAACTGATTTTCATAAAACAATTGCGGTACCCCTGTGGCTGTTTTTCGAAGCTGCAACGCGGAAAGCGCTAGGCAATGGGTCGCTGCAACCGCTTGCAACAACTGCTGTTTGAGGTAGACGCTTTGTTGTTGCAGATTGCTCTTTTCGAGCGTAAAAAGAGAATTTTGTATCGCAGTATTGCCGCGCTGGGCGGTGCTAAAAATGTAGGTAGGCGTTTCCAGCGTCGTTGCACACAACCGCAACCCTGCAATTTCAGCGGTACTGTGTTTTGCTGTTTCTAGGCAGCATTCAATGTTGGTAGCAGCCAAAAAAGGCGTTCCTCCTGCTTGCAGGTATACTTTGTAAGCACTTTCTTTGATGCTCCACAACCGCCAAACCGTCGTAAAAGGATTGGTAGAAGCTCTTACAACCGCCTGCTCTTTTGGAGTGAAGACCTTCTGTAACCAACGCGGGCGCTCCCAGTTGGTCGTGCGGTGGGTTATTTGGAGGTCGATGATGTCGTTGCCCAGCATTATTTTTCGGCTACTTTTGTAGTAATAATTTGCAGGGCAGCTTTTACATTCAACATCTGATCCATCGATTCGTTGTCCAGCTCAATGTCGTATTCGTCTTCAATATCCAAAACAACATCTACTAAATTAGCAGAGTTGATTTTTAGATCGTTGATAAAATCCGTCTCCTCGTTCAACTGCTCGAAGGCTTCTTGGTCTTGTACGTAAGGTTTAACAATATTTTTTAGAGTTTCTATCATCTCTTTTTTATCAGGCATTGGTGTTGTATTTTTTAAAGATTAAACAAGCGTTGACATCACCAAACCCAAAACTGGCTTTGGCCACGACGTTCACTTCTTTTTCTAGTAGTGTTTGTGGTATTTTTTCTTTGGGTATCAAAGTAACAATTTGTTCGTTGATATCTTCGCAATTGATGTTGGGAAAGACAAAATTATGTTGAATTTGCAGCACACTGGCAACGCTCTCTATTGCGCCCGAAGCCGACAGGCAATGTCCAATCATAGACTTTAAGGAATTGATGGGCGGAAAATCAGCTCCTGCCAAATTCAGGGCTTTCGACCAATTTTCTATTTCTGTAAAATCCTTGCTGGTGGCGGTCAAATGGCCGTTGATGGCGTCGATTTCTGTGGCTTCAATGTCGGCATTGCGCAACGCATTTTTGATGCAACGCTGCACGGCCTCTGAATTGGGGGCCGTCATGGAACCCTCGCCGCGCTGCCCACCAGAATTAACTTCGCCCCCCAACACCTCGGCATAAATGTTTGCTTGGCGTGCCAACGCACTTTCCAGAGATTCCAATACTAAAGCTCCTGCCCCACTTCCAGGCACAAAACCCGAAGCGGTAGCGCTCATGGGTCTGGAACCCGCCGTTGGGGCATCGTTGTGTTTGTAAGTCATTACTCGAATGGCGTCAAAACCTCCCCAAACATAAGGCCCATGGTCGCTGGTACTGCCCACCAACATGCGCTTGGCGCGTCCTGCTTTTATCCGATCAAAACCCATCAAAATGGCCTCGGTTCCTGTGATACAGGCCGAAGAGTTGGTGGTGACTTGGTTGCCCAAACCCAATATACCGCCGAGGTAGGCACTTACGCCGCTGGCCATTGTTTGCAGCACCACCGTACTGCCCAAGCGTCTAACGCGTTTGTCGTCTACTTTATAAATGGCTTCTCTAAATTTTTCGACGCCCGAGGTACCTGCCCCGAATACCGTCCCGCTCTCGTAATCGGGTTGCTCGGTGCTTGATAACCCAGCGTCCTTCCACGCATCCATGCCCGCCATACAGCCGTACAAGATGCCTGGACTTTTGAAGCCTCTCAATTGCAAAGCCGTAAGATACTGTTGTTTCAGTTCTTCGGAGACGGCGGGAATCCCCCCAATGCAGCAAGAAAAACCCAACTCTTTTAGTGCTTCGTAGTATTGAATGCCAGAAGTTCCAGTTTTTATAGCTTCGGTAAAGGCCTCTATGCCTACGCCATTGGGCGCAACCACCCCCAAGCCCGTAACAACTACTCGTTTATCCATCTTGCTGGTTTATCATGCCCGCTATTTGTCCTCTGCACACCAATTCTTCGTCGGCATTGTACAAAAACACACGGCATTTTAATTTTTGAAATCTAAAGTATACTTTTTCACTTTTCACCACCACGCGTTCCCCAGGAAATACAGGTTTGTAAAAATCCATTTCCGTAGACGTCAAGGCAATTTGCAAATTTCCCAGTGTTTGCCCAGCACGTTCCAGCAAATGAATGCCAAACGCCACTAACCCGATTTGCGCCATTGTTTCCGTTAGAATTACCCCAGGCGTTACGGGATTATTTTTAAAATGGCCTTTATAAAAATCATGGCTAGGCGTATAGGTATAGGCGCCCACAATCCCCTGCTCATTCACCTCCAAGATTTCATCCACAAAAAGAAAAGGCGCTTTGTAAGGAAGCTGCGCAAGTAGTTGTTCAACTGTCATTGGACTATTTTTGTTAATTGGCTCAACGCAAATGCTCCCCACCATTGACGGGCAGCGTTGTTCCTGTTATCCATTTGGCTTCTTCTTGCACCAATAAATAGACTACATTGGCCACATCTTCTGGGGTGGTGAGTCGGTGAAACGGGTTGCGTTGAAGTGCGTATGTTCTCAACTCCTCACTGCCAGGAATTCTTCTAAACGAAGGCGTATCTGTTGTTCCTGCTTCGATGCAGTTGGCTTTTAGGCCATGCGGTGCAAATTCTAGAGCAATGTTTCTAGTAATGGCTTCTAGAGCGGCTTTTGCCGCCGAAACTGCCGCGTAGTTCGTCCATGCTTTTTTATTGCCTTCGCTGGTAAAACTGATGATGCGGGCATCGGCTGCAAACAGTTGCTGGTCAAATACTTGTTTGGTCCAATCGTATAAACTAATGGCCATATTTTCCAACGTCAAATGAAAATCGTCGTTCTGTAGGGCTTTTCCCTCGGGCGTCACCATTGGTTTTAAATTGCCTTTGGCGATGCTGTGTACCAAACATTTGACGCGGCCTGTTTCCGAGAGCGCTTCGGCTAGTTCGGTCAATATTTGCGTTCTATTGTCTGGTTTAACAACATCTTTGTTGAACGACAACAACTGTACGTTGTGGGTTGCAACTAGTCCTTCGAACTCGGCGTGTATGGCCGCCAAGTCGCTTCTTCTAGCGCGGTATACGATACAGAGATTTAAGCCCGCTTGAGCCAGTTTTTTGGCCGTTGCCAACCCCAATCCGCTAGACCCTCCTAAAATAATTGCCCATTCGTTGTGGTCTTTGAATGTTCTTACCATTTCAGCAATAGTCTTTGAGCGGTAAAGCCTGGGCCAAAACTAAGCATCAACCCGACGGCGCCTTCTTCTACCCCTTCCTCCATAAAGCGTTCTAATACATACAATACCGTAGCACTAGACATGTTTCCATAGTCTTTTAAAACTGCTTTGGTATAGTCGATGTTTTTTCCCAACGCCCCAAATAATTCTTCGATGGTCTGCACAATTTTTTTTCCACCAGGATGAAAAACAAGGTGATCCACGTCCTCAATTGTCAAGCCGTTGCGCTCCAAAAAAGGGTGTACAATTTCAGGGAAATGGCTGGCAATTTTTTCAGGTACTTCTTTGTTCAAAACCATCTGCAAGCCCGAATTTTTGAGTTCAAAGCCCATCATGTGTTCCGAATTGTAAAAGTGGTACATCGCCTCATCTATAATTTCGGGCCCTTGCTCCTCTGGATAAGAAGACAAAATGGTACAGGCGCAACCGTCGCCAAAAATAGCGGCACTTACAATATTAACCATTGAATAATCCTCCAATTGGAAAGTAGACGTCGGCGACTCGATGGCAATGACGACTGCCCGTTTGTTGGGGTTGGCTTTTAAAAAATTGTTGGCGTAGATCATGCCCGAGACGCCCGCGACACAGCCCATTTCCGTTACGGGCAAGCGCACCACATCTTGTTTCATATCAAATTCATTGATCAAATACGCGTCGATGGACGGAATCATAATTCCTGTACAACTGACGGTAATGATGAAATCAATGTCGGTAGCTGCTAGTTGCGTTTTGTCTAGCGCTTTTTGCAGGGCACTGCTGGCCAGTTTTATGGTTTCGCGCTTGTACAGGTCGTTCTTTTCTTCAAAAGAGCTTTTTAGAAAAACATCTTCGGCATCCATGATCGAATAGCGGCGCTCAACGCCTGCGTTTTCAAATAGTTTGACCACTTTGCGTTGGAAGCGCTCCTCTTGCCCTTTCAGCCAAGCTTTTACAAAAGGCATAATTTCTTCGGTGGATCGGGTATACGGGGGCAGTTGCGTGGCAACGGCGGTTATTTTTACACTCATGTTTTGTTGATTATCCATTGGTAACGAAATGCCCAACGCCAAGTGATGGTACTTTTGTAGTCGATGGCTTCTGAAAAGCGCTGAAAATCTTGGCGTTTAAATGCTTTTAAGACAGAGGTCAATCCGTCTTCTCTTGTCATTTTATTGCGAATACCTACAGTGATTAATTTAAAAAGGTAATAGGCCATTTTGTGGCGGTGCAGGTCGTTGATTAAAACACCTATGCGAGAGTTTTTGACCAGCGTTTGCACCAATTTCAAGGCTACGGCATCTTCGAAGTGGTGTAGAAATAGGGTACACATCGCAATGTCGTAGTGGTATTGCTCAAACGTATCGGCCAGTACATTTTCTTTGCGGTAGCTGATTTCTGGATAGTCGGTTGATAGTTGAATTCCGTAATCAATGGTAGCTTGGTTGGCGTCTATGCCGATGAGTTGAAAGGTGTAGCCATTTTTTCGACCAAAATCTGCGGCTCTTCTAAGCATATCGCCATTGCCACAGCCCAAGTCCACAATTTTAATGGTTTGTGTTTTGGGTTGATTTTGCAGCAATATTTTGAGCCCATCTATGGTCAATTTGTTGCCGCCCAGCCATTTGTTAATAACGGCCAGTTGGTCGAGTGAGCTGATCAATTCCTCGCCACTCATGTCGAAATCGTCCATGATTTCCTCTTCGGTACTTCGGTGTGTTGTGTCTATTGGCATTATAATTCTGCGCTCATGGGCTTGCCATGTGTTTTTTTAATAACGTAGGGTAAAACAAAAGGAAAGACTTTCAGTACGCGCATCAAAAACTCGGTGCTGCGACCAGCATTGAACAGGCTGGCAATAAAGTGTCCTGATTTCAACCTACTTTTAAATTCTTTATTCCATAATTGGGCGTATTGTTCTTCTAACTTGCTTCGGGAATCCAGTTCCCCTTTTTGGTAGCGTATAATTTGTTGGCAGGCCATTTGGGCAGCTCGAACGGCCATGCTCATTCCATTGCCCGCCAACGGGTGGATCATCCCCGCACTATCGCCACACATCAGCAGGTGGTTTTCTACAGGCTGCTTAGATGAAAAAGAAATTTGTGCGATAGAAAGCGGTTGTTCAAAGGCCAGTTCGTAGGTTTCAAACACTTCTTTTAGGTACTTGTTTTTACTCAATACTTCTTCCTGAAATGCGCCTATGTTTTTGTATGGTTTGAACGAGGCGTAGTTGGTCAAGTAACAAACATTCACCAAATTAGTTTCTACTTTGGAAATACCGCAATAGCCGCCTTCAAAATTGTGCAAGCCCACGGCATTTTCTGGAAGCTTCCCTTTGTAATGCGCTTTGACCCCTAAAAACGGGGTAGATTCTTTCATAAAGGCGCGGTCCATTTTCACGTCCATGTTGGAGCGTTTGCCGAAGGCGCCGATGACTAGGTTGGCTTGATAGCGTTGTTTTTGATTGGTGGTTTTCAAACTTGGTCTCTATTACTTTAGCATGTACGATTGTCGCGCCTGCCTCTTTTGCTTTTTCTGCCAATTCCCAATCAATGCGGTAGCGGCTGATGCCAAAGCCCCCCAGCGGCAGTTTGGTGGTAATGGAGCGGCCTTGCGGCGTACTGAGCGTAAATTGGTCAATTTTTTTGGCGCCGTATTCAAAGGGATCAACACCCAGCGCTTTCCAATACGGTAAAATTTCATTAGAAAGATACTCGCCACAAACTTTGTGTCTAGGATAAGGATGCTGCTCGATCAACAGTACAGACAGGTCTTTCTTGGCCAAATGCAATGCACTGGTTAATCCCGCTAAACCACCACCAATTACAATAACATCGTATAATACCATGAACGGCTGATTTGATTTGTATCCTCAAAACACCACTTCCCTAAAGATGTTCAATGTAGTTCGAAAACTGCTTGCGGGCTGGAATTGGATTGGTGTTTAAAACGTCTTGTTCTTTATTAAACATTAGACACTATTATTAATAAATAAAACAGCAAAAACTCCCAAATCTATCCACATAGACTTGGGAGTTCTGTTTACCTCGTATTTATAATGGTCGAATGTGTTTGTTCAAAAACAAACCGAGCGAAACGGTCTCTAAATTAACAACTCTATTGATTCTCTTTTCGAAGATCGAATCTATAAATCAGATCCGCACCAAAATAGAAGGCACTGGCAAATTCTGGATTGAGTCTATTTCTATTGTCGCCTTGTACCTTGAAAACTAATATCTGTGCGCCTATAGCATCCCCCGAATTGTACAGGCCATAATCGGTTAAATCCAAGCCTGCTCTAGCTCGAATGATAAAAGCGTTATCGAAGAAGCTGTAGGATAAGTACCCTGCTAGGCGGATGGATTCTTCTTGCACATAGGCATTGATGTTGTCTCTGGATAGGTTGTAGGATTTGATAGAAGTAAGGAGGTCTGCCCCTACGCTGAAGGCTTTGGTGAGGGCATAGTTGACATCCATGCGGATGGGCAGCGCTGCGTTGATGTAGAATTTTTCGTTTTTGGAGCGGTGCCAGATGCCTAGTAGGGGGGTCACGGTACTCCCGTGGTTCTCGGAGGAGACGTAAAGGCCAAATTTTAGTTGCCAGCGTTCGGCTACTTGGTAGCTCATAAGGGCCAAGCCTCCAAATTGAAAATCCTGTTGGCCAATGCTCTTAAAATCAGAAGCTATTTTGGGAAGTATAACATAGGTTCCCGTCCATTTGTCCGAATGTTTGTATTTGATCCCCAAGTTGAGACGGGTCATCCAAAGATTGCCTCTTTCAGCCGTTTGTGTCAACCGCAATCGGGTATTTTCGATCGTACTGCCTGTGATGACCACCAAGCGCTCACTGATTCGAACAGGCAGGTAGATTTCTGCTTTGTAGTTGTTGATGTTGGTTGTATAGTCGTTTTCTAAATTGTCCATGTTGGTGTTGTTCCCCGACAATTTTATCAAGTCTACATAATCTTGTGCCCATAACGACAGGCTTGCTATTGATAAGGCGATGCTAAGAAGGATTGCTCTCATACATTTTCAGTTTTAGTTGTTTTTGTAATTTTAATTTGTCTAATTTTGAATCAACGCAGCAACAAAAAAGGATGTTACACCACACGTTTTTTCTTAAACTTTTATTTTTCATTTAAAAGATAGACCGTTTCAATCACAAAATCTTTATTTTCTGTCCAGTATGTAGAAATATTACTGTTTTATAACAAAGCGGTAATTGTATGGTGGTTGTGGTTGAAGTGGCTAGCACCCAATGCTTCTTTGACCTAACCCACCCAAACAATGCCCACAAAAAAGCCCGAATGCTAGCAGATACTAGTATTCGGACGCTTGTGTCTACAACCTATCTTTGTAGGTTGGTTCAGCAGTACACTGTCTTAACTTTCTACGACCATTCTGTCAATTCGTCTTGCTTGACCAAGTAATAATTCTTTGGATACTCTTTATCGGGTTCGATTTCTAAGCTTTTCTCAAAGCGGTTTACAATATAACAAGCTTCGTCTTCGTACTCGTCTGCTGTTTTGGCATCTGTATCTTTGTCTGCGTATGCTCGGTGCTTACAGCTGTACATAAGCGTGTATTTGTAAGCGTTTTCTTCTGGGTGTTCGTAAAATTTAGAAGGCTGTTGCTGGGCGTGCTGTTCTACGTTCATCAACGTTATTTCTGCATCGTCGCTGGTCTTGATCACAAAATCGTTGTTGTCACGCGTTCCATTAAGCAAATCTCTTCGCATGATATCTACCTCAGAATTCTCTAAACAAATCATAGTTTTATTTTTTGGTGTGTGTTAGTATGCTATTAAAAACAACGGTTGTGTTGGATTGTTTAGCGGGCTGCTCCTACAGCTCTTCTAAAAATGGGTGTGGGCGCATAAAAAAGCAGCCTACGGGATTGTTCCGTAGGCTGCTGTTGTTGAGCAAAGTTTGGGAAAGAACCTTGCGCGCGGGTATGCTTTTACTTACTGTTTTACAATTTTTACAGTATAGCGTTTTCCGTTGTCCAGCAATGCACCAATGTAGATGCCTGCGTTAACGGTTGATAAATCATACTCAAAACTGTTGTTGGCATCTATTTGTACCTCACTTGCAGCCACCAATTTGCCAGATACGTCAAACAATTGGAAAACGACGTTGCTGGAAACCGAAGGAGCATTGATTTGGATTGTTATGTTGTTAGAAGCTGGGTTCGGGTAGGCTTGAATGTTTGCGTTCTCGACTTCGCTTAGGACGGTCGTTGAAGGGTCTTCTCTTGGTGTCTCCTCGCCTGTTTGGTTGTCGCTGCCCATCCAAATGCTTTCAGGTAGGGGTACATTGGTACAAGTGTGACAGGCCAAAGCAGGCGCATCGTCAAAATACTTCGCTGGTATATTAATAGTAGGTAGGTTGTTGATGAAGGTAGTAGCTAAAGTTAAGTAACAGCTTTG
>CAYUZF010000053.1:0-326 GCA_964449615.1 uncultured Aureispira sp.
AGTACGCGGGAGCGTACCAACCTTAGAAAACTAAACCCTAAAACCCATGAGCCACAAATATAAGGCACAGAAGCAGTAGTTGCAAACTACTAGGCGTATTTTTACGCTCTATTTTTCTGTGGGATAGTATAACGAAGGGTGAGCCCGATATCATCTGCCCAGTGCTGGTGCGGCGATACCACTCGCAGGACAGGTTTCCAGTCTAGTTGCAAGGCGAAATGCTTACTGTGGTACTCGATTCCGACCAACCCCGTAACGCCTATTATTGGGGTGTAGTAAAAATCTTGCCCGCGTGCACGCCCTTCATAGGTTCTGGTATTTCTAAA
>CAYUZF010000053.1:336-9995 GCA_964449615.1 uncultured Aureispira sp.
GCATCGCCCCCTACTCCAAAGACCGCTCGCCAATTGGATCTTGCAGCAAGAGGTACATTCCAATTTACAAAAAAAGAAAAACAAAAATTACCAGTTACAACAGGCGCTTTTGCGCCCCCAATGCTATAAAGATGCGTACCCAGTATTCCTTCTAGCGCTACAATTTTTCCTACATAACATTTGGCATTAAAAGCAGGGACAGGACCTAGGCGCCCTCCAAAACCCGCTCGGTAAGGGGCTAGATGATGCGTTTGAGCCTGTGCAAAAGAATAGATAGATATATAAAATACAGTCAACAACAGGAAGCGTTGACTTTTCAAAAATAAATGACTCATAAGTAAAGTGGTTGGTTATTAAATACACTTTACTAAACGTACCCTCTAATTAATAGGTTGGATTTAAAACTTTGTCCCGAATTTATTCGGAAAAAGCCATAAAAAAAGGTCGATACGCGGGAGCGTACCAACCTTAGAAAACTAAACCCTAAAACCCATGAGCCATAAATATAAGGCACCCTTACAGCATTTACAAACTCTTGGGTTGCTTTTTTTATTTTTTTTGTAACAATCACTTTCTCGAATGCTGTAGACATGGGTATTTAGCTACCATTCCAGTAGGACAGTTTTCAGTGGTATTGCGATGCTTGCAACAACAAAAACAGATCAATGTGTAGGGGTATTTTTATGCCTCGTTGAGTGGAGCATTTTTTTATGACTTGTTGAGCGGAGTAAGCTTGTCCCGAATTTATTCGGAAAAAGTCATAAAAAAAGGTCGATACGCGGGAGCGTACCAACCTTAGAAAACTAAACCCTAAAACCCATGAAGTCACAATATAGAGCAAGGGAACAAGGTCTGCAACTTTCCAAGGTCTTTTTTTATAAAAATGTATGGTTTAATAGCGAATGTTCTTCAAAATAGCACCTCTAAAACTACTACCTGCCCGCTTACTGCCCCGAAAATCAGCCCCTGTCAGGTCACAATTTTCAAAATCGACGCCTGTAAGGTTGGCATTCATAAAGCTTGCTCCACGCAAATTAGAGCGCGAAAAATCCACATTTTCTAGGTTGGTTTCTGCAAAAATAGCTTGTTCCAATCGCGCATCCGTCATTAAACTGTTGGTCAGGTTCGCATCGCTCCAATCCTGCCCTTTGGCATACACCCCGCACCAGCTCGAATAAGGCAAATACAATTCTTGAAGTTCCAGCCCTTTATCCAGGCGCTGTAAATCGAGTACGGCCTGTTGTCCTTCGCAGGCTACAGGGCATTGAAAAATCCCCATTGCACGTCCTTGTACCCGAATGCGCGCCCACCGCCCGCGTGTACCGCCCGTTTCTAAAAACAACTGGTGTCGTGCGACGATTTCTCGCCAACTAGCCCTTTCCAAAGGAGGTTGCGCTACGGCCCTTTGCTGCATCTGCTTAGTTTTTACTTGGCGTTGCACTTCGGGCAATTGATCGGCCAAAGGAAACTCCTGCGCCTGTGCCAAGAGCAAGTACTCCATAGACCACGCTTGTTGCCAGTGTTCACGGGGCGGCAGCGCTTTGATGGTTGCCTCCAAATAACCTTGTGGCTGTCCCAGCCATTCGCGCCTACGCAAGTTCCACCCTTTGGAAGCCAACAAGAAAGCCAAATAGGCCTCAAAAGTAATCGGAATGGCATCGGTAAAGCAAGTCCCTTCCTCGTCGCCCAACAACAGAAGCGGCGGTTGTTGCTCCCGCAACAAAATACCTGTACTCAAATAATAAGAAAAGGCATCCAACATGTGCAAACGCGTGTAAAAATCTACCGTTTCATATACTTGCCCCTCCACACTAATGGGTTCTTGGCGGCCATCAGGGGGCAGAAAGCTGCGCAGCATTTCTTCCAGTGGCAACAAAAAGATACAACCAGACTCGGGGCGCAGTGCTTCGGTGGCGTAGTCCCAGGGTTTGGGGGCAATGCCTATTTGGTGGGCGGGGTAGCGCTCGGCTTCATAGGCGGGGTTACTTTTGAGCATCCAGCGCAATTGCAAACCGTTGGTTTGTTGGTAAAACTGCCGCATAGGCTCGTCCAGTTGGCATTTGTAGCGGGCTTCTAAGGCTTCCATCTCTGCCCGACTCAAAGGGGAAAAACTATGAAAGCCCAACAATACCGCCGCTGGATGTTGGTCGATGGCTTTGGCCAATCGCTGAAAGGCTTCTAGGTAGTTTTTGCGCACAGTTTTGTTCTTTTGGTGGATAGATTGGTTAATCTTAGCAAGATTTTTGAGTAAACAGTTCTAAGATAATTTATTTTAAACGGTTTTGCAAGACCCCTCTATTTATACTCCTCTTCTTCGCGCCAATACTTTTAAAGCCATGTCTGCTTTATTAAACATTATTACAAGTAGGGAAAAGCCAGCAACAGAAAAATATAATCTTGTCATTCACGACTATACTGAAGCCTTGCACCTTTCTTATTATTGCGATTGATACAAGGGTTATCTTTATCACACCCCACAACTGCTTTAACAACAAGTCTCCTGCTGTTGCTGTTTAAACTACAGTTGCCCCCAAAAAAACCAACAACACGAACTTGTTTATTCAAATAAAATTCCCTACTATAGCTCTCTAAACTTCGCCATCTTTAAGACCATCCGCACGGCCCCTTTTTCAAGGGGTCTGTTAGTTTAATACCGCAATAAATACAACCAATGAACAAAAACGATAAAATACGCCTGATTGAAGTACCTTCGGAATTGGGTGCAGGAACGCGCGGCGCTAGTCTCGGCATCGGCGCGATCAAAGTCGCTGCCCTCAACGCTAAAAATTCTTATTTTTCTAAGTATAAATCTACCATTGTTCCCAATGAGAACGAACTGTTGTTTGAAGCCAGTCCCACCCAATACGCCAATTACATCGACGGCATCGTGAAAGTCTACAATTATGTATCGCATTACGTGTCCGAAGAAGTCACCCACAACAAGCGCTTTCCCATTGTATTGGCGGGCGACCACTCTACTGCTGGCGCGACCATCACAGGCATCAAAAAATCCAACCCCAATAAACGTTTGGGGGTGATTTGGATCGATGCACACGCCGATTTGCACACGCCCTACACCACACCTTCGGGCAACGTTCACGGCATGCCTTTGGCCGTTTGTCTGGGCATCGACAACTTGGAGCACCAACGCAACGACATTCCCGAAGCCATTGCCGACCATTGGCACAAACTCAAACACATGGGGGAGGTCTACCCAAAAATAGAGGCCAACGATTTGGTGTTTATCGCCCTGCGCGACACAGAAAAAGAGGAAGACTTTTTGACGAAACGGCATGGCATTCGCAATTTTGCCGTCCAAGAAGTACGGGAAAAAGGCACGTCTAAAATTGTGGAAGAGGTCTTGCAGTATTTGCACGGTTGCGACATGATTTACATCTCTTTTGATGTGGACAGCATGGATTGCGAATTGGTTTCGCGCGGTACGGGAACACCAGTTGTTAATGGGTTGAGCGAAGAAGAAGCGACCGATTTGGTCTGTGGCTTAGTTGCCGACCCCAAAGTCTGTTGCCTAGAAGTTACCGAAGTAAATCCTACTTTAGACAACAAAGGGAACACAATGGCCGAAACTGCTTTTCGCGTCCTAGACCGCGCTACCAACATTGTCAAAAACCGCTAACCCATGAAAATTTGCTTATTGATTGTATGGAGTTGGCTGCTGGGAAGCGGTACACTAGCAGCACAATCGGTGTTGATGATGCACCGCCCTTTGGCGGGTGATTTTGCGGTGCAACCGCTTTGGAATTACCACCAAGACACGGCAGCCTTCACAGGCTCGGCAGAAATTTGGGGAGTGGTGCATTGCGCTGCTTGCGCAAGTACGGAGCAGCCTAGTATTGAAATGAGTTGGCAACACGCCGACCAACCTGCTCAAATTATCTCTTTTGTGTTGCAACCTTTGTCGCTCGCTTCTGCCAATTGGCATCCCAGCTTGCAACTGGGGTTGTCGAGTCTACTGCAATCGGCCCATTGGTATGCCTTTCGGCTAAACCCACAACCAGCCGTACAAACGGGCTACGATGGCGTCAATTTGGGGCAGGTTTTTTACGAAGCCGCTCAGAGCAACACACGGCAGCTGTTTCGCTATAAAATTCTTGCTGGCCAACAAGAAAAGCACCTTGCCATCAACTTCGGGCAAGATAAAGCGCCATGGAAAGCGTGGTGGCCTCGCTACTTGCACTACAAAAACTTGGTGGAGCAGTTGGACAATTTAGCCATGATGCAAGACGCTCAAAAGGCCAAATGTGCGCCCTACGGTTACTCACAAATTGAAAATTGGGCCACTCAAGCTACAGGCATTCAAAAAGAATTAGAGAACAGTGATTTGGAATTGTTTAAAGCGGTAGAAACCTTAAAAATTATTACCGAAGACCTGCCCGCTCCCCTATCGCCTTTTCTCAAACGCCAGTTGCATGCCCTGTTGCGCTTGGACATTTCTATTTTGGAAGCCGCCGATATTGCACAGCGCACCTTATTGCTCAAACGCAAAGCCAGCTTGCTCAAAGAATTATCGCTCTACCCTTCTTTACAGCCTATTCTCAAACAATACAACAACGCTACGGGCGGTGCTGTACAGCAACAACGGCAATTAACCGCCCAAGAACAGGCTTTAGGACGCGTTGCCAAGCAACTCGACCCCTATCGCAGCATCTACAACCGCATACAAAAATTACAGCAACGCATGGATTATCTGAATCAGCAGTTATCTTCTTTTGAGTAATCGAAGAACAACACAAAAAGGCTGTAGCTTATAACAACATCTCTGCAATAGTGGTGGTGTTATATCCTACAGCCAGTACCGCGCTTAGCGCAGTTTTATAATGCTATCCACTGAACGCTACTTCCGTCCAAACTTTAGGCGCTTATTGCCCTAATCTATGAACGTACTTAGCCAACTTACCTTTTAGGTTGTTCGCTTTGTTTTCGTGGATTTGATTTTTCTTAGCCAAACGGTCGATCATAGAAACTACTCTGGGAAGGAATTCTTCCGCTTTCTTTTGGTCTTCCATACCGCGCAAAGCAGCGATAGCCGTACGAGCAGTTTTTTTGTAAAAACGGTTATGTAATCTTTTTCTAGAGTCTTGACGTTGACGTTTCTTAGCAGATTTGTGATTTGCCATAATTATGTGTATTGTATTTCGTTCAATTTTATAAGCTTTCCCCTTGAGATTTTTTCGCAAAGGGCATGCAAAGATAATAATACTTGGTGATTATCCCACAAAAAACTAGAAAAAGATGGCTTATTTTTCTCTGCTGTGGTACAATGCAGTTTGTATAAGGACTTGAACACCATCTGAGGCGGTTGATTTTAGGCGTATAATGTTGCGCAATCCTCATAACTTTTGTACCTTTATTTTTTAGTATAACAACACCAAAAAACAGCTCTTAAGAGCTTATACTAGTAACAACGAAGCACCAACCACCTCCACCAAATAGGTGGTTTATAAACTTAGGAATTCAACAATGGACTACTCTTTTATATCAAATGCACACCCTTCCTACATCGAAGGCTTATACCAACAGTATAAAAACAACCCCGAATCTGTTGCGGCAGGTTGGAAGGAGTTTTTTGCGGGCTTTGATTATGCCCACCAAAGCGGCTCAGACGACAGTGCGGAGGCTCCTGTAAGCAGTGCAGCCAGCAATACATCGTTTAGCTCCCCCAAAGAACTCGCGGTCTTGTCGCTCATTCAGGCTTACCGCCAACGGGGCCACTTGGTAGCCACTACCAATCCCGTTCGCGATCGCCGTTTCCGTTTCCCTGGCTTACACCTAGACAGTTTTGGTTTGAGCGAGGGCGACCTTGCTACTTCTTTTATTGCAGGCAGCGAAATTGGGTTGCCCAACGCTACCTTAAGCGATATCGTAGCGCGTCTAGAAGCTACTTACTGCCACAACATCGGCTTTGAATTTGCACACATCGAAAACCGAGACAAATACGACTGGTTGCGGGAGCGCATTGAAAAAATAAAAGGCGACGATTATGGCCACAGCTTGGAAAAGAAAAAGCGCATTTTAGAAAAGCTGAACGGCGCAACGGGGTTTGAAAATTTCTTAGGTAAGAAATACGTGGCGCAAAAACGCTTTGGGTTGGAAGGGGGCGAATCTGCCATTCCCGCGTTGGATGCTATTATTAATAAAGCAGCCGAACAAGAAGTACAAGAAGTAGTCATCGGAATGGCGCATCGCGGCCGTTTGAATGTGCTGGCCAACATCATGGGCAAGACGTACAAATATATTTTTAGTGAGTTTGAAGGCAACATCGACCAAGATACCATTTTTGGAGATGGCGATGTGAAATACCACTTGGGCTATTCGTCTCAAATTACTACACCAGAAGGCAATAAGGTACATCTTAAATTAGTACCCAACCCTTCTCACTTAGAAGCGGTAGACCCTGTTGTAGAGGGTTTTACTAGAGCCAAAGCAGATGTGTTGTACAATTCTAACTTCGATCAAATCATGCCCATTCTCATTCACGGAGATGCGGCAGTAGTTGGACAAGGCGTGGTGTACGAAGTGGTGCAAATGAGCCAATTGGAGGGCTACTATACGGGTGGAACCGTACACTTTATTATCAATAATCAAATTGGTTTTACTACTGATTTTGAAGATGCACGCTCGTCTACCTATTGTACCGCAGCGGCCAATATGATTCAAGCACCTGTGTTCCACGTCAACGGCGATGATCCAGAAGCCGTGTTGTTTGCCGCTGAACTGGCTGCCGACTACCGCCAAGAGTTTAACAACGATGTTTTTATCGATATGGTTTGTTACCGCCGCCACGGCCACAACGAAGGCGATGATCCAAAGTTTACCCAGCCTACTTTTTACAATTTAATCAAAAAGAAAAAAGACGTTCGCAAGATTTACAGCGACAAATTGGTGGCACACGGACACATTGAAGCGGAGTTGGCCAAGCAAATGGACAAAGAATTTGACAGCTTGTTGCAAGATAAGTTTTCGGAGGCCAAAGAAGAAACGCTAGAGTACGACTACCAAGAACCTGAATTGGCTTGGCGCGAATTAAAAAAATACACTTCGCCAGAGGATTATACCAGCTCGCCAGAAACAGGCGTGGACAAAAAAATGGTATTGAAGATCCTCCAAACTTTACAAGAAGTACCAGAGGATTTTACGCCTTTACCAAAGTTCAAACGCATACTAAAACGCTCCAAAGAGCTGATGGAACGCGGGTTGATCGACTGGTCCATGGGAGAACATTTGGCTTATGGTACCTTGTTGTTGGAAGGACACGATGTGCGCTTGACGGGTCAAGATGTTAAGCGCGGTACGTTCTCGCACCGCAATGCCGTCTTGTACGATGCCAAAACCAACAAACAATACAACCGTTTTAACAACTTGGCTGAGGAGCAAGGCAAATTTAGAATACACAACTCTCTGTTGTCAGAATTTGCCGTACTGGGCTTTGAGTTTGGTTATTCGTTGGCTTCGCCCAAACCATTGGTGTTGTGGGAAGCGCAGTTTGGCGATTTTGCCAACGGCGCACAGACGATGTTTGACCAATTTATTTCCTCGGCAGAGAGCAAATGGCAGCGCATGTCGGGGTTGGTCATGCTACTTCCACACGGCTACGAGGGGCAAGGTCCTGAACACTCCAGCGCACGTTTGGAGCGGTATTTACAATCTTGTGCGGAATTCAACCTCACGGTTGCGAATGTGACCACTCCTGCCAACTTTTTTCACCTGTTGCGTCGCCAACAAGCGCGTCCGTTCCGCAAGCCGTTGGTGGTCATGAGTCCTAAAAAACTTTTGCGTCCGAAAGACATCAACCGCAGTGACGAGGAAGTCATGTTGCGCGAATGCGTGTCGTCTTTTGACGATTTGACATCGGGCAGTTTCCAAGAGTTGTTTGATGATCCACAGGTCAAGGACGGCAAAGAAATCAAGCGGGTGCTTTGCTGCTCTGGCAAGATTTATTACGAGTTATTAGAAAAGAAAATCGCCGACAAGCGCGACGATGTAGCCATCATTCGTTTAGAGCAATTGTATCCTTTCCCGATTGTACAGGTAGAGGAGGTGATGAACAAATACGCCAAAGCCAAATGGTTGTGGGTTCAAGAAGAGCCTTCGAACATGGGTGCTTGGCAGTATATTTTGGCCTTTTATAGAAAATACGACTTGGAATTGGTGGCGCGCAAATCTAGTGCTTCTCCCGCTACGGGCTTCAAGAAAGTACACGAAGCGCAACAAGAGGATATCTTGTTGCGGGCGTTTGGCGATGTGGACAACATCAACAGCAACCCAAGAGAGATCGTTATTCCAACATTGGAAGCGCTCAAAAAAAGCAGCAATGGCAACGGCCAAACCAATGGCCACAGCAAAGAGGAATTGGCGGAAGCCGTCAAAGCGCTATCTTCGCTCAAAGGATTGGGAAAAGTGGTGGCCAAGCAATTGGTAGAGGCGGGTGTGTTGAATTTAAAACAACTCGCTCAATTATCCGATGACGACAAAAAACGGTTGAACCAAACCATTCCTGGTTTTAACAACAAATACGAACGCTACGACTGGAGAAGACAAGCCACTGTTTCTACGGGCGGTTAAGCCTTCTGCGACTGGACGACCTTATTAGAAGTTGTCTAAGAAGTGCCGCTGGGTGTTTTCTTAGACAACTTCCTTTTATACAACTTACCTAAGCTAGGCATGGACATTGTCTTCATTTTATTAATTTTATTGGGCTTTTTCTTTTTTACCATCATAGCAGGGGGCTTGTTTTTGCCTACGAGTTGGGTGGTAGAAAAAGCGGTGTTGGTGCAGGCGCGCCCCAAACAACTGTTTCCATTACTCCATGAATTGCACCGCTGGCAAGAGTGGACCGTTTGGACGCCCGAAGACGAAGATTTTAACCTGACTTATCCTGCTGCTACAGCGGGCGTAGGTGCCGTACAAATTTGGGAAAGCAGCCGCATCAACGGTCGGCTTACCGTCACAAAATCGGAACCTAACCAAACGTTGGAGTACCGTTTCGAGATTGACGAAGGGCGTTTGACGGTTTTGGGTACCCTTGTATTGGGAGCTGCCGACTTAGATTATACCCAAGTAGCTTGGCGCTCTCAATTGGAGCCCCTAACAGATAACAATCCTATACGCCGCTATCAGGCATACTTTTTGAAAAATTATTTTGATACTACGATGGAGAGTAGCTTGGCGGCTCTGCCTGGTCTTTTTCCTTCTAAGGAGGCCAGTTAAAAGCCTTGATACCAGAGAAGCTCGGAGCGTATTTTTAGTTGCTTTGTGAGCCTTTTTTGAAGTAGTTTCAGTCGTTTTATAATAAAGTAGACGAATCAGAAAAGAGCAAGTAGTAAAAGTACTTGCTCAGTTAGAACACACTTGATGCTAAAGTTTCCCCGTTCGCTTTGTAACAGCATTAGGCCTTGTTTAGAGGAAACGATATGGTTTGTTCCCTCCAAACAATTGTCGCCCTTTTAATAGGGATTGGTTAAGAAGCGCACCTAACTTTGGCAACAGGCAAAGACAGGGAATTATTTATGAACAAGAATAACTACGTGGTTATTATGGCGGGTGGTATTGGAAGCCGATTTTGGCCCAGCAGCCGTCGCAACAAACCCAAACAGTTTTTAGACATTTTAGGACTTGGAAAAACTTTATTACAACTTACG
>CAYUZF010000053.1:10005-14768 GCA_964449615.1 uncultured Aureispira sp.
CGTTTTAAGCGGGTTTGTCCAGTAGAGAATATTTTTGTAATGACCAATTTGCAATATGAGCAGTTGGTAAAAGAGCAATTGCCTGAACTCAGCGACCAGCAAGTTTTAACCGAACCTTCTCGCAACGATACTGCCCCCTGTATTACCTACGCTGCCCTAAAGCTGCGCGCCCTCAACCCCCAGGCCAATTTTGTGGTCGCACCGTCTGACCACGTTATTCTCAAAGAACAACAATTCCTTCAACACATAGAGCAAGGCCTAGCATTTGTCAAAGAACATGCGGTGTTGTTGACGTTGGGCATTCAGCCGCACAATCCCAATACGGGTTACGGCTACATCCATTTTGATAAAACCGCGTCGGGACCAATTTATCCTGTGCATCAATTTACAGAAAAGCCCCATTTAGAGCGCGCTCAAGCGTTTTTAGATAGTGGTGATTATTTGTGGAATGCAGGTATTTTTATTTGGAATGTCAATACGGTGTTGGAGGCGTTGCAAGAACATGCTTCGGAGGTTTACCGCATTCTCAACCAGGGCGCTGACAAATGGGGCACACAGGCAGAACGCGCTTTTGTAGATGAACATTACCCGCAAACGCCCAGCATTTCTGTAGATTATGCCATTATGGAAAAGGCCAATAATATTTATACCATGCCTGCCGATATTGGTTGGTCGGACTTGGGGACTTGGGGTTCTCTGCACGAGCAATACAACAAAGACGAGCAAGACAACGCCATCAGTAGCCCTACTCCAGAGTTGGTGCAGACGTTGAACGCGTCCAATTGCATGATCCGTACCCCTAAGGACAAACTAGTTATCATCAAAGATTTAGAAAATTATATCGTAGTAGACGAAGGCAATGCGTTGCTTATTTATCCCAAAGATAGAGAACAGGAAATCAAACAAGTTTCCAAAGATTTGGCGGCGCGTTTTGGAGAGCAATATTTGTAACCCATTGGGCGTCGAGCAAAGCCGAGACGCCCAATGGGTTCTTTAGTACGGGGGCGGTTCGTTGCGCCAACCTGTTTTACTAAAAATAAGCAATACCAGCGCACAGCAACCCAAAAACACCCAAGTTCCGCCCGCATCTGTGGAGGCCTCCTGCCCTGCCCATAGGAGCAGCAACGGAAACACGGAAGAAAACAACATCCAAGACTTTTTTTTGCGCGTAGCAAAACGAAGGCTGGAATATAGGCTAGAAGGAATAGTGGTGGATAAAGCAGTAAAGGCAACCGCCGAACGCGGTTGAAACGCTTCGCTGAGTTCAAAACGCTCTAAAGCAATGCGGTGTGGGATCGTTGGAATCGGTTTCATAAGCTTAAGGATTAAACGTTTAGAATGGTCGGGTGTTCTTTTCTCTAAACGGTAATTAATCAACCTAGCTTTTTAGAAATTAGTTCGTTAAATTCAACAAATCGAATTGGCGAGGGGGAATAAAATCGTAGCGGATATCCGTCAGAAATAGACCCGATGCAGGAGCCGACAAGGCTCTTTTTAAAGTTTGCTGCTCTTCTAAGGCTGCCCGAACGACGGCCAAATCAATGTTGCCCTTGCCTACATTCAAACACATGCCCACAATTAAACGAATCATGCCCCTTAAGAAACGGTTGGCGCGCACTTGGTAAATTAATTGTTGCTCCGCTTCATTCACTTCCCAATACGATTCGTAGACATCACACAACTTGGTTTTGGTATCGGTTTGACTTTTGCAAAAGGTCGTAAAGTCCTTGTACTGCAACAAAAGTTGGGCGGCGGCTTGCATTTTGGAGACATCCAGTTGTCGAGCAAAGTGGCAATAGTAGGCGGTTTCTTGGCGAAAAGGGTTCTGAAAGGCATCGACCACATAGCGGTAACTGCGTGAAGTAGCATCAAACCGCGCATGGGCATCGTCTGCAACAGGTAGTATTCGATAACAGCTGATATCGCTGCTCAATACGCGATTGAGGCGGTATAGAAAGTTTTGGTGTAGGGCTTTTTCGACGTCAAAATGGACGAAAAATTGCAGTGCATGCACCCCTGCATCCGTTCTGCCACAGCCCACCACTTTTGTCGGCTGCTGCAACAATAATTGTAAGGCTTCTTCGAGTGCACGCTGTATGGTTATTCGATTTGGTTGCTCTTGGTAACCACTATAGCGCGTGCCATTATAAGCCAATTCTAAAAAATAGCGCATTGCAGATAGGTTGGTTAGGACAGGATAAAAGTGTAATTCAGCAGAAGCCAGCTTTTTACGATTAAAACTATAAAGGTGCTTATTTTAAACAGTTATTCAATAATTGAGTTTAAAAAACAAGCTGCTTTTATAACAAAAAAAATCGGAGTTGCTGAGATCAGCAACTCCGATGAATTTAATAACCTTAAAACCTTTCCCGAACCACCGGGATAACCAAAAACTGCTGCATTGCTGCAACCATCTATGAACTCTTTAAATATAGTGTCAGCGTTTAATCCGCTGTATATTAATCAATACTAAAAACGACTGTAAGTTTCGTCGTTGTTTCTTTCTTTATTATTAACGCTCTAAAATAAGAAAAGTTAGGTTGTTGCGCCACTTTTTTTTCGTTTTTTCTTGTATTTTCTACAGAATGACGAAATTTTGATAAAACAATCTAAGCATCTGCTCGATAAAAGGGCAATTTCTTGGTAATTGCTTCTAACTTCTTACCGCGCACTTCTATGTAAATGGTCGTCCCGCTTTTGCTGTACGCTTTTTCTACGTAGCCCATTCCAATTGCTTTGCCTACAGAAGGCCCTTTAGTTCCTGAGGTAACTACGCCGATGGTGTCCCCTGCTTCGTTTAGAATGGCATAGCCCTTTCTCGGTGGGCGTTTATCGGTTAATTCAAAACCAACCAACTTTCGCTGTACTCCTTCGGCTTTTTGCTGGGTCAAATACGCTTTGTCTACGAAATCACTGTCTTTTTTAAGTTTGGTGATCCAACCCAACCCCGCTTCTAACGGCGAAGTGCTGTCGTCAATATCGTTGCCGTACAAACAATAGCCCATTTCTAAGCGCAGGGTATCGCGGGCGCCCAAACCAATGGCCTGAATACCGTATGCTTGCCCTGCTTCCATGATCGCATCCCAAACGGCGGCGGCGTTTTGGTTGTTGACATAAATTTCAAAGCCGCCTGCCCCTGTGTAGCCAGTAGCCGAAATGATGACGTTGTCGAATCCTGCAAAGCGTTCTCTCACAGCGGTGTAGTATTTCATACCTGCCAAATCCACCTCTGTTAGAGCTTGCAGGGCTTCTGCTGCCTTAGGCCCCTGAACGGCCATTAGAGCGGTATCTTCTGAGATGTTTTTGAGTTCTACGCCAGCGTTGTTGTGCTGCTGTATCCAGTTCCAATCTTTTTCGATATTGGAAGCATTCACCACCAACATGTATTCTTCTTTGCCTAGTTTATAAACCAATAAATCGTCTACGATTCCTCCTTTGCCATTGGGCAAGCAAGAATATTGCGCGTCTCCTTTTTGTAATTTAGACACATCGTTGGAGGTAACGCGCTGCAACAAATCGGTTGCGCCTTCGCCCTTAACGATAAATTCCCCCATGTGGGAAACGTCAAACATGCCCACTTTTTGGCGGACGTTTTGGTGCTCGGCAATAATGCCCGAATAGGAAACAGGCATATCATAACCCGCAAAAGGAACCATTTTGGCTCCGAGTTCTAGGTGTTTGTTGTATAAAGCTGTCTTTTTCATTTGTTGTAGTTGTACCAGTTGTGTTGTTATAAAGATGCGTGGGCAGCGCTTAGTATTTTGCGTACTTCCTCTTGGTTGGGGCCTTGTGCATATACCCGCAGTACGGGTTCCGTTCCTGAAGGGCGAATCATCACCCATTTGTCGTCGGCTAAATAAAATTTGAACCCGTCTACCGTTTCTACACGTTGTACAGTGTAGTCTCCAAAGGTTTTATAGGCTCCTTCTTTACAACGGTCTATGATGGCCCATTTTTCATCATTGGGCAGATGCAAATCGTCGCGGTCAAAGGCAAACTCCCCGACCAAGTCGTAGATTTCTTGGGTGAGTTCTTTGATGGATTTGCCTGTTTTGGCCATAAACTCTAAAATCAACAAACCAATCCAAGCACCGTCGCGCTCTGGAATATGCCCAGCCGCTGCAATGCCGCCCGACTCTTCGCCTCCAACCAAGACCTTTTCGGTCATCATGATTTCGGCAATGTATTTAAAGCCAATTTTCACCACTTGGTGTTCCAAACCGTAGCGTTCACATAGTTTTTTAACCTTATCGGTTACCGAAAAGGAAACAACTACTTTGCCCGTCATGCCTTTGTGTTGGTGTAAGTAATGCACCAATAATAAAAGAATATGGTGGGAGCTTACAAAATTGCCGTCTTCGTCGTACATACCGATGCGATCCGCATCGCCGTCGTTGGCTATTCCACAAGTTACGTTGTCGTTGTTTTTAATCAACTCCGACAATTCCGTTAGGTTTTTGTGGATGGGCTCGGGCGCTTGCCCGTCAAACCCTGGGTTTACTTCGCAGTGCAAAGCTAGGGCGTTGGGCAAAATACGGCGCATAATGTTCTGTCCAGCGCCATACATTGCGTCGTACGCACACAAAACCCCTGAATTGCGAATGGTTTCTAAATCAAAACCCGCTTCTACAGCATTCATATATAGGTCTTCCAGATTCACGTATTCCAACAAGCCGTCTTGTTCCATTTGTGCTAGGGTGGGCAGCGTTTTTGTAGGAACAGCGTCGGGAATCAACGCTTCTACGGCATCAATATCTCTAGGA
>CAYUZF010000053.1:14778-24647 GCA_964449615.1 uncultured Aureispira sp.
TAGGAATAGAGGGGCCACCCAACTCTGATTTCAGCTTGTAGCCGTTGTAGGAAGGGGGGTTGTGGCTGGCTGTAATAACAACGCCCAGTTTGGCTTTTTTCTCTACTACGCCTAAGGACACCATGGGTGTAGTTGCAATATTCTTATCCAAATAGGTTTTGATCCCGTGTTGTCCCATGATGCGTGCCGTTGTTTGTGCAAACAACCAACCGCCAAAGCGGCAATCGTATCCCAATACCATGCTTTTACCGCCTTGTTCTTTTATCCAAAGCGCCGTAGCGGTTGCAATGCGTTTTACATTGTCTACGGTGTATTCTTGGGCGATAATAGCGCGCCAACCATCGGTACCAAACTTAATTGTTGTCATATTTTTCTGTTGTTTTTCTCGTTCTTTTGGTATATCTTTTTTTAGAAGGTCAATTTTCAACTATATTACGGTTAAATCGTTTAAATGCACATGATCCAAGTGTGCCTGTTACAGATTGACTCCCAAATTGAGATTGCCATTGCGTTTCCCACAAGGCGTTTTAAACGACTTCAATATTTCTTCTAGGATGCATAAGGCATTAGGTTTGAGTAATTGGGCGGCAAATTAGCAAAAAAATAAGAGCTATGCTAGTCATTAGTGGGTTAAGCTAAGTTGAAATTTGTACTTTGTACGATGGATTGGCGGTGTTGCTGTTTTTTATAGAATTGTTGGGATCAAAATAGGCTTCTAATAAAACGCGTGTAATGCTGCTTCATTTTTTGGTTTGATCGCTCAACGACATGGAAGACAGCAATAGACACAAGGGAATGCGCAAGCGTCTGGCTTTGCTTTTGTACAACAAGGGGATTCGCGATGAGCGGGTGCTCAGTGCCATACAGACGCTGCCTAGACACTTTTTTTTAGACAAAGCTTTTGAAGAACACGCTTACGAAGACAAAGCTTTTCCGATAGAAGCGGGACAAACTATTTCGCAGCCCTATACCGTGGCCTATCAAACGGAGTTGTTGCAGCTTCAAAAGCGGGATAAAGTGTTGGAAATCGGAACGGGTTCGGCTTATCAAACGGCTATTTTAGCGCTTATGGGTGCTAGAGTATACACCATAGAGCGACAGGAAGCCCTCTACCACCGCGCTAGGGCAATGCTGGAGCAACTGGATTTACTAGGGGTGCGGTGTTATTTTAAGGATGGTTATCGAGGGTTGGGGGAGTTGGCGCCTTTTGATAAAATCTTGGTGACGGCAGGCGCGCCTTACATCCCTCCTGCCTTGAAAAAGCAACTAAAGATTGGGGGGCAATTGGTTATCCCTGTTGGAGAAACAGAGCAGCAAATGTGGCGGTTGACTCGAACGAGTGCCACGCAGTACCAAGAAGAGGCTTTGAAATTATTCAAATTTGTTCCACTTTTAAAAGGAAAAAAAACAGACCATCGCATATAAAAACAGCTTGAAATTGCGTTATAAGCCTGCGCTTGTTTCTTTGCGGATAGACTAAATAGGTCATTGACGTTACAAATGGGACATAATAGCAGTATCTTTTGACATTAATTTGAAACTCCCTTGATTAGTTTGTAAATTTGCCTCTGATCATTCATGCACAAATTATTATACCCTATGATGTAACCGTTGTGACGAGTAAACCGATTGTTTTACTGAAGTTTTGCCCCCAGTCAATTGCCTGTTTGTTTTTCCTATGATTGTCCTAAAAACAAGTTGCTGTTGATTGTCGCACTTATTATCCCGAAAAGTGAGAATTGTACTTTATAGTTGTCTAAACCAGCATGTGGCTACACGGTGTCTGTGTTGACTTAATTTCTTTGTTGCTTCTTACCGCAGTGTCTGTTTTGACGTGTTTCTTGTGCGCGTTTACAAAGCAGCGTTTTTACCCAAAGAAATTAAACGTTAGACCACTCCCTAAACCCAATTCTACAGGGCTGCTTTGCTAATCGTTTACCAATTCGTATTCCATCATCCCCAAATGGCAACTATGACATATATTCTGCTCACACTTTACCTTTTGGCTTTTGGCCTCTGGTTGAGACGCACCCCTAGCGTAGAGCAACACGATCTTTCGCGGCGGTTTCTTTTTTCCATTTTCTTGTTCAAGTTATTGATGGGGGGTGTTTATTTGCTTATTTACAAATACTATTTTGTAGAAGGGGATACGTTCGCTTATTTGCAGGAAAGCACGTTGATTGGACAAACGTTTTTAGAATACCCTTCTTATTATCTTCAGAATCTTTTTGGCACGCCGATCCCTCCTCCCGAAGGCGCAACGGTATTTTTATACCCTCCTACGCATTTGTTTTGGAAAGATTTGGGTACTTACATCTTGGTGCATTTTCATGCGCTGTTGTATCCTTTCACGGGTGGTTTGTACGGTTTGCATCTATTTTTTATTGGTTTGTTTGGCTGGAAAGCTAGTCTTAACTTTTACGAAGTCTTCAAAAAGGTGTTGCACCTGCCCAAAGCATTGTTGTTGGTATGCTGCTTTTTCTTGCCTTCTCTGAGTTTTTGGACGGCAGGCATGCACAAAGATGTCTACGTTTACTATGGTTTGAGTATCTTCTGCACAGGACTGTTGCGCTGGCAACAGGGCGAGAATCGTCCTGTTTGGAGTTGCCTAGTTGCTGGGGTTTTAGTCATTGGTTTAATGCGTTATTACTTGTTGGCTTTGTTGCTGCCTGCTACGATTGCCTATAGAATCACGATGCACCAAAAGCGTGTTTTTAGAACCTATTTACTGGTGTATGTAGCCAGTTTGGGGGTAGCTGTGTTGGGCAGTGAGTTGCTACTCCATAAAAGTGTCTTTGAGTTGCTTTCGCAGCGGCAATTGGCTTTTTTGGCAGAAAAAGGCAGTTCTTCGATTGTCGGTGTGGCTCCTTTTGAACCAACGTTTTGGGGTGTTTTAGCGGCCTTACCCGTCGCTGTATTTAACATCATTGGGCGGCCTTTTTTGTGGGAATGCAAGGATATTTTACAGGTATTTGCCAGTTTAGAAATGATTTCTTTCATGTTGCTGCTGGTTTTTGCCTTGTCTTACAAAAAAACTTCTGCGGCACCTACACATCCGCTACTCTATTTTTTGCTAGCCTACACCGTTAGTAATTTGCTGTTGGTGGGTTTGCTGGTCTACAACATTGGTACCCTAGTGCGCTATCGCGCGATTGGTTTAGGGGTTTTATCCACCTTATTGACCCACTTGCTAGATGTGCCAGCACAGCTCCAACACCCAAAAAACACCGCTCCGCCACCAACCCAACCTCCTATTTCTACCCTACCTGCCCCTGTTCCCTCCAAAAAAAAAGCTAACTTAGTGCCTTAATTATTAAGGTTCTTACCACACCAATCGGGACAAACATGACGATACAAGAAGCGCAACAACGCGTAGACGAGTGGATCAATACCATCGGCATCCGTTATTATAATGAATTGACCAACACGGCCATTCTCATGGAAGAAGTGGGTGAAGTGGCTCGCTTGATGGCGCGGATCTACGGCGAACAATCTTTTAAGACAACCGAGCAGGAAACCTCTGCCAAAGACGATTTGGCCGAGGAAATGGGCGACGTGCTTTTTGTATTGCTTTGTCTAGCCAACCAAGCCGACGTAGACTTGGGCGCTTCGCTTACCCGTATCATGGACAAACGCACCCAGCGCGACAAAGAGCGCCACGCCAACAACAATAAATTGAAGTGAGGACGTGGGTGCAGGCATCTGTAGAGGACTAATGCATTTGCCCTCTACAGATGCAATCTATTCAAAAAAAGCTTTTATAGAATCTGTAATGTAAGCCAGTTGCGCTTCGTCTAGTTCGGAATGCATGGGCAACGACAACACTTGTGTACAAAGCTGGTTGCTGTGCGCCAAGTCGGTCGGCTGGTGGACGATGGAACGGAAGGCGGCTTGCTCTTGCAATGGGACTGGGTAATAAATCATGGTGGGAATACCATTGCTTTTCAGATAGGCTTGCAGGGCGTCGCGCTGGTCGGCAGGTACTTTTAAGGTGTATTGGTGAAAAACGTGGGTGGAATTGCGTTGGCGAATGGGAATTTGCAATCCTTCTAGGTTCTTTAAAGCTTGGTCGTAATAAGCAGCGGCACGCTGGCGAGCAGCCGTATAAGCATCTAGGTGCTTCAATTTTATATCCAGCACAGCAGCTTGCAGCGCATCCAACCTAGAATTGACACCGATAAAATCGTGGTAATAGCGCTTTTGTTGGCCGTGGTTGGCGAGCATGCGCAACCGCTTGCCCAACGCTTCATCCTGCGTCATCAAGGCTCCGCCATCGCCATAAGCCCCTAAATTTTTAGAAGGGTAAAAAGACGTACAGCCAATGTCCCCCAACGTTCCTGTTTTGGCGACTCGGCCATCTGTAAAGGTATAATCCGCTCCTATTGCCTGTGCGTTGTCTTCAATAACTGCCAAGTTATGCTGTTTGGCCAATTGTAGGATGGGCTCCATGTCGGCACTTTGTCCGAATAAATGCACGGGTACAATGGCTTTGGTGTTCTTGGTTACAGCAGGTAAAATATGTTCGACAGTTGTATTGAACGTATGCGGGTCTACATCTACCAACACAGGCGTGAGGCGCAGCAGGCCAATCACTTCGGCTGTAGCTACGTAAGTGAAAGCGGGTACAATAATTTCGTCGCCTACATTCAAATCCAAACTCATCAGCGCCAATTGCAACGCGTCGGTTCCATTCGCACAAGGCACCACCGTGTGTACCCCGAGATAAGCTTCTAAATTCGCCTGAAAAGCGGCCACGTTGGGTCCACCGATAAAAGCAGTTTGTTCTAAACAATGGGCAAGAGCCGCCTGCACAGCGGGTGCAATGGCAGCGTGTTGGGTCTTGAGATCGACCATTTGAATCGGACGCATGAAGGTAGAATTGTAAAGTCAAAGAATAAAATTACCAGTCCACGAAGATACGACTAATGTCTATCCCTCCAATTCTTTTAAAGTCATTTCCTGAAAGGTTTCGCCCGATAGGCACAACTCAAACAGGCGTGTTTGTTGCTCCACAGGCGCATGCAGCCCCGTGCTCTGTGCTTCTAGTCCGACCTGATACCGCCAACAGTAATGCCCTTCTTGCGTAATGGTCACGTCTTGGCAAGTTAGTTGTTTTATGCGCACCAACTGCCCGTCCAATTGGTCGAAGTAAGTACTTAGAATAGCTTTTGCGTGTTGTTGCCACTCTTGGGCGTGCTTTTCGGGCAAGCCACAAAGTGCGGTTTCAATCCCGCGCTTATCGGTTCTATAAAAGCGGCGGCGGCGCACTTCGTGTTCGCTTACTTTCCCCCAATACACCGCGTTGCCTGCTACCTGTAGAATGGGCCAGTTGGAGGTCTTCTGGGGGTGTTGCCGCGCTATAAATTTTTCTGGGGAAACCGTTTTGGCCTGTTCCAAATGCTGCGCTTCTTTGATTTCAGAAACGGGAATTCGCTGCCATAAATTGAGCCATGCTAACATAGTGCTGGGGTTGTTGGTGAACTTATGCGTATTTCTTTACAACAATGGAGCGGCCATAGCGTTCATCAAGGGTCTTGTTTCCTACAGGGATTTATTGGCTTTTTACATGGGTTATTGTTGAAGTTATTTATCTTGTGTTATACGCTGTATTTGGACAGGCGCATTCCTTGTTTACCTCTAATTATTCTTTACATGGCGACCATTTCTCCTTTTCGGGCGGCAATTCCCGATTTGACAGATATTATTTCCTTTGACGATTTTTTTGGCTCGGCCAAACGCAAGTTTCCCCTTTATCTCAGCGATGGCATTTACCAACAACAACCAATTCCCGCTTTCTATATTTATAGAGTAAAACGCGCCCACCGCAGCCACACGGGCATTTTAGCTTGTTCGGATGTTAAAGATTATATAGACGGCACGATCAAGCGCCACGAGAATACCCTGGCAGCCAAAGAAGCCAAAATGATGCGTTTGTTCGAGGAGCGTCAAGCGCTAATTAAGCCCATTCTCCTCACCTATCCCAATGTATTGGAAATCGACGCGGTGATCAACCGCATTACCACTTCTACCTCCCCTTCTTTTATCATTCCTTTTCAGGATGAAGAACATTTGTTTTGGCAAATTGACGACAGTTTGCGCGTGGAGCAATTGCAACAGCTTTTTGAAACACATGTAGGAGAGGCGTACATTTGCGACGGCCACCACCGTGCTAAGACTTCTGAAATATTGTACCAGCGCTACGCAGAAAGCCAAGAACTCAGCCACCAAAAAGCCCATTTCAACCACATGCTGGTGGCTTACTTCCCTGCTTCTGAAGTAGAAGTTCACAATTATAACCGTGTAGTGGCCAATTTGGGCGATTATACCGAAAAAGAATTTCTTACAAAAATGGAAGCGTACTACAGCGTCACCCCTGTGGAGCGTTACCACAACCCCCTCCGCCAATACGAAATGGGCATGTTGCTCGGCAAACAATGGTACCAACTGCGGCTGCGCAAAGAATACCTTCCCTCGCCCGAAACACCCACCAATGAAACCCTAGACGTTTATTTTCTCAACCAATATGTATTGCGGGGAATTCTGGGCATAGAAGACGTGCGCACCGCACCCGATATAAAATACATCGAGGGCCCCAAAGGCGCTTTTGGTTTGGAGCGCCGCGTGCGCGAAGGACGAGCCAAAGTAGGGTTCAACCTTTACCCCGTTGCCCTAGAGGATTTGATCAAAATCTCGGATGAGCAAGATACCTTGCCTCCCAAGTCTACATGGATAGAACCGCGCATGCGCAACGGATTTGTTGCCCATTTGTACGAAGAACTCGATCAAGAATAGCTGCTCTACTCTATTTTATAACACATTGTTAATGCGAACAAATATGAAATTTGGAACCAAAGTCATTCACGCAGGTATAGAGCCTGACCCTTCCACGGGTGCCATTATGACGCCTATTTATCAAACCTCTACCTATGTTCAATCCTCGCCTGGACAACACCAGGGCTTTGAATATGCTCGCAGTCAAAATCCTACGCGCTCGGCCTTAGAGACCAACTTAGCTGCGTTAGAAAATGGGAGCAAAGCGATTTGTTTTGGCAGTGGCTTGGCGGCGATCAATGCGTTGGTGCAAACGCTTAACCCTGGCGATGAACTCATTGCCAGTAACGACTTGTACGGGGGGACTTACCGCCTCTTGACCAGCGTTTTTGGACGTTTTGGCATTAAGTCGCACTTTGTGGACATGAGCAAGGCAAGCAATGTAGAGCGGTATATTAGTAAGCATACCAAACTCATTTGGATAGAAACGCCCACCAACCCGATGTTAAAGTTGGTGGACATTGCCGCGGTTTGTAAGATTGCCAAACGCCGTGGTATAAAAACTTGTGTAGACAATACCTTTGCTTCGCCTTACCTTCAAAATCCGCTTGACTTGGGGGCGGACATGGTCATGCATTCGGCTACTAAATATTTGGGAGGACACTCTGATTTGGTAATGGGTTGTATTATTTGCAAAGACGAAAAAGACGCAGAGCCGTTGTTTTATATGCAAAATGCCGCAGGGGCAGTGCCTGGTCCGCAAGATTGTTTTTTGCTGTTGCGGGGCATCAAAACCCTACACTTGCGCGTACAGCGCGCTTGCGAAAATGCCAAACAGGTCGCGGAATTTCTCAAAAATCATCCTCGGGTTAACCGTACTTATTACCCTGGTTTTAAAAGCCACGAAGGACATGAAATTGCAAAGAAACAGATGCGCGATTTTGGGGGCATGGTTTCCTTTGATTTAAAAGACGATCGTTTTGAAGCGGCAGCGGCCATTCTGGAACAGACAAAATATTTTATATTGGCGGAGTCTCTGGGCGGTGTGGAGTCGCTAATTGGGCACCCTGCTTCTATGACCCACGCCTCTATTCCTAGAGAACAACGCTTGAAAGTGGGCTTAACAGATTCCTTGATTCGTTTGAGTGTGGGCATTGAGGACATCGAAGATTTGCTGAACGATCTAAAACAGGCATTGGCTTAAGTGCTTTTGCCCGTTGTAGTAGGAGCAATCTTATTGGGGAGAGTGAACTATTCTTTTAGAAATTATTTTTATTAAAGGGTGGACGAGTGCGCTGGTCATCGACTGTTTGTTATTAATATAAAAATTAAGTTTTTGGGGTATGAAAATTTTCTTTGACGGTGCTTATCAAGATCGACTGGATCAAGCCATTCAGGAACTAGAATTGCGCAGCAGTGTAGAATTTGTAACGGTGATTTATCCACACAGCGACGATTACCGCGATGTTGAACTGTGGGGGGGCATCATCTCTGCGGGTATTTTTCTGGTCGTTACGTTTATGGTTCCTATGATTATCCATTTGTACATCATTCTTTTTGGCACCTTGCTGGCCTTCTCGCTGGGGGTTGGCATCGTCAAGCACCTGCCCAATTTTAAGCGTTTTTTGATCAATAAAAAGCGCACCCAGCGCCACGCCGAAATCATGGCACGCGCCGTTTTTCAAAAAGCACATTTATACCGCACCTCGCACCATACGGCAGTTTTGTTGTTTGTATCTGCTTTAGAACAGCAAACAATCTTACTGTGGGATTTGAATGTAGACATAGAATTAACCGCTGAAGAGTTGGACCAACTGAAGGCTCAATTTCAAACTATTTTTCAAGCCAAGCAGCCCGAAGAAGCCTTATTGCAAACCATCGGCAACAGCATTCCACTATTTGAAGCGCGTTTGCCCATCCGTCCCAACGACATCAACGAATTGCCCAACCATTTGCACGTACAACTTTAACCTAAGCAAACCTATGTTTACTACTACTGCACTGCGCCGTTTATCGTACTTTTTAGCTTTTGCAGGCTTTCTTGTATTAATTTTCTATCCTGAACTGCTTTGGGCGCGGCCTGGAGGTGGCCACTCTTATGGTGGCGGTAGCAGCGGCGGCGGCGGTGGTGGTGGCGGCGGTGGTGGTGATATTACTGCTTTGATTTACATCTTTTTGATGTTGCCTTACCCTGTGCAGATTGTTGTTGTTGTTGTGGCCATCTTTGCTTTTTATAAATACCACCGCAGTGGGCAGGCCAACGGACAACGGGTAAGCAATTATACCCACAGCTCTGGTGGCGATCATTACCACCACAACCAAGCCAGCAATACCGAAAAACAACGCCAGATAGATGCTTTAGTTGCGCAAGATCCCAAGTTTTCAGAAGTGTTGTTCTTGGATTTTGCCCATTCGTTGTACCATAAATTATATTCTACCATAGGGACAACGGCCCTCAAAGACGTCAAACCTTTTTTGGGCGATGCTATAAAATTACAAATAGAACAAGCGGGCAACCAGCAACCGCGTACCGAAGTAGTGGTCGGTAATCTGCAAATCAGCGAAGTGGACATTCGCCCTAGTTTTGTGAACATCATTGTAGATTTTAGTTCTAATTTTTCAACGCAGCGCGATGGGCGCAGCTACCGCCACATCCTGCAAGAACGTTGGGTCTTTTCGCGGCAAGGCGTAAGCGCCACCGCTGACCCCGAAGCCATGCGCGATTTGGCCTGTCCCAATTGCGGCGCGCCCAATGATTTTACCGACGCAGGTACCTGCCGCTATTGCAACACGCAAATTATAGCGGGTACGATGACTTGGATGGTGCAAAAAATTGTGGTGCAAGAACACGAACACGTACGCGCAGAGTCCCTCGGCCATTACGAACCCGAAAAAGGCACCAACAGCCCTACCCTATACGATCCCTTTTTACAACAAAAAGGCGCGGCTTTCATTCAACGCCACCAACTCGCCAACCCTTCCACCTATTGGGCGACCTTTATGGATAAAGTGGTGCACGAAACTTTTGTGGCCATGTACGAAGCTTGGTCTAACCGCGATCAATGGGACAGCGTACGCCACTTGTTGAGTGATCGCCT
>CAYUZF010000053.1:24657-25547 GCA_964449615.1 uncultured Aureispira sp.
CCAATGCGTTTTGGATTCGCCTGTACCAAGAAAAAAATTATTACAACCGCTTGGAAAACATACAGCTCGATAAAATTGAACCAGTCAAAATCACTTCGGACAACTACTACGAAGCCATTACGGTACGTATCTTTGCCCGTGCTATTGATTATACCGAAGATGGTAGCAGACGTCTAATTGGAGGCGATCGGCAAACTCCCAGACGCTTTTCTGAATACTGGACTTTCGTCCGAAAAATTGGCGTGGAAAAACCCGAAGATCAATTTGATACCCACCAGTGTCCCAATTGTGGCGCGCCCGCCGACCAGATGAGTGACAGCGCGGTTTGTGGCTATTGTGGCACCAAAACCAACTTGGGAGATTTCTCTTGGGTGTTGAGCAATATTGCGCAGGACGAGGTGTATCAAGGGTGATCTCAAAAAGGCCGCTGGTACCCATTCAATTGCTTGTCCAGCCTTTTTGCGCCTGGCAGTAGGGTTTCCAAATGGCCCCAGAAAGCCGCACTGTGGTTGGGGTGGGCAATGTGTGCCAATTCGTGGCAAATCACATAATCAATCAGCGCATCGGGCAAGAGCATAAGATGCAGCGAGAGGTTGATGTTGCCTTTATTGGAGCAACTGCCCCAGCGGGTTTTAACGTTTTTGATGCGGATGTCTCCAATAGAAATCTGGTGGTGTTTTGCCCAGTAGCGGGTACGGGTCGGCAAGTAGGCTTTGGCTTTTGTGCGTAGGACTTCTATTAAGGTTTTTTGAAGGGCTTGTTGGTACTGCTCTTCCTCTAATTTCCAGGTTTTTGGAAGGAATAGGGTTAGCTGACCAACGCTGTTTTGTAGCTGTGGATGCGGTTGGTTGCTGCGTTGCAAACGCAATTGCTGCCCGCGAATGTCAAAC
>CAYUZF010000053.1:25557-26524 GCA_964449615.1 uncultured Aureispira sp.
CACACTTTCTAAGGTCAGTTGCTGCTGGGCGGCTTGGGCTTGCGCTTTCTGCTGCTGTTGCTGAATCCACGGCAGGTGCTGCTCGACTACTTCGGCGGCGCGCTGGTAGGTTGCGTAGGTAGGCAAAGTAACTTGCACCCGCCCGCCCGCCTTGATGCGAATGGTCACGCGTTTGGAGCGTTTGTTTTTCTTATACAAAACTTCTCCTACAACGGGATGCTGACTTTTCTTTATCATAACTCTAACGCCTGTAGTTTTTCGGTAACTTCTGCTGGAATGGGTGCTATTTTTCTGCTTTCATAATCAAAACACAAAATTCCTGTTTTGATGCGGGCGATGGCTTTGCCCGTGCTGAGGTTGCTAATTTGGTAGTACAAATCAAAGCCTACCAAAGAACGGTTGTTCACGGCCAATTCGATGTTTAAGACTTCACCAGCATGTGCTTCGGCTTGGTATTGTACCATTGCATCGGTCATAATTATTCCTTTTCCTGCTAAGGTTAGTTCCCCGTAGCCCCATTTTTTGAGCCATTCTACGCGTGTTTGTTGGGCATACACCAAAAACATTTCGTTGCCTACATGGCCTCCATAGTTGAGGTCGGTAATTCTAACGGTGAGTTGGGTAGTAAAATGCACTTGGGGGGGCATTTCTAGTTTTACTCTCATAATTCTATTCTTAAATTTTCTTTCAAGTGTGTAGCTAAAATAGGGCTATTTTGTTATATTGAAGCAATAACCGCTATTATTTAGGGCTAGTCATAGGCCGCTTTTTGTTATTTCTATCGTAGATCCCAGTACTATTCTTTGTTTTTGCAACAAGACGGCGTTTATTTTGTAGATAGAATAGCTTTTAAGACTAGGCTGTTGCGTTGTTATTGACTTTTTGTTCTAAAAAGGATCAACTTTATCAGCTTTTAAGTAGTCACACAAAAGAAACCGTGTAATAAAAAGTGAGGTATTTTTTTCTA
>CAYUZF010000054.1:0-2815 GCA_964449615.1 uncultured Aureispira sp.
AAGCAGAAGCGCTAGAAATTGCCAACGATACGCTCTATGGTTTGGGGGCAGGCGTTTGGACGAGAGACATGCACCAAGCTTACCAAATATCTAGAAAAGTAGAAGCAGGGCGCGTTTGGGTCAATTGTTACCACGCTTATCCAGCCCATGCGCCCTTCGGCGGTTACAAAAAATCGGGCATTGGTCGAGAAACGCACAAAATGATGCTCAACCACTATCGCCAAACAAAGAACATGCTTATTTCTTACGATAAAAATGCTCTAGGATTCTTTTAGTACATCCATCATTCCACTACAGCTATTCCAGCCTTTGCGGCTGGTTTAGCTTTTTTTAAGTTCTAACTTATGATTCCAAGAATAAAAGCCACCGCCAAAGCAGCAACATTAATCGACAACTTACGCCAACAGCATGGCCCTCTGCTCTTTCACCAAAGTGGCGGTTGTTGCGACGGTTCGGCACCCATGTGTTTGCCTGTCGGCGAATTGCTGATTAATGAAACCGATATTTGGTTGGGCAATGTCTGTGCTTGCAATTTTTTTATGTCCAGCGACCAGTTCAACTACTGGAAACACACGCAACTTACCCTAGACGTGGTACCTGGACGGGGCGCTAGTTTTTCGTTAGAAATTCCTTTGGGTGTTCGTTTTCTGATTGTTTCACGGCTTTTCTCGGAAGCAGAAATGCAACAGCTTGTCCCCACCAAATTGGGCAGCGAGGTTGTGTAATGCTTCGTTTCCTACTCGTTCATTTTGTGCAGCTGCATTCTGATCGTATCATCGTCGATCAACGGAATGAGCAGCGATAAGGAATCGCCGTCCAAATCGTACCACGCTGAGGTGGTCAACGAATCGTCCGCCGCTTGCAGCGTCAACCATTCGCCTTCTATTTGATACGTTCCTTCCTCTCGGTGGGCGGGATTGCCAAAGCGCCGATACTTATTTTCTCCATCAAACCAGAACCCATTTTCGTTGGTCGGATCACTGCTTTTACTAATATCTTGTTGCCCGTAATACACGCGGTCGGTTTTCCAATTGCCCTCCAACGCTGCTTGCTGAGCCTTATCGCTGTTGCAAGCCATGCAGAACAAACTGCACAACAGCAACCCCATATTATACTGTTTCATTTATTGTACTAAAGTCGTTTCAATAATGGTTTGAGAAGTTAGGGTTTTGTGTACAGGACATTTATCGGCAATAATCAACAAGCGTTTGATTTGCTTTTCGTCCAGCTCGCCTTTGAATTGAATGCTGCGTTCTATGATGTCCACTTTAGACGTGCTGGATTCGCATTTGATGCAATCTTCGTGGTAATCCTTAGAATGGCGCAATTGAACTTCCACACCTTCTAGGGGCCACTCCTTGCGGCTGGCGTATAGGCGCAACGTCATCGCCGTACAAGCGCCTAGACTCGACAATAAATAGTCGTAAGGCGTTGGCCCCAGACCGCTTCCTCCTACTTCTTTGGGTTCGTCGGCAGTGAGTTGATAATCGTTGGCGTGTATGGTGGTCAGTAGGCCATCTTTGCCTATCGTGACTTGAACGGGGTATGTTTCTTCGGTAGCCATAGTGGTGGTATTTTAGTTCGTATAGACTGTTTGCTAAATTTAACAAAAAATAAGCTTAGAGTTCGAGCCGTTGCTGCATTTCTTTAAAAACATCGGAGCGGGTTGCCTGTATGATCAAGGGCGCTTTGGTAAAAGGATGCACAACGTGTAATTCCTGTGCGTGTAGCAGCATCTGGGTTAGGCCGAAGCGCGCTTTGAGCAAACGGTTTTGCTTGTTGCAACCGTGTGGGCGGTCGCCCAAAATATGCCGCAGGTGGTTGCAGTGCTTGCGAATTTGGTGCAACCGCCCCGTTTTGGGCAGCGCCCGAATCAAGCTGTAGCGCGAGCTGTCAAAACCGCCCGATGGCCAAGGCATTTCTGAGCAGGCTACGCGTTCAAAAGCTGTTTTGGCCGTTTGTTCCTTGCCTTTTTCATTGACCAATGGTTTTTCTACCAGCACCTGCTCTGGAAAATAGCCGCGCACCATCGCATAATAGATTTTCTGCGTGCTTTCTGCCTCCCATACCCCCTGCGCTGCCCGCGTCGCTTCCGCGCTCAAGCCAAACAACAACACGCCCGCCGTTTTGCGGTCGAGCCGATGCACCAAATACACCCGCTGCCCCAGCTGGTCGCGCAGCAGCTGCAAAGCGAATTCAGTCGCGTCGTTGGCGATTTTGCTGCGGTGTACGAGCAGGCCGTGCGGTTTGTTGATGGCGACGTAGTGGGCGTCTTGGTAGAGGATTTCTAACATAATTATTACTCTTCTCTACAATACGCCTCCCGCAATTCCTCCAACTCCGCCTTCAGACGCAGCCGAAATTTAGCTTTTTCCGCGGCATCCAGCGCTTCGCAGGCCGCTTCTAGGTTGTCCAATTGGGCGTAACAAATGGCCATGTTGCGGTAGGCATAGGCGTTGTCCGAATCTAGGACGAGGGATTGCTCAACAGCTTCTAGGGCGCGCTGGTATTCGCCCTCTTTCATAAGAATGGATGCGCGGTTGTTGTAGGCATAGGCGTAGTCGGGATTTTTTGTAATGACCTTTTCAAAATATTCCATGGCTTTGACGTTGTTGCCTGCATTGAGGTAAATAAAGCCCATGTTGTTGAGCATGTCGATGTTGTTGGGAAAGGTTTCTAGGGCTTTGTTGCCGTAATAAAGTGCTTTTTGGGTGTTGCCCGCCGAGCTGTAGAGGTTGGAAACAATGGGATAGGTTTCGGTGTACGTCGAATCCAATTGAAGAATTTTTTCGTGGTAACCGATGGCGACGTCGAT
>CAYUZF010000054.1:2825-10534 GCA_964449615.1 uncultured Aureispira sp.
GGCCTTCGCTCTCGGCTACGGCGGCCAGGGTGTGCAGAGCTTGGATGTTGTTGGGTTCTACTTCCAACGCCTCATTGGCGTAGTTGAGGGCGGTGGGCATGTCCTGCAACTGAACATAGCTGCTGCTTAGGGCGGCGAGGACAGCCGCAGAACGCAGGGCAACGGGTACGCCTTCTAACTGCTCTACAGCAGCTTCGGCATTTTGGCGCTGCTCATAAAGAATGCCCAAATCAATTTTGGCATTGGTTTCATCGGGCGCAAGTTCTAAAATACGCTCGTAGTGTTCGATTGCTTTATCCTCTTGGCGCTGTTCTTGGTAAATTACCGCTAAGTTGTAATGCGTTTGTACGTTGTCCGCTTCTAGTTCTAACACTTTTTCATTGAGCGCAATAGCTTTATCGTAATCTTTTTCTTGATAGGCTTGCACAGCCGCTTCGCTCTGTTTTTGTACGTTGTTTTGGCAGGCCATCAGTAAACAGGCCATACAACCGACGCCTAGTAGGTAATTCCTCATCGCTCTATTTTTATAAAAAGATCGTTCTACCGCACCTTTATTAGTACTACTACAAAGATACGTTATATCCAACTAAAATTAGGAGGTCTATTTTATTTTTTTGTTACAAATACACCTAGTTAATGGCTGTTTATACGCTTGATGCTCATTCTATAAAAAAGCAGCCTACGCTAGTCCCACAACTTAAGTCAAGTACTTTCCTACAATAGGCATGCGTCGCCCCATCCCGAAGGCTTTAGGCGATACGCGCAAAACAGGCGCTACTTGTGCGCGCTTGAATTCATTGCGGTTGACCATGCCCAATACGCGGTGTACCAGCGCTGCATCAAATCCCTGTTCGATGATCTCTTTGGGCCCTTGTCGCTTTTCGATGTATTGATATAAAATACGGTCTAAAATATCGTAATCGGGTAAACTATCGGAGTCAAATTGGTCGGGGCGTAGCTCTGCAGATGGCGGTTTGATAATGATGTTTTCGGGCAGGACTTCGCCGTCTCTGTTCATGTAACGCGCCAATTCATAGACTTCGCTTTTGTATACGTCTGCTATCACAGACAAGCCCCCTGCCATATCGCCATACAAAGTGCCATAGCCCACGGCGGCTTCGCTTTTATTAGAAGTATTGAGCAGAATGTTCCCAAATTTATTGGAAAAGGCCATCAACAACATGCCGCGAATCCGCGCTTGGATGTTCTCTTCGGTTACATCAAATTCTAAGCCTGCAAAATGTGGTGTTAGTAGTTGCTCATAAGATTGGTATACCGATTCAATGGGTATAATATCGTACTGCACGTTGAGGTTTTGGGCCAATTGGCGTGCATCGTTGATGGAGTGGTCGGAAGAAAATTGCGAAGGCATCAATACTACCCGCACATTGCCTGCCCCCAACGCCCGCTGTGCCAATACGGCCACCACCGCCGAGTCAATGCCCCCCGACAAGCCCAAAACAGCGCGTTTTAGGCCTAATTTCCCAAAATAATCGCGAATGCCTGTTACCAGCCCGTCGTGAATCAAGCGCATCTTATTCTTTTCTTGTACCCGCTCTACCCCGCCTTTCATAACCTTGTCTAAGTCGTACACCCGCAGTTCTTCTTGAAAATACGGCAACTCGTCGTACACCTTCCCATCGGGTGCCATTATAATAGAACCGCCATCAAAAATAATCTCCGTCTGCGCGCCTACGTGGTTGACGTAGAACATTGCTTTGCCGTACAACCGTACATTTTCCTTGAGTACATGGATGCGGTTGTGGGCATGGCCATAACTGAAGGGCGAGGCGGATAGATTCAAGACAAAATCGGGCGACTGGCTAGACAATTCGTCCAATGGGCAAGTGGTATACAGCGGGTTTTCATTGCCTACATTCCAGATGTCTTCGCAAACCGTCAGCGCAATACGTTTGCCCATGTATTCGACTACTTTAAAGGTTGTCGCAGGTTCAAAGTAGCGGTACTCGTCAAAAATATCATAGGTGGGCAGCAGCGTTTTGTGTTGGCGTTGTTGGATGTTGCCATCGGCCAAAAAATAAGCACTGTTGTACAAGTCCTTGCCTTCTACCACAGGGTTGCGCGAAGGTGCCCCCACTACGATGGCTATGCCCTGCGCCGCTTCGGCCAAGCGCTCTATTACCTCTTCGCTGCGGCGAATAAAATCGTCAAATTCCAGAAAATCGCGTGGCGGGTAACCCGTTACTGCCAATTCTCCAAAAACGACGAGATCTGCGCCCTTCTCTTTGGCTTGGCTGGTCGCCTCCAACATTTTTTGTAAGTTTCCTTCAAAATTTCCGATGTGGTAATTGAGCTGTGCAATGGCTATTCTCATTGGTCGATGTTTGCGTGTATAATGATCGTTAACAGAACAACAAAGGAAGGACAATAATTCCTACTCTCTTCGGCTGTTTTCGTAGTGCTGCGCTAAGGATACCCAATATAGTACAATCGCTGCATATAACCACTGCTCCTCTCGCGAACTTCGTATTTTCCTTAAGATGCTTCTCTAAATGTACCTGAATAAAAAATAATTACCTATCGAAGTTGTTTACCGCGACCAAGGCACCAAACAAAAATATCAGTTGTTGTTCTGCACTCCTGCTACGCCTCGTCTTGGTACCAACTGGCGTACTTTTGATAATTGCGGGCAATGCGTCCAATGCTGTCTTCTAGTTGCTCAGGACTGAGCTCTTTGATCTTGCGCGCAGGCACACCCGCATAGATGCTGTACGGCTCCAGCACAGCATTTTCCAACACCACGGCCCCAGCTGCCACCAAACAATACGACGGCACCACCGCGTGGTCCATCACCATCGCCCCCATCCCAATCAAAACGTGGTCGTGCAGGGTACAACCGTGGATGATAGCGCGGTGCCCAATAGACACGTCGTTGCCAATCACAGTGGGCGCACGCTCATATGTGCAATGAATAATAGCGGCATCCTGAATGTTGACACGCTCGCCAATTTGAATGCTGTTGACATCGCCGCGCACTACGGCTTGAAACCAAACACTGCAATTAGCCCCCATTTTCACGTCGCCGATTACCGTTGCATTTTCAGAGAGGTAACAATTATTGCCAAATTGGGGCGTCTTGCCCCGCACTGTTTTTATTAAAGCCATTGTTCGTTGTTTTTTACTAAAATATAGGGCTGCCTTCTATCAATACTCAAACTCCCTTAATCACAACATCCGTTTAAGATATTGGTACAGCGCAGGCAATTCATAATACAAAAAGATAGCAAAAGCGCCAAAATAAGCCACTCCCGTTACAAAGGTAGCGGTATCTGGGTCAATATACAACATATTTTCACCCAGACTTTCTACATAAAAAGCGACGCCAAAAACCAATGCACTGACTACGAACGCAATGCCACTCTCCAACAACACACGTTTCCAAAAGGTAGGATAAACGCGTTCGCTTGCTACTAACGCTGTTTTGGTACGCTGTCCAAGCGATTTTTTCAACATTGGAATTCCCATACGCCAAGCGACCTGAAACAATAAACTGGGTACGCACAAGTACAATACAAATTCTAATAACAACACCAATTAAATTTATAAATACTTAACATTATCATATATGAATTCATCAATGTGCTTGTAAGCAAACCCCGAAGAAAATTGTTTGTCCCATACAACAAATCCTTACCCCTGTTTTTAGATAGCGTCTGATGGAATCTTCGTTGGAAAGATCTAATTCAGAAGGGCGTGGTGCTTCGCCAAAAGAGTCATCTAAAATTGCTTTAGACATAAGATAAGGTTTGAGTTTTGAGATACATTGGTAACATAAGCGCCCCTTGTTGCTTTAGCTGTTTGGCTAAATCTTTAATTTTAGAAGATTTCTTTAGGCATGACAATTGACTAATTAACAATATTTTGTTAATGAAGGTGCCAGCACAGCAAAGGGTTTTTCAAATAATGCCGCTAAATAGGTATCTTTATAGCTTATCTTATTCATTCTACAAAATACACCTTCCATGAGGGTTTTCCGTTACTTTAGTACACTGATATTACTGGTTTGTTTTTCTAATAATTCCTTAACGGCACAAGATTTTCTAACACTTAGCAAATTACAAGAAAAAAACTTGACCGATCGCACCTACTCCTTGATGGATTACGATTCTTCGGGCTACTATGTGTTGCGGTTCAGCAGGGGGTTGGGTTATGCCGAATTGGAAAAATACGACCCTTCTTTCAAAACCAAAAAAACCTATGTGATTACCCAAAAAAAGCGCAAATACGTCGGGCTGATGAATTTGAAAGGTCGGTTATCCTTGCTCTATTTTCGTTATATTGAGAATAAGCGGGACAACAGCCACGAGCGCGTGAGTTTGTATGCCGTAGAGTTGGAGCGCGACAGTTTCAATTTATCGCAAGATTCTATCGAACTGATTGCCCCATTTAAAATGGAATCCAATTTCTATCGGGTCAATTTTGCCGTCTCGCCCGATCGCAGCAAGGTACTGGTTTATGATTTTGAGGAAGAAGGCGACTTGGACGGGGTGCGGGGCCTGAGCAACGAAATCACGTTGCGGGTGTTTGATGCCCAACTCCACCCACTTTGGAAACGCACCGTCAACCTCTCTCCCGACGGTAGTGCCAAACGCCGCGTAGCCATTCAAAAACTGCGCGTCAACAACGCGGGGGAAGTAGCCATTCAAACCGATATTTTTCGCGACCAGCGCAGCTATGCCCTCAAAGAAGTTACAGCCGATCCCACCTTATTTTTTGTAGGAAAAGAGCGCAAAAATTTTGCCTTGTTTCAACCCAACATGGGGGAATTTTTCTTCAACCAAGCCAATTTTACCTTTGACAAAGAAGGGAATATTCTGTGGTTCGGCTTTTATTCCAAACAGCGCTATTATCAGCAATCGGGCGTCTTTTTTATAAAAATAAACCAAGCGCGCACAAAAGTTTTAATCAAAAAACAATACGATTTTACGCCCGAACAATTGGCAGACATTCTCAACAAAAAACGCGTGCGTCCACAGGCAGAAGCCCGCTCTTACAAACTCTTGCATTGGCGCCTGACGCAAGACGGCGGTTTGGTGTTTTCTGCCGAGCAACAACCAGGCAGCGGCATCCAGTTTCGCAGCAACGATGTTTTGGCGGTAAAAATAGGGGCGGCAGGCAACTTGCAATGGTTGCGCCACGTGTACAAACACGGCGAAGAAGTGCCGCGGCTCAAAACCTTTCTCTCCCACTACCTCTGTGCCGAGGGCGACAACGTATATTTGTTGTACAATCAAGGTTTGTATGCCGATGGCTATGCAGCAGCGGTAAAAATCGACGCAGAAGGCGCGCTAAGACAGCGCAAGTTCTACCATTACCAGCGCCAACAGGAATTGCTCTGTCCCATGCTTTCGTTCCGCTTGGATGGGCCAGCGGTTTTTCTCTCTTTTCAGGATCGCTATTTTAGCGATTATCGGTTTGGGGTATTGGATTTGGAAGCGTTGTTTAAAAAATCCAAAACGCAGTAGCGATCGAGTGTAGTAGTATTACAAACAAGCGGGATTGATTCCCAACACGTATTTTTTCACCACTTCAATCATAGGAGCCGACTCCGCGCCCATAAATCCTTCAATATCTTGATCGGTAATTTGCTGGGCGTACGCTTCGGTCAACGGCTTGGAAATGGGCAGATAAGACCAGTGCCATTTTTCTTCTTGATAACCGTAAGGCCGCTCTGCGCCCATTTTAGAATAGACTTGGCAAAAGCCGAATTGCGGGGCATTGGCCACCAACCATTCGTATTCTTTTAGCCCTTGTCCGCTTTCAAAATAGCTGGGTTCTAGGCTGTTGATGTCAATGTCCGTTCCCCAGTGGTGGCGCGAGGTGCTGGGCATAGAACTCCAGCGCAAAATCTTGGTAGCGCGGCCTTTGGGGTCTTTAACCGTCTTGGGCAGCAGTTGGCCGTCTACCTTGCGGCGGCCCGTCCATTTGGCTTCCCAGATGGATTTTTGGACATCAAAAGGACGGGTAGCCGATAAAACAACCAAGTCAATGCCGTCTTTTTTTGCAGCAGCGTGCATTTGTTGAAAACTGTTCAGCGCTTCGCGGCGCATGTACAACGCCTTGTTGGCATAGGGTTTTGGAATGGGCGCAAAACGCTCGTCGGTTTCGGGGTCAAATTTCCCCATCAAGTAGTCTTTTGTTATTTTACTCATAATGGTTTGGCGTTGTTCGGGCGAAAGGCTGTCGGGCAATTCTAGCTGGGCTTCTGCTTTGGCCACCAGCGCCGAATCGGGCATTAAAGAAACCGTTTGGGCACTGCTGTTGGCGGCACGAGCAGGAGCAGTCTCCTCCCCTTCGGAATTGGGCGACGCGCATCCCACCCACCAACAGCAGGCAGCGAGCAACAGTATTAACTTGGATAAGTCGTTCATTAGCTACTTATTTTTAAGCTTTTTTTAATCAACTGACCGTTGCAACTGATTTCCATTAAATAATACCCTGCCTCTAAATGGCGAATGTTGAGTGGAAGATTTTGCAGGCCTTGTTTGCCGTCAAACTCTCGAATAAAAACGCGGCGGCGTTTGGTATCAAACAACTCCAACACCACCTTACTAGGGCTGTTGACGGTAATGGGTACTTGCAACTGTCCCATACTGGTATTGGCTTGGATGGTTTCTAATTTATCGCTGCCCAGCGTACGCACTTCGAGGTATTCTTGGGCAATTTCCTGCCCCCCGCGATCAATGGCTACAATTCTATAGTAATATTTCCCGCCGCGCTTGTCGTCTTTGTCTTCGTAAGCATAGCGCTGCTGTTTGTTAGCCGAAAGGCCCTGCCCTGTAACAATGTTGAGCGTTTTCCAAATCAGTTTATTCGTCGATAGCTGAATCTTATATTTCACCCGTTCAATCTCGTAAATGCTTTCCCATTTGAGTTGTACGGCGTTGTTTAGATACTGGATTTCGGTATTGACAATTTCCATCAAAATCTGTGGACGCTTGGGTATAAATTTGTCTTTTTTTCTATTAAATATGGTCAGGGAGTTTTGTTCCTCTATGCGCCACAGGTCGATGTTGGTAGGCATGTAAAAACGCGTGTCGTCTGTCAAGGCACCCACTTCGTTGGCGTTTTCTGTGATAATGGTGCGCAGCTCTATTTTATCCAAATCTACAAAAAACCATTTCACTTGGTTGAACGAGCCGCTTGCTCTCGTCCAGCGCTTGGTATCGTCTGCTGCACGGAGAGGCGCCCCCCAACCGCCTTCGCCCACAAACACAGTTCCTGCGGGGTCCCGTACAAAACCCTCGTCGTATCCTTTTTCGCTGCGGTCATTGCTGGCGCGAATAGGCCAAGTAATTTTAGACAAGTGCGAGTCGCATTCTAAAACCAAATCCATTCCATAGGTAAAAAAGAGTTTGCCCCAATGCAGACGCATGTATTCTTGTTCGTGCTTGCGCGAATTGTGGGGACGCATAGGGTGGTGGTACTGTGCCATGCGCCAACCCATGTTTTGACTTTGACGCAAGTCTTTTTCCAACCAAGCCAATTGCGCGCTGCTAGACGATTGCATGCTGTTGAGGGTATAAATGCGCAACAAGCCCCGCGCAAAGGTAAGGCCGTAATAAACCATTTCGTGCGGCACATCAAACATGTCCACAATAGAAGCATCCGAACGCTCGTGGTTGCCCCTTGCGGCTACGACCGCCGTCATACGGCCATCGGCACCAATGGTCAACTGCCAATCGTCG